>NZ_VFTA01000055.1:0-29100 GCF_007003935.1 Mesorhizobium sp. WSM4310
GATGGATGCTGAAGCGTGGTAACTCCAGTCTCCTCGGTCCGGTCCGAATGGACAACCTCTCGAAAGCTCACACCTAGTGCCGGCAGTGGCACCGCTGTTGTCCGTCGACAGGTCCCGCGCTTGCTCGGTGCGACCAACAACCTTAAGCGCTAGGGCGTAACCTGACCCTGCAAGATCTCCTCACCGACTATAAGGTGCGCCTCACGATCTGAGACGATGGGACAGGATGGCTAAGGAGGTGCGCCGTCTTGCATGCCCCGCCAGCGAGGCGAACCCTCTCGGCTACGCGCGCCACCAGCGACGCTCCATATCGTCAGGCCTGCGTCTCATGCTCAGATGAGCCGGTATTTGGCTCTCTCATCAGCAAACCGAGAGAGCCCATGCCAAGACGGAAGCAAGCAAGACGAACGAGCGTCAGAGATATCCTGCGCCTGACCCATAAACAGGGCAGTCCGGTGGGCCAAGGTGGCAGAGCAACTGAGGTTCGGCAAGACTTCGGCTTCCACCTATCTGCGGGCGCTGGAGACGGGCTGTCGTGCAGGCCCTGCATGCGGCTTTGAGGACGATGCGATGTTGAAACACCGTCTGTTGCGCCGAATCGGCCGTCGGCCAAACGTTGGGTCGTCATCAGGTTCTCGACAGCTTCCCGGTGTCAAATCCAAACCGTGGTCGGCGATCCCCACCAGGGTGGGAAGGCAGCGCTGATATAGCCGAACGTCGATCAAGTCACGATCAACGATTGCCTCATGTCACATGCCCTGCGGGACTGAAAAACGGAGAAGAACATGTGCGATGCAAAACTGAAGACCGTGCTTTCGCTTTTTTCGCCGGTGGCCAGCAAATTAGATGCTCTCTCGTCCAACGGACCAGCGACGGATGCAAACTGCGTTAAGCTAAATACGAACGAGAACCCGTTTCCGTTGCCGAAGAGCGTAATGCAAAGTGCAATTGCTGCGATCGAACACCAGTATCTTTATCCGGAAGACGACAATCTCAGCTTAAGGGCAGCTGCCTCCGATGCTTACGGATTTTCCAAAGATCAGGTGATTGCCGGCAACGGTTCGTCGGAGCTGCTCGGACTCATCTACAGAGCTTTCCTCGCCCCAGGAGATAGAGTGGCAATGCTGTCGCCCGGATTTTCGTTCAACCGTAAACTTGCCATGTTGCAGGGTGCCGAGTTTCTCGAAATCGCATCGAGCGAAGCTCATCCCCTGCCGATAGAAAAACTGCTGTCCGGCCCCGCAAAAGACGCGAAGTTCATTCTGTTGGCTAATCCGAACAATCCGACCGGAACATTCGTGCCGGTGGCCGAAATCGAACGCCTTGTGGAGCAAGCAGATCGCTTGGTCGTCTTGGATGAGGCCTACGTTGACTTCGCACCCGACAATGCCCTGCGCCTCGTCAATAGACATCCGAATCTTTTGATCTTGAGGACTTTTTCAAAGAGCTATGCTGCCGCTGGCGTGCGAGTCGGCTTCGGTTTCGGTCACCCAGAAATCATTGGCAGGCTGCGCAACATCCAGAATGTCTTCAACATGAACGTGATCGGGCAGGCGGTCGGGAAAAGCATTCTTGCGCATCGCCACGCCTACGAAGAGAACCACAGGCACATCAAGCATGAACGACAGCGAGTGACCCTGGCGCTGTTGCAACTTGGCTTTTCCGTAACACCCTCCCACGCAAACTTTTTGCTGGCCCGTGTGCCGGCGGGACAGGAGGGCTCATGCTGGCAAGCCGCGTTGAAAGAGCAGGCGATCCTCATCGCCAGCTTTCCTGACGTAGATTTGAAGAACTGTATTCGCGTCAGCATTGGCACCACAGAGCAGATGGACAAATTCCTTGCTGCCGCCGAACGCGTCTGTATGAACTTTAAGAAGGATCGCGGTGCTCACAAGCATGAAGTCGATTCACATTAAGCATCAAGTAATGATATGTCGTGAGCTATGATGATTAGCGAATAAATATAGGTAATTTGGAGAACAATTAATTGAAGAAAATTTCCGCTTCGGGCCTGACCTTCGGCATCTTCGATCATCTGGACGAAAACGGCGATGACATCGCACAACAATATGCAGATCGGCTGAGCCTAGCAGAAGCGTGCGATGGCTATGGCTTTTATGCGTATCATCTCGCCGAGCACCACTGTACGCCGCATGGCAGAGGTCCATCACCGAATTTGTTCTTAGCGAGCGTCGCCCAGCGAACCCGCAGTCTTCGTGTTGGTCCCATGGTAATGCTACTTGCGCTCTATCATCCGCTGCGTGCCTTCGAGGAGATCTGCATGCTTGATCAGTTGAGCGGCGGCAGGCTTGAACTCGGCATAGGGCGCGGCTCTGCTCCCACTGAATTGGGATACTTCGGGGTTGCTGTAGAAGCAGCACCAGAACAGTATGCGGAGGCCAGTGAGATTCTCATCAATGCGATGAAAGGCGGGACGCTTTCTTATCAGGGCCGCCACTTTGAGTTGAAAGATGTTCCGCTGACGTTGAGACCTCACCAATATCCCCGTCCGCCGACATGGATCGCCACCAATCGACCCGAGCCGGCTAGCTGGGCCGCTGCGAATGGGGCAAACATCGCCTGCGTCGGACCTTCCACTTCTGTTCGCAGCGTTACCGACGCGTTCCGCGCCGCCCGAATTCACGATGCTGACATTGGCCAGCAAGCGCCATTTCTTGGATTGCTCCGAATGGTGGTGATAGGGCGTTCTGAAACAGATGCGTATTTGCTCGCAGCACCTGCCTATGAACGATGGCTCAATAGCTTCAAATTTCTATACGAACTAAATGCCATTTCCACTCCACCAAACTTGCCTTTGAACTTCGATGCAGCAATTGAAAGTGAATTGTGCGTCGTGGGAACGGCAGATTCTGTCCGAAAAGCTCTCCTTGATCAGCTGGAAGAGGCAGGTGCTAATTATCTTCTGTGTCAACTGGCATTTGGGGATTTGCCGCTGGATGCCTCACTATACACCGCATCGGCCATTGGATCCGAAATCATGGCTCGAGTTGCCGCATCGTGAATCCGTCGTGTGATTGGAGGAGCAGCGGCAGCGCTGCTCCTCATTGCGAAACGGTTGTGGGGGCCGGACTCCTGTGTCAGGTGTAAACCATTGGAGCACGTCCTATCTGATCCAGGTCATATCCTGCGGCTTTGAAGTAGTTGGCACATTCGGCTGGGGTGAAGAGGTCGACGACCGCGCCGAGGCGTCCTGACCTTGCCCCTCTGATCTAATCCGGTTTGAAGTTCGTTCTGGCCCATCCAGAGGACCAGGACATGAAACGCAGCCGCTTCTCTGAAGAGCAGATCATCGGAATTTTGAAGAAACACGAGGCCGGGGTATCGGTTGGCGATCTGTGCCGCAAGCACGGGGTCAGCGACGCCTCGATCTACAATTGGAAGGCCCGCTTCGGCGGGATGGATGTCACCGAGGCTCGGCGACCTGAAGGCGCTGGAGGACGAGAACACGCGCCTGAAGCGGCTTTTGGCCGACGCCATGCTCGACAATGCCGCGTTGAAGGACCTTGTGGGAAAGAAATGGTGACGCCCGCCGCCAAGCGGAAAGCTGTCGCTCGCCTGAAGGAAGGCTTCGGGATGAGCGAACGGCGGGCGTGTAAAGCCATCGGCTGTTGCCGCATGACGGTTCGCTACCAGACCAGCAGGCCGGACGACCGCGAGGTTCGCGAGCGGATGAAGGCCGATCGCGCAGGAGCGTCGCCGGTTCGGCTACCGGCGTCTTCTCGTGATGCTGAGGCGGGAGGGCCTGGTCGTGAACCACAAGAAGCTGTTCCGGCTCTATCGGGAGGAGAAGCTCGCCGTCGCCGCCGTGGCGGCCGCAAGCGGGCGATCGGGACCAGGGCGCCGATGCTGGTGCCGCTGAGGCCCGACGAGCGCTGGTCGCTCGACTTCGTATCGGACCAGCTCACCGACGGGCGCCGCTTCCGCATCCTGGCCGTCGTCGACGACTGCACGAGAGAGTGCCTCGCACTCATCGTTGATACGTCTCTCTCGGGCATGCGGGTTGCCCGCGAATTGGACGGCTCATCACCGAGCGGGGCCGGCCCAGGATGATCGTCAGCGACAATGGCAGCGAGTTCACCTCGAACGCCATCCTCTCCTGGGCGGATCAGAACCGCGTCGAATGGCATTACATTGCGCCCGGCAAGCCGATGCAGAATGGCTTCATCGAGAGCTTCAACGGCCGACTGCGCGATGAACTGCTCAACGAGACGCTGTTCACCTCGCTGGCTCAGGCGCGCGTAGCCATCGCCCTGTGGCACGCCGACTACAACACCGCGCGGCCGCACTCCCCCCTGGCAGACCCCGGCCAAGTTCGCCAGCACCTTCAATCCGCGACGGTCGCTCGCGCTGCGCTATGCCAAAGGCTCCGCGCCAGCGCCCGTCGCTTCACCCGCCCAGCAGGGCACAACCCACGCCGGAAACGAACTCAAAACTGCTGGGGCAACGTCAGTCCCATAGAGCCTTGATGGTTATCTCGGCCTTTGCTCGCAGCAGCGCCTTAGGTTGGGCGAAGGCGTTCTCAATCGGATTGAAGTCGGGACTGTAGGGCGGCAGTTAGAGCAGGCTCGCCTGCGGCCTCAATCGCGCCGCGCAGGGTTCTCCAGGCGGATGTCGCCAATGTCAAATTTGCTGGCATCCATGTCGCCCTCGCCAACCGCACAAGCGAAGGCCAGAAAGCCAACATGTGTTCTGCGGCTTAATTAAGAGTCAGCCGATGTCGGCCGAACATCACCTTGTCTCGAAGTCGACGATCGGACAGCAGGTTGCGAAAGTTGGCGCGATGCGAAACAAACTGCTGAAGCGCTCAACTTTTATTGATCACGCGTGTTGGACGCGACGCACTCCCGTTCCAATCGGGCTGAGCGCAAATTCTCCCGGTTCACAAAACTGAGTCGCTGGAGTAGTGGGGGCGCAGAGAAATCTCCGGTCGCAGCCTTACCCGGTCAAAACAAGGATACCAATGATGAAGACTCTCGCCGTCTGCTCTGGCGGATTGGACTCCGTTTCCCTTGCTCACATGGTGGCAGCGGAGCACGAACTCACCGGCCTTCTATCTTTCGACTATGGCCAACGGCACAGGAAGGAATTGGGCTTCGCCGCTCTTTGCGCGCAGCGACTGAAGGTCCCGCACCAGATCATCGACATCGGCGAAATTGGCCGTGGCCTTTCCGGCTCAGCGCTGACTAGCAGTATCGACGTGCCGGACGGCCACTACGCCGAAGACACGATGAAGATTACGGTGGTGCCGAACCGCAATGCCATCATGTTGGCAATCGCCTTCGGTCTCGCCGCCGCCCACAGCGCCGAAGCGGTGGCGGCGGCCGTGCATGGTGGGGACCATTTCATCTATCCCGATTGCCGTCCGGCCTTCATTGAAGCTTTCCAGACAATGCAAGACCGCGCGCTCGACGGCTATGCGCAGATACGCCTCTATGCACCGTATGTGAATCTCGGAAAAGCTGACATTGTTGCGGATGGCGCAAGATACGGCACCCCGTTTGCTGAGACCTGGTCCTGTTACAAGGGCGGCGTGCGTCACTGCGGACGATGCGGGACCTGCGTCGAGCGGCGCGAAGCGTTCCATCTCGCCGGGCACGCTGATCCCACCGACTACGAGGACGCCGATTTCTGGCTTGAGGCGCTGCGCAGGAGGCGCGCGTAATGTTCCACATCAGCAAGGAATTCCACTTCTCGGCCTCGCATCAGCTCACCTCCTTGCCTCCCAACCATCAATGCGCGCGCCTGCACGGGCATAACTATGTCGTCGTAGTGGAGCTGTCGGCCAAGGAACTGGACGCCCACGGCTTCGTGCGCGACTATCACGATCTGGCGCCGCTCAAACGCTACATTGACGAGAGCTTCGACCATCGGCACCTCAACGACGTGCTGGGACATGAGAAGGTCACGGCGGAATGCCTGGCCAGACATTTCTATGAATGGTGCAAGGCACGTCTGCCGCAGACCGCGGCCGTGCGCGTTAGCGAAACACCGAAAACTTGGGCGGAATACCGTCCGTGACCGACATGCATCCCGCAATCCGTGTGAGCGAGATATTCGGGCCGACTATCCAGGGCGAGGGCGTGCTCATCGGCTTGCCGACGGTGTTCATCAGAACCGGCGGATGTGATTATCGCTGTTCATGGTGCGACAGCCTTCACGCGGTGGACAATCAGTATCGCCATGAATGGCTACCGATGCCGATCGATGCCGTGTGGCAAACCGTCCATGCGCTTTCCGGCGGCAGGCCGGTTATGGTCTCCTTGTCAGGCGGCAACCCGGCCATTCAGCCGTTCGGTCCCCTCATAGAACGAGGCCATCGCGAGGGCTATCGTTTTGCACTGGAAACGCAGGGTTCCGTGGTGAGGGAGTGGTTTGCGGATCTTGACGTGCTGACCCTTAGCCCAAAGCCGCCGTCCAGCGAGATGACGACCCGTTGGGCTGCGTTTGATGCATGCCTCGAAGCGGCGCAAGAGAAGCCGCAAATCGTGCTCAAGCTCGTCGTTTTCGACGAGAGTGACTATGCCTACGCCAAAGAAGTCGCGGCGAGATATCCGCACCTTCCGATCTATCTGCAACCCGGCAATCACACGCCGCCGCTCCCTGGCAGTGAAGACGCCTCTGTCGACTTGGACGGAATAATGATGCGAATGGAATGGCTTGTCGAAAGGGTGACTAGCGACAGGTGGTTCGAAGCCCGCGTGTTGCCGCAGCTGCACGTTCTGCTTTGGGGTAACAAGAGGGCGGTCTAGTCTGTGGCTTGCGTCGCACCGGAAGGCCGGGCTCCAACGGCTTGGCAGGCTCTCTTCGCGTGCCGAGTACAGCCGAGCTTTGTTCGCGTCAGCGGTCTCGCGATTGTGCGGCTGGAAACCGCCCGGACACCCCGCTGCCGGCGTGTGTCACCTTGACTCCGATGAGCTGTCGTCACGCAAAGTTGAAATCCGCAAGAACTGGCCTTCTCGCCCCACCTGCTCCGTCGCAAGCACGTCATCCCCTCATCCTTGTCCAGCTCTTATCGATGTATCTCATTGTCCGGCCTGACGCACGACTGTCAGCATGGGAATGCATCCATTGCGCAAATGCCTTCCATAAAGAAGATCGATTTCCTCATTGGCCCAACGTGAAATATAGCAACGTTTTCGTGGCGTGGGTCGGCTGCGTCGGGAGTAGCGATGAAAACGTATTGGGGTCGCCTGCGTCTCCTTGGGCAGCGAGTGTAAAGTATAGCGATGCGGCCTCCGGCGCGAACGGCAGCCGCGCAGTGATCACCTTCGCCTGTGCCTTTGCGGCGGGGGTCAAGCGCTGGTCTGCTAAAATTTTTTATCGTTTAGCTGGTTGAAACTGCCCCCGTTGCGGGCTGCAGAAGCCGGCCAGCCGAGAAACGGCAGCCGCACTTATGAAAGCACGCCAAGGCGTGCGGGCATCTATCAGTTGCAAAGGACAATACTGGCCGCGCCGATTGGCCATCACGCGTCCATTAGGGCAGCCACCAACATCAGTTCGCAAGAGGAGCAAAAGTAATATGTATCGTCGTCACCTGATCAAAGGGTTGGTTGCGCTCGGCGCATGCCGGATTTGCGTTCAAGCCGCCCAAGCGACCAGTGCCCATTGGGGGTACACCGGTCCGGTCGGACCGGAGCACTGGGCTGATCTGGATAAGGAAAATTTCGTATGCTCTGCCGGCACGCAGCAATCGCCGATCAATATCAACAGCGCGGTCAAGGCGGATATCCCGCATATCGCCATCGGCTGGCACAAGGGCGGCGGCAATATGGTGAACAACGGCCACACCATTCAAATCAATATGCCACAAGGCAGCACGCTGACCCGCGGCGATCGTGTCTACGAACTGGTACAGTTCCATTTCCATGCGCCAAGCGAACATCACGTGGCGGGCAAGAGCTTCCCGATGGAGGTGCATTTCGTTCACAAGGACACGCAAAGTGGTACTCTGGGCGTGCTGGGCGTCTTTTTAACGCCCGGCGCGACAAATGCCAGCTTTGCTGCCCTTGCTGCGGCCTTTCCCGAACTGCCGAATGGGGAGGTGACGATCGACGAGGTGAATCCCAACTGGCTTCTGCCAGCCTCGCTTGGCTATTGGACTTATGAGGGCTCACTGACGACGCCGCCGTGCACCGAAAACGTCGAGTGGATGGTGGCGATGGAACCGGTTGACGTTGATCCGGCAGACATCCAGCGATTTGCCTCACTCTACCCGTCGAACGCGCGCCCTATTCATTCACCCAATCGACGCTTCATCCTGCGCCAGAGTTGAGCGCCGCCCCAGCGGTTCCGCACGGTCCAACATTCTTGGCACAAGTTGGCGCGAAGCCTCCTCTTCCGGTCTGGCGGTCTGACGGCGCTCCCCAAGCTGGCTAGTCTAAATGATAGGGATTCGGTGCCGACACCACTCGTCCCAAATACGTCGCGGCGAGGTTTGTCTGCAACCCGGCAATCACACGCCGCCCCGCCGTGGTAATGAAGACGTCTCTGTCGAGTCCGACGGAATATGATGCGCATGGAACCGCTGGTAGAAAAGGTGACCAGCGACAGGTGGTTCGAAGCCCGCGTCTTGCCGCAGCTGCACGTTCTACTCTGGGGTAACAAGAGGGTAGTGTATACCTTCTCCTAGCTTCGCCGCCAACTACTCGGTTTTCCGAATTGCTCTCTATATTCTTGAAGACGATGCGTTCGTTAAAGACATGTGCTGCGCACCTGGTGTAAAAGCTGCTCTCATCATGCAGAGGTCAAGCCAGTCGGGCTCATCCGAGGCTATGGCCGTGAGCACTGTTCAGTTCGGCAGAGAGGGCGCTTTTGTACACACTTTGCGATCGTGGCGGCCCCGTGGGCAGATCTGCAAGCTGCCGCGACACTAACCTCTCGAAGCCCGCCCGCCCGCCTTTCGTGCAGCTTCCTCTGAACAAAACCACCGCTCGCCCTTCAATAGGTTGATGCGTGTCTCCCAGTAAGATTCCTGTCCAAGAACGTGATAATCTTCTTGCCAGTGTTGTAGCTGATGTTGCCCTTGATGCCGCAGCCTACCGCGGCGGGACCAAACTCAATGGCAAGCAGGCCGGCTAGGATCGTGCAGCCAGTCGCGAGCCTCGCCCACAACGGGGTCTCACGCGCATGAGGGCGCCGACCATGGGTTCGGCGGTTCATACGCGTATAACACGTATCTTTCTGAAAAAATCAATGCTCTCGGCTAAGCTACTGAATTATTTGGCTTCCATATAGCGCGTCGGCGGAACCAACTTGTAGACGGGCTATGAAAGGTTAAGCGCGGATGTCTATCGGCCGCCGGCGTTCCCGCTCTGTAAGCCTGCCTGAACTACCCGCGCCGCGGTCAAGCCCCAGGCTCCTGCTCATCCAGCGACCGCCCGATCAATGGCAGGCTGGAAAGACAAGAGCCGATGTCTTCCGATGGTCTCGCCATCAGCTTTGGGCTAACTTCCCCATTCTCCCGCTTCGAGCTCGACACACGGCGGTTTGGATGGCGCACGACAATCTGTGTCGGCTTTGTCGTGTCCGTGACAGACGCCTGAAAGGCCCGTTCGCGCGTTTTGCCGCCGTCTAAGCGGCTGGAATTTAATGACAAAGTTTCTTCTGGGATCGGCCGATCACGCTGGTACGCTTTTTGCGATGCTTGGTGTGAGGCGGCACGAGCTGCCTATCGGCACTTGTGTCGCGGGCAGTCGCGATAATTAGAACGAAGGAAGGAAAGCTATTATGTCAGGTCTGCGTCAGATCGCCTTTTACGGAAAAGGCGGCATCGGCAAGTCCACCACGTCCCAAAATACGCTCGCTGCCCTTGTCGACCTCGGGCAGAGAATCCTCATCGTAGGATGCGACCCCAAAGCCGATTCCACACGCTTGATCCTGAATTCGAAAGCTCAGGATACCGTCCTGGATCTCGCCGCACAGGAAGGCTCGGTGGAAGACCTCGAACTCCAGGACGTGCTCAAGGTGGGCTACAGAGGCATCAAGTGCGTGGAGTCCGGCGGCCCCGAGCCGGGTGTCGGTTGCGCCGGCCGCGGCGTCATCACCTCGATCAATTTCCTCGAGGAGAATGGCGCTTATGACGATGTCGATTATGTCTCCTATGACGTCCTCGGCGACGTGGTATGCGGCGGCTTCGCCATGCCGATCCGCGAAGGCAAGGCCCAGGAGATCTATATCGTCATGTCCGGCGAGATGATGGCGCTCTATGCCGCCAACAACATCGCCAAGGGCATCCTCAAATATGCCCATTCGGGCGGTGTGCGGCTGGGCGGGCTGATCTGCAATGAACGTCAAACCGACCGCGAACTCGATCTGGCCGAAGCACTGGCTGGCCGATTGAATTCCAAGCTCATCCACTTCGTGCCCCGCGACAACATCGTCCAACATGCCGAACTCAGGAAGATGTCGGTGATCCAGTACGCGCCGGACTCAAAGCAGGCAGGGGAATACCGCGCTCTGGCCGAGAAGATCCACGCCAATTCGGGCCAGGGTACGATCCCGACGCCGATCACCATGGAGGAGCTGGAGGAGATGCTGCTCGACTTCGGCATCATGAAGACCGACGAGCAGATGCTTGCCGAGCTTCACTCCAAGGAAGCGGCGAAGGCGGCGGCCCAGTAGTGACATTAGCGCTGCCATGAATCGGCGCGCCTTGCAGAGAACGGCGCCTATTCTTTGAGGCGTCACCCAACCTTGAAAGGGGGACTCATGAGCCGGGAATACGAGAATGACGGTGCTCTTCATGCGAAGCTTATCGAAGAGGTGCTGTCGCATTATCCCGACAAGGCGGCGAAGCGCCGCAAGAAGCACCTCAACGTCGCAAAGAGCGGCAACGAGGCTGGCGGGGAAAGCGAGGTCCTTTCCGAATGCGACGTCAAATCGAACATCAAGTCCATTCCCGGGGTGATGACGATTCGCGGCTGTGCATATGCTGGTTCGAAAGGCGTGGTGTGGGGGCCAGTCAAGGATATGGTCCATATCTCGCACGGCCCGGTCGGCTGCGGCCAATATTCTTGGTCGCAGCGCCGCAACTACTACGTCGGTACAACGGGCGTCGACACGTTCGGGACAATGCAGTTCACCTCCGATTTCCAGGAGAAGGACATCGTCTTCGGCGGCGACAAGAAGCTGGAACAGATCATTGACGAGATTGAAGTCTTGTTTCCGCTCAACAACGGCATCACCGTGCAGTCCGAATGCCCTATCGGCCTGATTGGCGATGACACCGAGGCCGTTTCTCGCAAAAAGACCAAGGAGTATGACAAGACGATCGTGCCGGTACGCTGCGAGGGCTTCCGCGGCGTCTCGCAGTCGCTTGGCCACCACATCGCCAATGATGCAATCCGGGATTGGGTCTTCGACAAAAAGGATGTCAAGTTCGAGGCCGGCCCCTACGACGTCAACGTCATCGGCGACTACAATATCGGCGGCGATGCCTGGGCCTCGCGCATACTGCTTGAGGAGATAGGGCTGCGCGTGGTTGGCAACTGGTCGGGTGACGCCACACTCGCAGAGATCGAGCGCGCCCCGAAGGCTAAGCTCAATCTTATCCACTGCTACCGGTCGATGAATTACATCTGTCGGCATATGGAGGAAAAGTATGGCGTCGCCTGGATGGAGTACAATTTCTTCGGTCCCTCCCAGATCGAAGCCTCTCTGCGCAACATAGCCAAGCATTTTGGGCCGGAAATCGAGGAGAAGACCGAAAAGGTCATTGCCAAGTACAGGCCGCTTGTTGATGCGGTCATCGCCAAGTACCTGTCGCGCCTGGAAGGAAATACCGTGATGCTCTATGTCGGCGGCCTGCGCCCCCGCCACGTCGTCACGGCCTACGAGGACCTCGGCATGGTCATCGTGGGCACCGGCTATGAATTCGCCCACAGCGACGACTATCAGCGCACCGGCCACTACGTGAAGAACGGCACGCTGATCTACGATGACGTGACCGGCTATGAGTTGGAGAAATTCATCGAAGGGATTCGCCCAAATCTGGTCGGCTCGGGAATCAAAGAAAAATACCCGGTGCAGAAGATGGGCATACCGTTCCGCCAGATGCATTCCTGGGATTATTCAGGCCCGTATCACGGCTACGACGGCTTTGCCATTTTCGCACGTGATGTGGATCTCGCCATTAACAACCCGGTCTGGGACCTATTCCACGCGCCTTGGAAAAGAAGCCGGGGCGATGAGCGGGCGATGGCTGCCGAATAAACATTTGCTTCAGCCCCAGTCTCCCACTGAGACGGTGAACTCCCGCGGCCTCTGATCCGCCGGAGCCTGGAACGTCTTGACGTCCTGAGCTGCCGTCCCGCGCAGCCAGATGCAAAAGAGGTAATCATCATGCCGCAGTCGGCTGAAAAAATTCTCGATCACGCTCCCCTGTTCCGCGAGCCGGAATACAGAAAGATGCTCGCTGAGAAGAAGCTAAACTTCGAATGTCCGCACCCCGATGAAATCGTTTCCGATCAGCGCGATTTCACCCAGACGTGGGAATACCGCGAAAAGAACCTCGCCCGCAAAGCGCTTGTCGTGAACCCGGCCAAGGCCTGCCAGCCGCTGGGTGCGGTATTCGCTGCCGCCGGCTTCGAGCGAACCATGTCCTTCGTCCACGGCAGCCAAGGTTGCGTCGCCTATTACCGCTCGCACCTGTCGCGCCATTTCAAGGAGCCTGCCGCGGCGGTCTCCTCCTCAATGACCGAGGATGCGGCGGTGTTTGGCGGCCTGAAGAACATGGTCGACGGGCTCGCCAACACCTACCAGCTCTACGACCCCAAGATGATTGCCGTGTCGACGACCTGTATGGCAGAGGTCATTGGCGACGACCTGCACAGCTTCATCCAGAACGCCAAGGACGAAGATTCAGTCCCGCGCGACTTCGACGTGCCCTTTGCCCACACCCCGGCCTTCGTTGGCAGTCATGTCGACGGCTATGACAACATGGTCAAAGGCATTTTGGAGCACTTCTGGAAAGGTCAGGAGCGTACGCAAATCGAAGGAACCATCAACATCATTCCGGGCTTCGACGGCTTCTGCGTCGGCAACAACCGGGAGCTCAAGCGCCTGCTCGATGTAATGGGCGTGTCCTATACATTGATCCAGGATGCCTCTGACCAGTTCGATACGCCTTCGGACGGTGAATACCGCATGTATGACGGGGGCACGAAGATCAACGAGGTGAAGAAGGCCCTCAACGCCGAGGCAACGCTTTCGCTGCAGCATCACAACACCCGAAAGACACTGGGCTATTGCGAGGAGGTCGGGCAGGCGACGGCCTCGTTCCACTATCCGCTCGGCGTTCAGGCGACGGACGAATTCCTGATGGAGGTCGCGGCGATTTCCGGCAAGGAGATTCCCGAGGCAATTCGCCTCGAGCGCGGCCGACTGGTAGACGCCATGGCGGACAGCCAATCCTGGCTGCATGGTAAGAAATACGCCATCTACGGTGATCCCGACTTCGTTCACGCAATGGCCCGCTTTGTCATGGAGACCGGCGGCGAGCCAACCCATTGCCTCGCCACCAATGGCACCTCGGCATGGGAAGCCGATTTGAAGAAGCTGCTAGCATCCTCGCCTTTCGGCAAGGCTGCCCAGGTTTGGGCGGGCAAGGACCTGTGGGCGCTGCGCTCGCTGCTCTTTACCGAGCCGGTGGACCTTTTGATCGGCAATTCCTACGGCAAGTACCTGGAGCGCGACACCGGAACGCCGCTGATCCGGCTGATGTTTCCGATCTTCGATCGGCACCATCATCACCGCTTTGCGCTCTTTGGCTACCAGGGCGCGTTGCGCGTGCTGACGACGATCCTCGACAAGATCTTCGACAAACTCGATCGCGAGACGAGCGAGACGGGTGTGACGGATTATTCCTATGACCTCACGCGCTAAGAGCCGTGGCCGGCTTTTCGCCGAGGCCATTCCTTGCCCAATGGACTGGGGAGGCTGAGCGATGTCCTCCCTCAGCGCCAAAATCAAGGACGCCTTCGATGAGCCCGCCTGCGATAAGAACCGTGGCAAAGATGCCAAGGCGCGCAAGGAGGGCTGCTCGAAGTCGCTGACACCAGGGGCGGCAGCCGGCGGCTGCGCCTTTGACGGAGCCAAGATCGTCCTGCAGCCGATCACCGACGTTGCGCATCTGGTCCATGCGCCGCTCGCCTGCGAGGGCAATTCTTGGGACAACCGTGGTGCGGTTTCGTCAGGGCCGACCTTGTGGCGGACAAGCTTCACGACCGACCTCACCGAACTCGACCTGGTGATGGGGCAGGGCGAGCGGAAACTCTTCAAGGCGATCCGCGAGATCAAGCACACATACGCGCCGCCGGCGATCTTCGTCTACTCAACTTGCGTAACGGCGCTGATCGGTGACGACATCGAGGCCGTGTGCAAACGCGCCACGGAAAAGTTCGGTTTGGCCGTGGTGCCGATCAATGCGCCTGGCCTGGCAGGCTCCAAGAACCTCGGCAACAAGCTCGCCGCCGAGGCGTTGCTCGATCATGTCATCGGCACGGTCGAACCCGACGACCCCGGGCCCTACGACATCAACATCCTTGGCGAATTCAACCTCTCGGGCGAATTCTGGCTTGTAAAGCCGCTCCTCGATCGGCTCGGCATCCGGGTGCGCGCCTGCATTCCCGGCGATGCGCGTTACCGCGACATTGCTTCCGCGCACCGCGCCCGGGCGGCAATGATCGTGTGCTCGACCGCGCTGATCAGTCTTGCCCGCAAGATGGAGGAGCGCTGGGACATCCCGTTCTTCGAGGGCTCCTTCTATGGCATCTCCGACACATCGCAAGCTCTTCGCAACCTTGTCAGGCTGCTGGTGAGGAAGGGCGCCGATCCGGAGATCCTCGAGCGCACGGAGACGCTGATCGCGCAGCAGGAGGCGATCGCGTGGAAGAAACTCGAATCCTACCGGCAAAGGCTCCAAGGCAAGCGCGTGCTGCTCAACACAGGCGGTGTGAAGTCCTGGTCGGTTGTCCGTGCGCTGATGGAGATCGGAATCGAGATCGTCGGCACCTCGGTCAAGAAATCTACGGTGCAGGACAAGGAGCGCATCAAACAAGTTCTCAAGCACGACAAGCATATGTTCGAATACATGGCTGCGCGCGAGCTGTACGCCATGCTCTCTGAACACAGGGCCGATATCATGCTGTCGGGCGGTCGCACGCAATTCATTGCGCTCAAGGCCAAGACGCCCTGGCTCGATATCAACCAGGAGCGCCAGCACCCTTATGCCGGCTATGCCGGCATGGTGGAACTCGTACGCCAGATCGACCTCGCCATTCACAATCCGGTCTGGTCTCAGGTGCGCCAGCCGGCCCCGTGGGATTGCCAGCCTGATCTAAAAGACGAACTGCCATGCACGAAGAAGGAGTCCGGGCACCTGTTCGATGAATTCGCCGGCGCGACGGCACACGAGTTCAGCGAGTGTTGAGGCGACCGATGGCCCGCATCCTTCCCCAGACCAAATCCGCGGCGGTGAACCCGCTGAAGTCGTCGCAGCCGCTGGGTGCCGCCTTTGCCTTTCTTGGGGTCGACGGCGCGATGCCGCTGTTCCACGGCAGCCAGGGATGCACAAGCTTCGCGCTCGTGCTCTTCGTACGGCACTTCAAAGAAACGATTCCATTGCAGACAACAGCGATGGATGAGGTGGCGACCATCCTCGGCGCTGCCGACCATCTTGAAGAAGCCATCCTCAACCTCAAGAACCGCACGAAGCCAAAGCTGATCGGGGTGTGCACGACCGCGCTGGTGGAGACGCGTGGCGAAGATTGCGCGAGTGATATTGCGAACATCAAGCTGAAGCACACGCAAGAGCTTGCGGGTACGGAGGTCGTGCTGGCCAACACGCCGGATTTTGACGGCGCGATCGAAGAGGGCTGGGCCAAGGCAGTCACCGCAATGATCAAAGGGATTACAGGCTCGGGCGAACGTGCGCGGCAGCCGAAGAAGATCGCGATCCTGCCCGGATGCAACCTCACTGTCGCCGACATCGAGCATATGCGTGACATGGTTGAAAGCTTTGGGCTCAAGCCGGTTATTCTGCCCGACATTTCAGGCTCGCTCGACGGTACGGTTCCTGACCGCTGGGTAGCGACCACATACGGCGGCACCAGCGTCGAAGACATTCGCGAGTTGGGCACGGCCATGCAATGCATCGCCATCGGTGAGCACATGCGCCGCCCGGCGAAAGCGCTGCACGGGTTGACCGGCGTGCCTTACGTGTTGTTCCAGTCACTGACTGGGCTGCAGGACACGGACCGCTTCGTGTCGCTGCTGTCTGCGATTTCGGGCGCGGCGGTACCGGCCCGCGTGCGCCGGCGCCGGGCGCAATTGCAGGACGCGATGCTCGACGGACATTTCCATTTCGGCGGCAAGAAAATTGCCATCGCTGCCGAACCAGACCAGCTGTTCCAACTTGCGACCTTCTTTGCTGGCCTCGGCTCCGAGATAGCCGCGGCCGTCACAACGACCGACAGGTCTAAAATTCTCGAGAAAGTCCCGGCGGTTTCGGTTCAGATCGGCGATCTCGGCGATCTGGAAAGTCTTGCCGTCGGTGCTGACCTGCTTGTCACGCATTCGCACGGGCGCCAAGCATCGGAGCGGCTCCGAATTCCGCTCATGCGCATCGGGTTCCCGGTCTTCGATCGACTAGGCAGCCAGCACAAGCTCGCAATTCTCTATCAGGGCACCCGCGACATGATCTTCGAGGTCGCCAGCATCTTCCAGGCCAACCAACACGCGCCCACTCCTGAGGCGCTTGATCCACTCCGTAATCGAGAAATATCACGATGAACGCTGTTCGCCGCCTCTCGCTGGTCAGTAGTGAGGTTTTCGCCCCGATGCCTGAACGACGTAAGGGCGCATTGCGCGTTGCGATCGCCACTCAGGACATGCAGGACCTCAACGCCCATTTCGGGTCGGCCAGGCGCTTTGCTGTCTACGACGTGACGCGCGAGGAATGGAATCTCGTAGAAGCCGTGGCCTTCGATGACGTGTCCGATGAAAGCGGGGAGCATCGGGCCGAGCGCGATGATCGCATCACGCCAAAGGTGGATGCGCTCAAGGGCTGTCAGATCCTGTTTTGTCTGGCAATTGGCGGCCCTTCGGCAGCCAAGCTTGTCGCGGCAAAAATCCACCCGATCAAAGTGGCGGAGCCCCAATCGATCCCACAGGTGCTCTTGCGCACGCAGATGATGCTCAGGACGTGTCCTCCGCCTTGGCTGCGCAAGGTGCTGGCGCGAGCGGGCATTGCCGAAAAGAAACCGTCCTTCGAGGACGAGGACTGAAAAGAGGAGGACGCCAATGCCTGACCCCGCAATCCCCCCAGCTGTCGCCGAAGACGAGGCGGCTCTTTGCACCCCGTTCGTCAAATGCCTCGTGCGGCTGATCCGTTCTCAGGATTCCTATGGCTCGTGGGAACGCAAAGCGGACGCTGAGCTGCTGGGCGACTTCATCATTACCAAGGAACAGCGCCGAGGGATCCCAATCATCGGAGATCCCGATCCCGACGTGCTGTGGAGGCTCGACAAGTACTACGCCGCCATCGGGCTTGCGATCGAGGAGCGCTGCGGCCTTATGGCATCGCCGATGATCCAGGTGAGCCATGAGGGTTTTGGTCGGGTGCTTTTCACGACCGGACGGCTGGTCGTTTTGTCCAAAACGCTGCGCGATGTCCACCGGTTTGGCTTCGAGACGCTCCTGAAGCTCGCCACGGCCGGTACGAAGCTGGTCGACGATGCGATTTCAGTCATCGAAACCTTTCCCCACGTGGCGCTGGCATGATGGGCGCGATTTTCGAGAAAGGCCATCATGACGGACCCGAGAAACTATGTTGGCCAGTCCCCTCGATCCAGGGACTCGAGGCCGACCAGGTTGTTGGGGTATCGCCGATGAAGAAGCCGCTGGTCCTGATCTGCTCGCAAGATGCCGAGTTCTATCTGCTCTACAGCCACATACTGGAGGTTGACGGTTTCAGCAGTGAGACGGCAGACGGCGCGAAGGCTGCGCTGGCCTTGGCCGAACAACGGGAGCTTCAGGCCGTAGTGCTGGATTGCGACCCAGCCAGCATAAACGGGTCCGCAATTTGCGCCCACCTCAAGCGGGAACCGCGCACCACCGACCTGCCTATCATCGCCCTGATCGCGCCTGGCGCCGAGCACCAGCACCTCGATCTCTTGAAGGCAGGCGTTGAGAGCTTTGTGCGGCCGGTGGCTCCGGCCAAGCTGCTCGACTGCCTGCGGGCGAGGCTCGGGCTGACCAAGCGTGGTCCGAACGGGGTTGAAAACGACAGTTGGATTTGTTGTGGAGGCCTGGAGATGAAGCTCGATGCCCATCGGGTTCGCGGTAATGGCCACGACATCCATCTCGGACGGATCGATTTCAACGTGCTGCGGCTTATGATTGAGGCCCCCGGCAAGGTCTTCAGCCGGGACGAGCTTATCGGGGCGGCCTGGCTGCCCAACATTCATGTCGGTGCACGCACCGTCGATGTCCATATCAGCCGAATCAGGAGGGCGCTGAAAACGGCCTTGCCCGGCAGCGTCATTCGCACCGTCAGGTCGGCCGGCTACTCGCTCGAGAAGCCGGACGACTGAAATCGGTGATCGAACGTGGTGCCGCTCTCTCTTCCTCCTGAGAGCGGTGTTGCCGCTTTGAGGCGCTCCTAACGAAGACCAGGAGAAGCAGGCAAATGGAATTTAAAAGCATATTCAGTGTGACGGGTGCTGATCATTCTGATGAGGACCTCACAACAGCTGCCGGACTGTGTGCCGAGGTCGGCGCGCACCTATCGGTACTCATTATACCGCCTCCATTGCTCTTGATGTCGTCTCCGCCCCCCGAATGGAATACAGGACGTGCACAGGCAATTGCAGTACCGAACTATCGATTTCAGCAAATCGAGAAATTTTCACAGGACGTGACCAGAATGGAAAGACGGTCCGCGGATATCCTCAAAAGGCTGAAAGCTATGTCGCTTTCCTGTGACGTTGACACCGACTATTGCGATCCGGCTAGCCTCGGTGAAGTGGCACGACAGCGGGCGCTCTGCGCTGACCTGACGATCGTTGGAGGAGACCTCCTCAACGATGAGACTCTCGGACCTCCTGTTGTCAACGGCTGCTTGTTCGATAGCGGAAAGCCGGTGCTCATCGTGCCGAAGGGCGTTAAGGCGACGCTGTCGCCTCGACGCGTGCTGGTCGGCTGGGATTCGCGTGTAGAGGCCTCGCGTGCGGTTCGGGAAGCTCTTAGTATCCTATCCGCTGCCAAGGAAGTCTGTGTCGCTATGGTCGATCCAAAGGCGCAAAACAACGGGAAAGGCGCGCAGTCTGGAGCTGACATCGCTGCCTATCTTACTCGGCACGGTGCTCGGGTCTCCGTTGACCTGCTTAAGAGCGCCGGCAAATCGGCGGGCACAGTGCTGACCCAGCACGCGAACGACATCTGTGCTGACATGATGGTTATGGGTGCTTATGGCAGCCGTGGGCTGCGTGAGCGGATTTTCGGCGGTCCGCCGAGCTGGAGCTTTGGGAAGACCACATTGCCGCTGTTTTTGGCTCGCTGATCAGCTCCGTAGGAACACCGATCAGGTCGTAGGACCGCCAACCAGTCCGAAGTCGTCGTCGGTTACCGGTCGGATTGCGGAGACATGGCTGGATCCGCGAACATCTTGCGACGCTTGTCAGAGCCAAACCGGACGCCTCGACTGCTTCACGACGCTCTCGTGAACCAACTCGTGCGAGATCGTCCGCAACGGGCAGTAAAGACGAACGGCTGCAGCAGACCGCAGCCAAGCCACAGGGCGGGTGTACCAGGAGACCCCGCCTCGTGCGCGAACCCTGTTGGAAGGCCCCTTATCAGTACCCGGACGCGCGTCAAATCGGCGGCTGTCCCTGTCAGCCTGCGGTGTGCAAGGGCCGCTGCCGCGGAGCTTCCCCTGCCCGATCGTCGGGCGTGCGACAATGTCGGATTCCAGACGAGCTGGAACTGCGCGAACTCGTTGGTTTGACAGGTCTTTATCCGGCACGCCGCATGCATGGGAGTCTCCGAAAGCATTAAGAGCCGTTATCCATGGTTACGCCCCTCGAAAGAAAGAGCCGCTTCCGTCGTGGCAGGGAAACAGCCACTCCTGGGGTGGAGGCCGGCGCTAGAAGCCGCCGTAAGATCCGGAAGAGCCGCGCGACAGCATCACACACTTTCCTTCTGCTCTTGGGTTCGGATCACGCCGCGCCGCTGTCGATGCCGCCGACATTGAGCCCAAGACCTGGAAGGCGGCACACGCTTTTGCTGTCCTCTCAGTCGGGACCGCGGCTCAAGCATGCCTGTGAGGTTCGCATTGCTCAATGCCCGGCAATCGACGTCAACATGCCGCTGAGTTGGAAAACACTCCTAGAGGAGTAAGGATAAGTGGACCTCTTTTGTATTGGTGTGGGTGCTGGACCATCTAATTTGAGCCTTGCGTGTCAGATACAGGAAGAGATTGCGCAAGGGGCACTGTTCCTGGACCGGGAGGTCGATTTCCGAGGACATCCAGGCAGCGCTTTCGATTGCGCGGAGCTCCAGGTCGGCCACTTCCAGGATCTGGTTACTCTGGTCAATCCGCGATCAGCCTACACATTCGTAAACTACCTCCACGAGAACGGGCGTCTTTACAATTTCCTCAATGCGCAATTTCACGGGGTGCTTAGAGCCGAGTTCGCCCAATATCTCAACTGGGCGTTCCAGAAGAATCCGCTTGTCCGTGGCGGCGAGGCCGTTCGCGAAATCCGCTTTGACGGCGAGTTTCGCGTGCGGACGGACAACGCGGTCCTTGATGCAAGAAACCTCGTCATCGACATAGGCAAGCAGGCGCAAATTCCGCCTCAGTTTCATGGCTGGACTGGACCCAACCTGTTCCACTCATCTGAGTTGGCCCACATCAATCCTGAGGTGCAAAAAAAGCATGTCTGCGTTGTTGGCGGCGGACAGTCGGGAGCCGAGCTGCTACTGCACCTTGTCGGCCGGCCGAAAGAACGGCGGCCCGCGGCGATCACATGGGTCTTGACGCGCGAGATGCCTTTCGACGACCACGCGTTCACAAACGGGCTGTTCACGCCATGCTTCTCGGATCGTTTTGCTGCGATGAGCGAGGTGCATCGACAGCTGTTCCTGCGGCGTTTCGCGCTTGCCTCCGAGGGCATTTCAGAAAGCAAGTTGCGCGCGGTCTATCAGGCGCTCTACCACCACGCCTTTCTCGAGCCACACCAATGCGAGATCACATTGCGGCCAAGTTGCAACGTGTCGCGCTGCATCAATGCCGGAGCAGGGCACAGGCTCACGCTGCAACGCGGCTTGGACAACATCGGAGAAGTAACCGCCGATATCGTCATCCTGGCCACCGGGTACGAGAAACCGCTGCCGGGTTTCCTAGAACCGATCGCAGATCGCCTCGAACAGATCGGCAATGAGCTCGCCATCGGCGAGGATTTTTCGGTGTACTGGGACGGACCGCGAGACCGACGCCTTTTCGTTCAGAACGCCTGCCTTGGACAGCGCGGGCTGGCTGATCCGAACTTTGGGCTGCTGGCCTGGCGAGCGCGCCGCATCCTTGACAGCCTTCTGCGGCGCGCGCCATGCGCCAATCCCGAGCATCTAGGGTTCATCAACCGTCCCTTGACGGAGTGCTGGCCCGACCTCGGAGTCGAACAAATGGGCAGCGGGATATGATTCGTCGATATTGATGATCGGCGGTGGCATTCAGGAAAGATTTCCGCCTCTGGCGGCAAAAGCGGGACGAGCAATATTCCTACGGCGTCAGATCGCTCTGCTCGCGCTTGAGCAAGGTAGCGTCGCGCGACTCCTGCTTGGCGTGAAACAGCAAAGGGCATTCAATCACGATGCAGCTTTACGTGCTGTCGGGCTCAACGCCACGTGGATCGAGCCCAACGCCGCCGTTGGCAACCGCGACGCGAATTATGACGCCGGGCCACATGCGGCGGTGGCTGCAAGGGTACCGAGCCTCTCCCGCACTTTCGACCCCATCGCCGAAGTGCGACTACTCCAGGACGCCGAAGCCGGTCTTATCGCCAGCGGGCCAGCCAAACTCTCACCTTCCTAAACGGCAGCCGCTAAGGTGAGCCGTCGAAAGCCGACATTCAGGTTAACGTCAGCTGGCCGTGTTAGGGCTCGCTTATTCAAGGCGGTACCGGCGCTTGCCGAAGCTAAGAAGGGTTGGCATGCCCTTTGCCGTGCTTGATGTGCGGCAACACGGTGAGAGCTCCGCTGAAGCAAGCGAGAGGGAGCAATGCCCTCGAGACCGTGTCCGATTTTGACTGGAAAATATTCCGCGACAAAAGAGACGAAAGGTGTGGAATGACTTTGGACACCAAGATGGAACTGCGTATGGGGTCCCCGGCTCCTGCGCTGAAAGTGGAGAACTGGCTGCGTGGCGAGCCCCTCACGAGCCTTCGGCCCGGCAAGGTCTACCTCGTTGAATTTTGGGCGACTTGGTGCCGACCATGTGTCCACGCCATGCCCCATTTGATCGAACTGCAGGAGAAATATAAAGACAGCGGATTTGAGATTATCGGAGTCGCAGCTTGCGAAAAGGCTGCAACCGCGGACGAAGCGCGGACCAACGTGGATGCCTGGCTGACCGAGAAGTTCCCGAATCTGAATTATCGGACAGCGTTCGATTGCACTGGCGAAATGAAAAAGCTCTGGCTGGAACCCAGCTCTTCGTTCGGGATTCCCACCTCGTTCGTGGTCGACCGCGACGGCCACATCGCTTATATCGGCCACCCGGCACCTCTCGATGACGTTTTGCCGAAAGTCCTTAACGGCAGCTGGCGCAGCAGCTATGAAGCGAAAGCCGTCGATGCAAAGCGAATCTCGCGTGTGCGCGAATCGTCGCTGAGTCAGCCGATATACGCCAAACTTGGGCCGGCGATGCAGGACGAGGATTGGGCAGCGGCACTATTGGCCATCGAAGAAGGCCTCGCCGTGATGCCAGACTCTTTTGATTTTCGGCGGGTTCATGCGGATATTCTGCTTCACAAGCTGCGCGACATCAAAACCGGCTTGCCGCTTATGCGCGAATTGGTCGAGGACGCGATCAACAAAAAGTTCGAAGCGATGTCTTGGGTGGTGATGGCGCTGAACCAACTCTTCCATCCCACGATCGACAACTCCCATCTTCCGCATGATGATCGCTTTGCGATGGGCAAGGAGCTCTCCGAACAGATCCTGGAACTTAATCCTCCGCAAGGCGATGGAGACTTTAAATTCGGGTGTTACTTTCCGGTCGCTCAGTATTATTACGAGAGCGGCAACAAGGACCGGGCGATCGAGTTGATCGAGGTGGCAATCAAATCGCTGGACCATTCGGAGCCAGTGCCGGACCAAACCAAACAGCGCTACCTCACCTCGTTGCTCCAAGCCCTGGCCAACTACACGGGTGAGCCTGCCTGTCACGCGGGTCTCTGTGTGGCTCCGCAAAACAAGACTTCCGAAACTCAAAACGCTGTCACTTCCTGAGCAAGGATCGCGAAGGGCATGACAATTGGAATTGAACACCGGCAAATCCGCCCGCCCAGGCGCACTTCGCAGCAATAACGTCGATGCCGCAAAAGTGCGCGGCTTGCGGCAGGTGGAATTTCCATTGCGTTTACCTCGGGTCGAACCGCGGCGCAGGCGTTCGCGCCGCGGTGAAAGGTCTCGCATTGGTGGACGTGCTCGAGGTCGGCCACGGGACACTGTTGCGTGGGATCGGCTCGCCCAAGCCATTCCCCGCCCACGCAAGCGCCCGAACCACACATCGCAGAAAAAGAGATCGTCCTTCAAGAGGAGTACTGAAATTGGGGAAAAGCGAAATTCCTCATGAACCGGTTGGCCCTGCTGTCCACGGGGACGACGAGGCCCTTGCTTCCCCGTTCGTCAAATGCCTCCTGCGGCTCATTCGTACTCAGGATTCCTTCGGCTTATGGGAAGGCCATTCGGATGCCGAGCTGCTGGCCGAGTTCATCATCACCAAGCAACAGCAACGTGCGGTACCCTTTGGCGGCGATCCCGATCCTGACGCGCTGTGGAGGCTCGACATGTTTTACACCGCCGTAGCGCTTGCGATCGAGGAGCGCTCCGGCGTGTCGACGTCGCCGACAATAGAAATGAAACCCGTGGGGGCTTCCGGCGGTTGGGCGTTCTGTCGAGACGTCCACCGGTTCGGCTTCGAGACTTTCCGCAAACTTGCTGAGGCCGGTACGAAACTGGTCGACGATGCGACTGCAGCCATTGAAGCCTAGCCCGAGATGGAGCGCATCAAGAAACCATTGTTCCAGGAAGGATCTATGTCAGACCTAGATAGGATGAGGAAAAAAGTCTGAAAGCTCCAGTTGCGTGCAGCTATTGCCAAGATGGCATTGCAGGACCTCGTCGAGGGTCTGCCGGGCAAGTGGGCCGACATACAGGAAGTCGCCGAGAAAACCCAAGCCGTTTATGCCGAGTTGGATGTTGCCAAGAGAGAACTCGCTTCAATGAAGAATTTAGGATGATGCGCACATTCACCACCCGTGACGGCTCCATTTGGATGCCGCCGTACCTGACCTCCATCGATAGCAAATCTGCATCGGCTGCTGCCGTTGTTTCAAGGTCTGCTCGCGCGATGTCATGCATCTTCACGGCGTTGATGATGCGGGTGAAATCCTCGCCCCTGCGATGACGAGGACGACGATTTCGACGGCAAGCTCAATCGCATGATCATGGTTGTCGATGATGCCGGCCGCTGCATAGGCTGCGGAGCCTGCGGCCGCGTCTGCCCCAAGAACTGCCAGACGCATGTTCCGGCCGACGAGCTCGCAACATGATCTGGCGAAAACCAGGGGAGCGGCGTGCACTTCATCTTTTTGTCGGCTCGTGGGGCTGGTCCTGTGCAGCAATGCGTCGATGGTTTACTTCGCTTTGGATTCGCTCCGTGTGGCAGTCGTCACGACGCTGGCCTGTTCGCTGCTGCTTCAGGCCGGCTACTTCGGCCGCGTGCTCTTTCTGATCTGGCAGTCCTCTAGCCGCGCTCGTGGAACTCGCCACAGGGGCCAGCATGCCGATGGTTACAGGAAAGCTCGGGTACCAGTCGTCTGACTCTGATCAACTGCGGAATGCAATTTTCAGCTGTGTCCCGGCTTGGTCGAATGCCCAGCATGTGCTGCTGCTTTGATGCGCGGATGACAGGATCAGTGCTCAGACCCACACCAATTTTGGTCACCCTCTGATGACTGAGCTGATCGTATAGGGAATCTGTGTTCGGCTAACACGCGACCATACCCCTGGGCTGACCGGTGCGTAGCAGGTTCAGGTACTTTTTTGCTGGAGATAGCATGCTGGAAAAATTCGAACGTTATCCGCTCACCTTTGGACCCACGCCGATCGAGAGGCTCGACCGCCTCGGCAAGCATCTGGGCGACAAGGTGGAAATCTACGTCAAACGCGAGGACTGCAACTCCGGTCTCGCGTTCGGCGGAAACAAGCTGCGCAAGCTCGAATACATTGTGCCCGACGCGATCGCGTCAGATGCCGATACGCTCGTCACAATCGGTGGCGTGCAGTCCAACCATACGCGCATGGTCGCTGCGGTCGCCGCCAAGATCGGCATGAAATGCCTCCTGGTCCAGGAGAGCTGGGTCCCACATGATGATGCTGTCTACGACCGGGTCGGCAATATCCTCTTGAGCCGCATCATGGGGGCAGAGGTGCGCCTGGTTGACGAGGGCTTTGACATCGGCATCCGCCGCAGCTGGGAAAAGGCACTTTATGAAGTCAAGGCAAGGGGCGGCAGGCCATATGCGATACCTGCCGGCGCCTCTGTCCACAAATACGGCGGCCTGGGCTATGTGGGGTTCGCTGAGGAGGTGCGTGCCCAGGAAGAGCAGCTTGGGTTTGCCTTCGACTATATCGTCGTCTGTACGGTGACTGGTTCAACCCACGGCGGCATGCTCGTCGGGTTCGCCAAGGATGGTCGACAGCGCAACGTGATCGGTATCGATGCCTCCGCCATGCCCGCCAAGACCAAGGCGCAGGTGCTTGGCATCGCCCAAAATACAGCGAAGCTCGTCCACCTCGGAGCGGAAATTGTCGAGGCAGACGTGGTGTTGTTCATGGACTACGCGTACCCGGGTTATGGCGTTCCATCGGAGGAAACCAAAGAGGCAATCCGTTTGTGCGCGCGGCTCGAGGGCATGATTACGGACCCCGTTTACGAGGGCAAATCGATGCAAGGGATGATCGACCTCGTCCAGAGGGGCTTCTTTCCACAGGGATCGAGGGTCCTCTACGCACATCTAGGCGGCGCACCGGCGATCAACGGGTACGGCTACACCTTTCGCAACGGCTGACGTTCGGCAGTCTGCGATTCCGCGGTCGCGCTCGAACGTGGGTAGGTAGCGTCGTTCGAGCGCTTGGCTGGAGAAGTGGAGGCAGCGACGGGCATCCACTAATTGGTACCATTACGTGCTGTCGGTGCTCAACGCCACGCGCATTGAGCGCATGCCGCCGTTGGCAACCGCGAGGCGAATTTTGACTCCGGGGCAAGAATCCACACGCGGCGGTGGCGGCACGAGGACCAAGCCGGCGAGTTCGCGCTTTCGAACTGGCGCCAAACTGCCACTGCTCGAGGGCCGAGGCCAGTCTAATCACAGGCGAGCCGTCCAAGCTCTCAAGAGTGATAGGGCGAAACCCGACAGCGGCAGAAGACATGTCGGGTTCACGACAATCGGCCGCATTTGGCCTCGTGGAGAATTTCAAAGCATTTCCCGCCGCTTACCGGAGCTGAGGGAATTGGCACCTCCGTTGCAGCTTGATGTGCGGCAACACGGTGAGAGCTTCGCTGAAGCAAGCCAGAGGGAGCGATGCCCTCGAGACCGTGTCCGATTTTGACTGGAAAATATTCCGCGACAAAAGAGACGAAAGGTGTGGAATGACTTTGGACACCAAGATGGAACTGCGTATGGGGTCCCCGGCTCCTGCGATCAAAGTGGAGAACTGGCTGCGTGGCGAGCCCCTCACGAACTTTCGGCCCGGCAAGGTCTACCTCGTTGAGTTTTGGGCGACTTGGTGCGGACCATGTGTCGACGCCATGCCCCATTTGATCGAACTGCAGGAGAAATATGAAGGCAGCGGATTTGAGGCGGTCGGAGTTGCCGCCTGCGAACAGGGTCCTACCGCAGACGAGGCGCGGACCAACGTGGATGCCTGGCTGACCGAGGAGTTCCCGAATCTGAATTATCGTATCGGGTTCGATTACATTGGCGAAATGAACAAGCTCTGGATGGATCCCAGCTCTTCGATTGGGATTCCCACCTCGTTCGTGGTCGACCGCGACGGCCACATCGCTTTTATCGGCCACCCGGCGGAACTCGATGACGTTTTGCCGAAAGTCCTTAACGGCAGCTGGCGCAGCAGCTATGAAGCGAAAGCCGCCGATGCAAAGCGCATCGCGCATAACCAACTTGCAGCGCGCGAAATGTCGCTTACCGGGCCGATATACGCCAAACTTGAGCCGGCGATGCAGGCCGAGGATTGGACGGCGGCGCTCTTGGCCATCGAAGAAGGCCTCGCCTTGATGCCAGACTCTTGTGAGTTCCGGCAGATTCATGCGGATCTTCTGCTTCACAAGCTGCGCGACATCAAGACCGGCATGCCGGTCATGCGAGAATTGGTCGAGGACGCGATCGACAAAACGTCCGACGCGGTGTCGTGGATGGCCTTGGCCCTCAACCAACTCTTCGATCCCACGATGGACAATTCCCATCTTCCGCGCGCGGAGCGCTTTGCGATGGGCAACGAGCTCTCGGAACAGATACTGGCACTCAATCCCCCGAACGGCGATGGCCCGTTTAAATACCTCCGGTACCTCCCGGTAGCTCAGTATTATTACGAGAGCGGCAACAAAGATCGCGCAATCGAGTTGATCGAGGTGGCACTGAAATCGGTGGACCGGCTGGGGCCAATTCCGGACCACACCAAACAGTACTATCTTACCCCATTGCTCGAAGCACTGGCCAACTACACGGGTGAGCCTGCCTGTCACGCGGATCTTTGTGTGGCTCCGCAAAAGAAGGCACCCGAAACTCAAAACGAAGTCACTTCCTGAGCAAGAATCGCGAAGGGACTGACAATTGGAATTGAACACTGGCCAATCCGCCCATCGAAGCTCTCTTCGCAGCAAGTATGTCGATGCAGCAGGGCGGCGGCTTGCGGAAGGTTGGATTTCAATTGCGTTGACCACCGGTCGGATCGCGGCGCAGACGATGTGCGCCGCGAATTCGCGCCGCAGGTCTCGCACTCGTGGACATGTCGAGGTCGGCCACGGGGCACTCTTGGGGTTGGCCCGCCCAAGCCATTCGTCGGCCACGCAAGCGGACCCGGAGTGGGCATCGCAGGAAAAGGAAATCGTACCTCGAAGACGAAGACTGAAATGACGAACAACGAAATTCCTCCGGTTGGCCCTGCTGTCAACAATGACGACGAGGCCCTTGCTTCCCCGTTCGTCAAATGCCTCCTGCGGCTCATTCGTACTCAGGATTCCTTCGGCTTATGGGAAGGCCATTCGGATGCCGAGCTGCTGGCCGAGTTCATCATCACCAAGCAACAGCAACGTGCGGTACCCTTTGGCGGCGATCCCGATCCTGACGCGCTGTGGAGGCTCGACATGTTTACACCGCCGTAGCGCTTGCGATCGAGGAGCGCTCCGGCGTGTCGACGTCGCCAATAATTGGAATGAAGCCCCTGCGGGCTTCCAGCGGTTGGGCGTTCTGTCGAGACGTCCACCGGTTCGGCTTCGAGACTTTCCGCAAACTTGCTGAGGCCGGTACGAAACTGGTCGACGATGCGACTGCAGCCATTGAAGCCTAGCCCGAGATGGAGCGCATCAACAAAACCATTGTTCCAGGAAGGATCTATGTCAGACCTAGATAAGATGAGGAAGAAAGTCCGAAAGCTCCAGTTGCGTGCAGCTATTGCCAAGATGGCATTGCAGGACCTTGTCGAGGGTCTGCCGGGCAAGTGGGCCGACATACAGGAAGTCGCCGAGAAAACCCAAGCCGTTTATGCCGAGTTGGA
>NZ_VFTA01000056.1:0-29033 GCF_007003935.1 Mesorhizobium sp. WSM4310
CCCCCCGCCGAGGTGGGGTAATGGCGCTGACCCCCACCCCGCTCCGCTTCGCGGATCGACCCTCCCCACAAGGGGGAGGGTAAGGCGCTACTCCGACGGCCGATCCGCCGGATACGGCGTGCGAACCAGTATTGCCATGCCGATGCCGAGGAACAGGATGATCACGGCCATGCCGAGCCGCGCCGAGTCGGAGAGCGCGGTGATGGTCGCCACCAGGAACGGCGCCAGGAAGCTGGTCGCCCGACCGGCCAGCGCGTAGATGCCGAAATAGCGGCCGGATTCCGCCGCTGTCACGCTGCGCGCCATGTAGGAGCGCGACGACGCCTGCACGGGGCCGAAAGCCAGGCCGATCAACAGCCCGTAGAGGATATAGGCCTTTTCGGCCGCTGTGCCGAACAGGCCGCCCGAATCGGTGGTCGGGAGCTGGATCAGGCCCAGCAGCGTGAAGCCCGGCCCCGTCGAGATGACGCCTATGGTTGCTATCGACAGCATGACCAGCGCGATCATCACCACGGCCTTGGAGCCGAGCGCGGTGTCGAGGCGTGCCGCGATCCAGCAGCCGAAAATGGCGACGACATTGAGGATGATGCCGAACATGCCGATCTCGGTGATCGACCACTGGAACATGCCCGCCGCGAAGGTGCCGCCAAGCGCCAGCAGCGCGTTGACGCCGTCCTGGTAGATCATGCGGGCGACGAGGAAGCGGAAGATGCCGCCGCGCCTGCGCACCTCGGCCAGCGTCGATTTCAGCTCCGACAGGCCTTCCCGCACCGCCGGCCCGATCGGGATGCCCTTGATGGCGTCGGGCGTAAAGAAGAACATCGGCAGGATGAACAGGAAATACCAACCGGCCGACAGCGGTCCGGTGGCGCGCGCATCCTCGCCGAGCTTCGGATCGAGCCCGAACAGCGGGTCGATGCCGATGATCGTCTTGCCGCTCTCCGGCGAGCCGGCGAGGCAGGTGACGACAAAGATCAGCGCGATCATACCGCCGAGATAGCCGAGACCCCAGGCCGTGTTGGAGATGCGGCCGATCTCGCTCTTCGGCACCAGCCGCGGCATCATCGAATCGTTGAACACAGTAGAAAATTCCGCTGCTACCGACGCCAGCGAGAACAAAGCCGCGACCAGGAACAGGTTCGAGCCGGGTGCGGCAAACCAGAGCAAAGCGAGACTGGTGATCTTGATCGCGGCGAAGAAAGCGATCCACGGCTTGCGCGGCCCGGTCTGGTCGGCGATCGAACCGAGGATCGGTGACAGCACGGCGATGACCAGCCCTGCCGCGGCGATGCCGTAGCCCCAGACCGCTTGGCCGGTGTTGGGATCGCCAGCCATGCGCGAGACGAAATACGGACCGAAGATGAAAGTGGTGACGACCGTGAAGAACGGCTGCGCCGCCCAGTCGAAGAACATCCATCCCCAGATGCCGCGCCCGGACGCCCGCTGCACTGTCTCTACCGCCATGATGATTCCCTCGGCCCCACCCGCGTCGGGCGCCATGTCTGCATGTTTCTGATGCTCATGCAAATGACAAGCGTGGCGGGCGCCACCCCCTACCTCCCCCTTGTGGGGAGGTCGGACCGAAGGTCCGCGTGGGGTCGGCGCCGCCTCCACCCGCTGCTTCGCAGCGACCCTCCGCACGAGGAGGAGGGTAGGCCTCCGAAGCCTCACATCCCGGTCAGATCGCTCATCAGCCCAGACGCCACCGATAGCCGCGACACGGTGATGTCGCCGCCTTCGGTCAGCGCCTGCAGCCGCTCGCGGATGCGCGCCACGCGCTCGCCGCCGGCTTCCAGCCAGGCCGCCACCGGATCCGCTGCCTTGGCATGGCCGGTGAGCGCCGCGACCGCGATGCCGCGCCGCGCCGCGCCGATCGTGTCGGTGGCGCGCGACAGCGCCAACTGGTCGTAGTAGTCCGACGGCGTGATCGAGCGCGCCGCGTCCTCGACACGCGGGATGCGGAAGGCATCGCTGACCGCAAAGAAAGCCTTGGCGGCGGCGACAATGTCGGCGCCGGCCGTGCGCGCCGTCAGCGCGATGTCGGGGACGAGTTCCGCCACCTCGCTCAGCGCCAGCTGCTCGACCAGCCTTTCCGGCGCGCCGGCCTTGAACAGCCCGTGCCGCTTCTCCTCGATCCGCTCGCGCGAAAACGCCGGCAGCAGCGAAACGAGCTTCGGCTCCAGCGCCTTGCGCGCGTCCTGCAGCTCGGCGATGCGTTGGCCGAGCGGCGCCGTGCCGGCATCGTTCTTCAGATACCAGCCGCTGGTCACATAGATCAGCCGGCTGACCATCTGGTAGAGATCGAGCTGCACCTGGCCGTCGATCTGGTTGTCGAGCGCGTCGATCTCGCTATAGAGCGCCGGCAGCGCGAAGCCGTCTCGCACCACGGCAAAGGTGCGCACCACGTCGGCGGCGGTGCGCCCGGTGGCTTCCTGCAGCCGGTTGACGAAGGACGGGCCGCCGCGATTGACCAAATCGTTGGCGACGACGCGGGCGATGATCTCGCGGCGCAGCCGGTGACCGTGGATTTCGGCGGCGTATTTCTTCGCCATCCGGTCCGGGAAATAGCCCATCAGGTCACGGTCGAAATGCGCATCGTCAGGCACGTCGCTGGCGACGATGTCGGAAAACAGCACGATCTTGGCATAGGCGAGCAGCACGCCGAGCTCGGCCCTGGTCAGCGGCTCGCCGCGCGCCTCGCGCTCGGCAAGGGCAGCCGGCGACGGCAGCGTCTCCACGGCGCGGTCTAGCAGCCCGCGCGCTTCGAGCGCCGACATGAAGCGGGCCTGGTGCGCGATGTCGGCAAGGCCGCGCTTGCGGGCGATCGAAAGCGCCAGCGTCTGCTGGTAGTTGTTGGAGAGCACAAGCCCGCCGACCTCGCCGGTCATCTCGGCCAGCAGCTTGTTGCGCGCCGGTCGCGTCAGCGATCCCTTGCGCATGGCCGACGCCAGCGCGATCTTGATGTTGACCTCGACGTCGGAGCAGTTGACGCCGCCCGAATTGTCGATGGCGTCGGAATTGCAGCGGCCGCCATTCATGCCGAACTCGATGCGGGCGCGTTGCGTGACGCCGAGATTGGCGCCCTCGCCGATCACCTTGGCGCGCACGTCGAGCGCGGTGACGCGGATGGCGTCATTGGCGCGGTCGCCGACCTCGGCATTGGTTTCGGTGGAGGCCCTGAGATAGGTGCCGATGCCGCCGAACCACAGGAGGTCGACCGGCGCCTTGAGGATGGCGGTCATGATCTCGGCTGGCGTGGCGGTCGTCTTTGTCAGGCCGATCGCCGCCGCTGCCGCCGTAGGCAAGGTGATCGACTTCTGGCTGCGCGAGACGATGACGCCGCCTTCCGACAGCTTCGTCTTGTCATAGTCCTGCCAGCTCGAACGCGCCAGCGCGAACATCCGTTCGCGCTCGGCCATCGAGGCCGCCATGTCGGGATCGGGATCGATGAAGATGTCGCGATGGTCGAAGGCGGCGATCAGCCTTGTCCGCGGCGACAACAGCATGCCGTTGCCGAACACGTCGCCCGACATGTCGCCGACGCCGACGACAGTGAAAGGCGAGGTCTGGATGTCGCGGTTGATCTCGCGGAAATGCCGCTTGACCGCTTCCCAGGCGCCCTTGGCGGTGATGCCCATCTTCTTGTGGTCATAGCCGGCAGAGCCGCCGCTGGCGAAGGCATCGTCGAGCCAGAAGCCATGCTTCTCGGAGATCGCGTTGGCGGTGTCGGAAAAGGTCGCCGTGCCCTTGTCGGCGGCGACGACGAAATAGGGATCGTCCTGGTCGCGCCTCATGACGCCGGCCGGCGGGATGACCCCGTCCAGGCCGATATTGTCGGTGATCGACAAAAGGCTGGAGACGAAATTCTTGTAGGCCGAGGTGCCGACCTCGAAGATCGCGTCTCGGCTGCCGCCCGTCGGCAGGCGTTTGGGGAAGAAGCCGCCCTTGGCGCCGACCGGCACGATGACGGCGTTCTTGACCTGCTGCGCCTTGACCAGGCCGAGCACCTCGGTGCGGTAGTCCTGGGCGCGGTCCGACCAGCGCAGGCCGCCGCGCGCCACCGGGCCGAAGCGCAGATGCACGCCCTCGACCTCGGAACCGTAGACGAAGATCTCGCGCCATGGCCGTGGCGCTGGCAGTCCCTCGATCGCCTGCGAGTCGAGTTTGATCGCCAGCGACTGGCCCTTCTCGTTCGTATCGGCAACGAAATGATTGGTGCGCAGCGAGGCCTCGATCAGATTGAGGTAGCGGCGGATGATGGTGTCGTCGTCGATGTTGGGCACATCCTCCAGCGCATCCCTGATCTTTGCCTTGAGGTGCTTTGCCGCCACCACGCCCTCTGTCTCCGCCATTGAGCCGAGCCGGGCGATGAACAGCGCGTGCAGGCCGCGCGCGATCTCTGGATAGCGGTTAAGCGCCGCGGCGATGAAATCCTGGCTTTGCGGAATGCCGACCTGCTGCAGATAGCGGCCATAGGCGCGCAGGATGGTGATTTCGCCGGACCACAGGCCGGCGGTCTGGGCGAGGCCATTGTAGCCGTCATTGTCGACGTCGCCGCGCCACACCGACAGGAAAGCGTCCTCGAACAGCGCGCCGCCATCGGTAAGGTCGATCGGCTTGCCGTAGCTGTTCTCCAGTTCCATGTCGTGGATGAAGACCATGCCGGGCTGATCACCGTTGATCATGCCGGACTGGTCGTCGCCGACCTCGAAAGTGCGCTCGCTGATGACGCGGAAGCCGATGTTTTCCAGCACCGGCACGCGCCGCGACAGCGCCACCGGGCTGCCGTGGTGATAGATCTTCAGCGCCGCCTGGTGCGGCTTCTGCTCGCCATGGCGGTAATAGTCGATGGCGATCGGATTGGCGGCGCTGATCCTGGCGATGCGCCCGGCATCGGCCAGCGCCACGGCCGGCGAGAAACTATCGCGATAGCTTTCGGAAAACCGTGCGGCGATCGCCGTCCGTGCGGGATCGGCTCCAGTCTCGGCCGCTGTTTCCCGAAGCGCGTCGTCCCAGGTGCGGACAATGTCGCGGATCGCTTCCTCGATCGTCGCCTGCTCGATTTTCGGCGTCTTGCCGCCGGAGCGGCCTATGATGAAATGCACCCGCGCCAGCCCGCCTTCCGGAAAGGCCGGGTAGTAGGCCGACAACCGCCCCTCGAACGCCGTTTTCAGATAGGCGCCGATCTTCTCGCGCACGACGCTGTCGTAACGGTCACGCGGCACGAAGACGAGGATCGAGACAAAGCGGTCGAACTGGTCGGCACGCACCAGCGCCCTGACGCGGGGACGCTCCACCAGGCCCAGAATAGCCTCGGCGTGCTTGCGCAGGATCGGCACCGGGACCTGGAACAGTTCGTCTCGCGGATAGCTCTCCAGCACGTTGATCAGCGCCTTGCCGGAATGATCACCCGGATTGAAGCCGGATTTGGCAATGATGGTTTCGGCCTTCGACCGCAGATACGGTATCTTCATCACCGAGCGCGTGTAGGCGGTCGAGGTGAACAGGCCGACGATGCGCAGTTCGCCCGACAGCACACCCTTGGCGGTGTAGGTCTTGACGCCGATGTAATCGAGATAGATGCGGCGGTGCACGGAAGACTTGGCATTGGCCTTGGTGACGATCAGCGGCTCCGGCCCATGCAGGAAGGCGCGAATCTCGGGCGTGGTGGTCACCGCTTCGGTGCCGCGCCGCAGCACCAGCACATCGGGATCGGACAGGATGCCGAGGCCGGGCTTGTCGGCGCGCTCCAGCATGCCGCTCTTTTCGCTGCCGGTGTATTTGAACTCGCGCATGCCTAGGAAGGTGAAGTTGTCGTCCCGCAACCATTCGAGGAAGGCTATCGCCTCGGTGACGCTGGTCTTGTCGAGTGGCACCGGCGAGTAGCGGAATTCGGAGATCGCCTGGTCGAGGCGGGCCAGCATCGGCTTCCAGTCGGTCACGGCGGCGCGCACCTGGCCGAGCAGCTTCTTCAGTCGACCGGCCAAGGCTTCGGCCTGGTCGGGCGGCAGGCGGCCGATATGGACATGAATCACGCTCAGCCGGTCATGGCCGGTGTCCCCCTTGGCGTGGCCGCCGTCACCGAGGATTTCCTCGACGCCGCCCTTGCCGTGCCTGACGACGATCACCGGATGGGTAACCAGCAAAGGCTCACCGGCGCTATCGGTGATCTCGCCAAGGACGGAATCGAACAGGAACGGCATATTGTCGTTGACGACGGTGATCACCGTCACCGGGCGGCCTTGGCGAACGACCTCGGAATCGACATCTATGGCGACGACGCAATCGCCCTTTTTATGTCTGGCGACAGCGCGCCCGGCGAGATCGGCGGCGCGCACGAGATCGGCGACGTCATAGGCGGCAATGTCTTCTGCAGGAGCTCGTGCCAGCAGATAGTCGGCGAGCTTGCCGGACCTGTCTTCTGCCTTTGCCGCTACCTTTGCCGCGCTCTTTTTTGGCGGATTTGCGGTTTTTGGATTGGCCATGACGCTATTGCCTCCCGTCGAATGCTTTTACGGCTATCGTAGCAGATGACCGCTGTTTGGCGACAAAGGTTTGACGGCTTGCCGAGAATTATCGGAATTCGGCGGCAAGCCATCATCCAACCAGGAGAAACGACACATGACCGGCAAAATTTCAGCGCTTGATCTGGCCTCGGGAGAGCTGAGCGAGCCGACAAAGGCCTATTTCGCCAAATGCGAGGAAAAGCTCGGCCTGGTTCCCAACGTGCTCAAGGCCTATGCCTTCGACGACAAGAAACTGCGCGCCTTCACCGACATGTACAACGACCTGATGCTGGGTGAGTCCGACCTGTCGAAGCTGGAGCGGGAGATGATCGCCGTTGCAGTCTCCTCGATCAACCATTGCTACTACTGCCTGACCGCGCACGGCGCCGCGGTGCGCCAGCTGTCGGGTGACCCGGCGCTCGGCGAGATGATGGTGATGAATTTCCGCGCCGCCGATCTTTCGCCGAGGCGGGCCGCGATGCTCGAATTCGCCGTCAAGCTGACGGAGGAGCCGGCCAAGATCGTCGAGGCCGACCGGGCCGCACTTCGCAAGGCCGGCTTCAGCGACCGCGACATCTGGGACATCGCCTCGACCGCGGCCTTCTTCAACATGTCGAACCGGGTGGCCGCGGCAATCGACATGCGGCCGAACGACGAGTATCATGCCATGGCGCGTTGAGGCTCGCGGGAGGCCCAACGCGCCTTATATTAGTCACTTCTCATTTCCGTTGCGTGTTTGCCGGTTTGGTCCGATGATCGGCGGGCGGCATGACCGCATGCCGGTTCAATGCCGCTCATCACGGGAGGAGAACATGGCGAAGTTTCTCTATGTCTATCACGGCTCCGGCAAGATGCCGACGAGCGAAACCGAGCGAAAGGCGATGACCGACGCCTGGACAGGCTGGTTTGGAAAGCTTGGCTCGGCCGTTGTCGATCAAGGCAATCCAGTCGGCATGTCGAAGACCGTCCTGCCTGGCGGCAAGATAGAAAACAACGGCGGCAGCAACCCGACCGGCGGCTACTCGATCATCGAGGCCAAGGATATCGACGATGCCGCCGAAAAGGCCAAGGGCTGCCCGATGCTGGCCATGCCGAACTGCAACGTCGAGATCGCACCGATCATCAATATGATGGCCTGACGCCTCGCCTCAGGATCATGCTCAAGACCGCGCCGCGATCGCCGCGGCGGCGCCGGCCATTGTGGTGGCGCTGACGCGGTTGGCGATCTTCATGGCGCGCTTGCTCTTCAGCAGCTTGCGCGCCTGCGCGGCGGCGAGCACCCAGGCGAGATCGATGGCGATCAAAACCACCGCCATTGTCGCCGTCAGCTCGACCCAGCCGACAATGCTGACCGAGGCGAGGTCGATGATGGTCGGCAGCAGCGCCAGGTAGAACATCATGATCTTGGGGTTGCCGAGCGTCACCGCCATGCCGGCGAAGAACAGCTTCGCCGGCGAATCCTCGCGCGGCATCTCGCCCTCCTTGGCATCGACAGGCGCCGTCCACATCTTCCAGGCAAGGTAAGCGAGATAGGCGACACCGACCCACTTCACCACGACAAAGGCGAAGTGAAAAGTCTGCGCCACCACGGCAAGTCCGAACACTGCCAGCGACAGCCAGATGCCCTCGCCGATCCACATGGCGAGCAGGAAGGGGAACACGTCGCGAAAGCCCTTCGCGATGACGCGTGCGACCAGTGCCGCGATCGACGGACCGGGTGAGCCGGCGGCAACGAACAAGGCGGCGGCGAAAATCAGCAGCGAGGTGAGATGCATGGCACTGCCTCCAAACGGTTGAAGGGCGGACGATATCCGATCGACATCGCCGCTTGCAACGCCGGTGGCAGCGGATCCCGGACTGGCTCCGCGTTTGGCCATGCCCTTGACTGCCATGCCCGACTTGCAGTCAGGTTGATCTTGCCGAGCAGGCGGAAGGAGGCGTTTTCGTGGTTGTGCCAAGGCGCGCGGTCGTTCGACGGTTCTCCATGCTGGCTGTCCTGGCAGCCATCATGGCGCTGAGCGGAGGGCTCCAGGCTGTCGCATCGTCGGCAAAGCCGCCGAAATATGATCACGTGGTTGTCGTGATCATGGAGAACCACAGCTTTGAGCAGATTTCCCTGGCGAGGCGAGCCGCCCCCTATTTGAACAGGCTGGCAAAGGGCGGCGCGCTGTTCGAGCAATCCTATGGGGTTGCTCACCCCAGCCAACCCAATTACCTCGCGCTGTTCAGCGGCCTGACACAAGGCGTCCATGACGATGGCATGCATAGCTTTGCAGCGCCGAACCTGGCCGCTCGTCTTCGGGCTCACAGCAAGACGTTCGCGGGCTACGTCGAAGCCAGATCGCCGCGAAAACACAATCCCTGGGAATCGTTTGCGGATTCAAAGGGATTTGAGAAGCCTTTGGCCCAGTTCCCTCGCGACTATGCGAAGCTACCATCCGTTAGCTTCGTAATCCCCAATCTCGACAATGACATGCATGATGGCACAATAGAGGCGGCGGATGCCTGGTTGAAAACTTACCTTGGGGGCTACGCGGCTTGGTCGAAGAAAAACAACAGCCTTTTGATAGTGACGTTCGACGAAGACGACTACCATACAGATAATCATATATTTACTGTATTCTATGGATTTGGAGTTGAACCAGGGCGTTACTCCGAAAAGGTCGATCACTATTCCGTCTTGCGAACCATTGAAGACATCGAGAGCATACCCCCCTTGGGCACCAGCGTCATCAGAAAGGTGATCGCAAGTGGTTGGAACCGACGGCAGTTTCCCACCTTCCGTCGCCAAATGATCGCCCCCGAATAACGTCGGAAGCCATCATTCGTTCGAAGTTACTGCCTCCCTTGCGGTCCTTGTTGGCTAAGGGTAGAAGACCCGCCGCGAAACATTTTCGAGCTTCACTTTGCCTCAGTAACCGCCGGTCTCGTCAACTCCCCCGACTCACTTGCATGGCGCCGCACCCGCGGTGCCTGTTTCATGTTCACGTGTTCCTCTGGGCGGCGGTTCGAGACCGGTTTGGCACTGCTGAACCACTGTCGCGCGCTTTCCGCCAGCGACACCTGACCATCTCCGCAGCCGACCGCCACGCCGCGCCCGCATGGGCATCTCGATCGTGCCGACCTGATGAACTTCCCGACGGGAAGGGCTTATCGGCATGTCCGGCACTCTACGCATCCATTGGGCGATCGCGGCCCAAATCGCACCCCGACCGCTGATCAGCTGCAATCGCTGCGGCGGCGTGAAGGCCTATCGCTGCAGCGGAAAATTCCGCGTCAACGCCAATGGTAAGCGCATCGACGTGTGGCTCATCTATCGCTGCGTCGACTGCGACAATTCCTGGAATTTCGGCATTTTCGAGCGCTGCAACCGCCGCGACATCGAACCGGCCCTGCTGCAGGCGCTCGAAAGCAACGACCCGGTACTGGCGCGGCGCCATGCCTTCGACGTCGTCGCCTTGCGCAATCAGGTGGGACGCGTCGAGGAGTTTCCCGATGTCGCGGTGCATAAGCGGCTGCTTGGCGGCGCCAGGGAAACCGCGTTGGCCCTGGAGCTCCAGCTCGGGCTCGAAATGCCGACATCGCTCCGGCTCGATCGTCTGCTCGCCAATGAACTCAGCATCTCGCGCTCGCGGCTCCTGGCGTTGGAGGAGCGGCGCCTGCTGGTCGTCGATCCGGACGGCGCCAAAGCCTTGCGCAAGCCGGCTCGCCAGGGAATGACGGTCCGCATCGACCTGGCCGGCGAGCCGGATCAGGAAGCGATCATCTGTGCTGCCGGCGGGTAAACGAGAGAGGGGCGGAGCACCTTGTGCTCCGCCCCTCTGGGAAAATCGTCGGAAGAAAAACTTATGCCGCGCCGACCGCCTTGGACGACTTCTCGAACCGCTTGCGCTCGTTCGGGTCGAGATAGAGCTTGCGCAGCCGAATGGTCTTCGGCGTCACCTCGACCAGCTCGTCGTCCTGGATCCAGGCCAGCGCGCGTTCCAGCGTCATGCGGATCGGCGGGGTGAGCTTGACCGCCTCGTCCTTGCCGGCAGCGCGGATGTTGGTCAGCTTCTTGCCCTTCAGCACGTTCACTTCGAGGTCGTTGTCGCGGGAGTGGATGCCGATGATCATGCCCTGATAGACCTTGACGCCCGGATCGATGACCATCGGGCCGCGGTCTTCCAGGTTCCACATGGCGTAGGCGACCGATTCGCCCTGCTCGTTGGAGATCAGCACGCCGTTGGTGCGCCCCGGCAGTTCGCCCTTGTAGGGCTCATAGGCATGGAACAGCCGGTTCATCACGGCGGTGCCGCGCGTGTCGGTCAGAAGTTCCGACTGGTAGCCGATCAGGCCGCGCGTCGGCGCGTGGAAGACGATGCGCTGGCGGTTGCCGCCGGAGGGGCGCAGTTCGACCATCTCGGCCTTGCGCTCCGACATCTTCTGCACGACCACGCCGGCATGTTCCTCGTCGACGTCGATGACGACTTCCTCGACCGGTTCCAGCAATTCGCCGTTCTCGCCCTTCTGCATGACGACGCGCGGCCGCGACACGGCGATTTCAAAGCCTTCGCGGCGCATCGTCTCGATCAGCACGGCAAGCTGCAATTCGCCACGGCCTGAGACGAAGAACGAATCCTTGTCGGGCGATTCCTCGATCTTCAGCGCGACATTGCCTTCGGCTTCGCGCAGCAGGCGGTCACGGATGACACGGCTGGTCACCTTGTCGCCTTCGGTGCCGGCGAGCGGGCTATCATTGACCAGGAAGGACATCGTCACGGTTGGCGGATCGATCGGCTGCGCATGCAGCGCCTCGGTCACCGACAGGTCGCAGAACGTGTCGGCGACGGTACCCTTGGACAGGCCGGCAATAGCGACGATATCACCCGCCTGGGCTTCCTCGATCGGCTGGCGCTCGAGGCCGCGGAAAGCCAGGATCTTCGAGATGCGGCCGGTTTCGATCTGCGTGCCGTCATGGTGCAGCACCTTGACCGCCTGGTTGGCCTTCAGCGTGCCGGATTCGATACGGCCGGTGATGATGCGGCCGAGGAAGGGGTTGGCTTCCAGGATGGTGCCGATCATGCGGAACGGGCCGGGATGGACGGTCGGCGCCGGCACATGCTTGATGACGAGATCGAACAGCGGCGCAAGCTGCTGGTCCTTGGGACCTTCCGGATTTTCCGAAACCCAGCCATCGCGGCCCGAACCGTAGAGGATCGGGAAGTCGAGCTGCTCGTCGGTGGCGTCGAGCGCGGCGAACAGGTCGAAAACCTCGTTGACCACCTCGACATGGCGGGCGTCCGGGCGGTCGATCTTGTTGATGACGACGATCGGCTTCAGCCCGACCTTGAGCGCCTTGCCGACGACGAATTTGGTTTGCGGCATCGGGCCCTCGGCGGCATCGACCAAGACGATCGCCGAATCCACCATCGACAGGATGCGCTCCACCTCGCCGCCGAAATCGGCGTGGCCGGGGGTGTCGACGATGTTGATGCGGGTGTCCTTCCAGTCGACCGAGGTCGCCTTGGCCAGGATGGTGATGCCGCGCTCCTTTTCCAGGTCGTTGGAATCCATGGCGCGCTCGGCGACGCGCTGGTTGTCTCGGAAGGAGCCGGACTGCTTCAAAAGCTGGTCGACAAGGGTGGTCTTTCCATGGTCGACGTGCGCGATGATCGCGATATTACGGAGTTTCATGTTCTGGGTCTCGGAAGCGTTGCAGGCAGCAGGCCAAAGGCGCTGCCTCTTTCGGTTGCGCGGCTCATACAGGGTTTTTCGCAGTTGCGAAAGGGGAAGCGCGACACCAAATACTCATCAAATCTTAAGCATCTGCGTGTGAGATGATTTTGTTAACCAAGGCGGGAACCTTTCAGGGCCCGAGCAGTTCGACCGACATGACCGATAAACTCAACCGATTTTGGCCGCTCATCGCTTCGGTGGCCTTTGCCTTGCTGTTGGTGGCCAATGCCGCGCAGTCGGCTGCCGCGACCCAGAAAGGCGCGCGCGCCGTTGCGCAGTCAGACGCCCGGACCGCCGAACAGGCTTTTGCCGATGCGCCCGACGGCGTTGACCCGATGGTGACGGGACCGGTCAGCGCCGCCTTCAAGCAGCGCCAGGACGCCGCCAACTGCGACAGCGCCGTGTGGCCGAACATTCCGATGGTCTGCTACCCGGACTGACCGCACATAAATTGCCGTCTCGGACAGCGGCAACCATCGACACGCCCTGAACGCACAAGGCGGTCTGACGGCCGTCAGCTCGCCTCTCGCCTTACGCGGCTTGCGGTTCCGGATCGAAAGCCGGCTGGCTGGTGTTGATCAGCAGCGAAATACAGGCGGCCGCGATGGCCGTCATGCCGGCGATGAGGAAAGCCAGTTCGTAATTGCCCTGCAGCTCGCGCATCGTGCCGCCGAAGGCGGCCGCGGTGGCGGCACCGACCTGATGGCCAGCGACGATCCAGCCGAATACGATCGGGCCGCTGCGGTCGCCAAACGCCTCGTTGGCAAGCCGTAGCGTCGGTGGCACGGTGGCGATCCAGTCGAGGCCGTAGAGGACGGCGAAGATGATCAGGCTGGTCGCCGAGAAGCCGGAATAGGGCAGGTAGATCAGCGACAGGCCGCGGATGGCATAGTAGACGCCGAGCAGCTTGCGCGGATCGAAACGGTCGGTGAGCCAGCCCGACAGCGTCGTGCCGATCAGGTCGAAAATGCCCATCATCGACAACAGGCCGGCGGCCTGCACCTCGCCGATGCCCATGTCGCCGCAGAAGGCGATCAGGTGCGTGCCGACCAGCCCGTTGGTGGTGAAGCCGCAGACGAAGAAGGTGGCGAACAGGTACCAGAACACCCGCGTGCCGGCGGCGCGGCGCAGCGTGTTCAGCGTATGCGCCAGGAAATTGCCCTGCGATGCCGGCGGCACCGGCGGAACGTCGTCGGCCTCGGCGCCATAGCGCACCATGCCGATCGAGGCCGGGCGCTCCGGCACCAGCAGCCAGACCAGCGGCAGCAGACAGGCCGTGGCGACCGCGACGGCGATGGCGACCGGCTTCCAGCCGCCCGATTGCGCCAGCGAGGCGAGCAGCGGCAGGAACACCAGCAGGCCGGTGGCGCTGGAGGCCGACATCAATCCCATGACCAGGCCGCGATTGGTCTTGAACCAGCGGTTGACGATGGTGGCGCCGAGCACGCTGGCAACAGCGCCGGAGCCGATGCCCGAGAAGACGCCCCAGGTGATGAAGAGATGCCAGGGCTTGGTCATCAGCAGGCTGAGAGCGGTCGAACCCGACATCACCAGCAGCGATGCGATCAGCGTGCGGCGCAGCCCGATCCGCTCCATCAACGCGGCGGCGAACGGACCCGTCAGACCATAGAGCAGGATGCCGACGCCGGCCGCCAGCGAGATGACATCGCGCCGCCAGCCGAAGCTGTTTTCCAGCGGCAGCATCATGACGGCGGGCGCCGAGCGAAGCCCTGCGGCGATCAGCAGGCAAAGGAAGATGACACCGACCACCACGAAGGCGTAGCGCTGGCCAAACGGACGGGATTGAGCTATCATGTTACTGACCGGTACGTTGCAAGATGGGAGCATGTATACGTACCGATCGGTAACATTGTCAATCGAGTCCCGTGATGCCAACCGACAAAAATATTGAACTGTCCATCAGCGACGATCATGCATCGGCGCCGCCGAAGGCGGCCAAGAAGATCCTCGACGTGGCGTATGACCTTTTCTACCGGCGCGGCATCAGGGCAATCGGCGTCGACGAGATCGTCAAACGCGCCGGCGTCACCAAGCCCAGCCTCTATCGCAGCTTCCCTTCCAAGGACGAATTGGCCGCTTCCTATCTTCGGCAATACGATCTTGAATATTGGGAACGTTTCGACGAGGCCGTCAAAGCCCATCCGGACGACCCGCGCGCGCAGATCAAGGCTTTCCTGACCCGCATTGGCAAGCGCACGCAGGTGGCCGACTATCGCGGCTGCGGCATGACCAACGCGGCGGTCGAGTATCCCGACCACAGCCATCCGGCCCGCGTGGTGAGCGAAGCCAACAAGCAGGAACTGCGCCGCCGGCTGCGCGCCATGGCCGCCGCGATGGGGGCGCAAGACGCCGACACTCTGGGTGACGGGCTGCTGCTTTTGATCGAAGGCGCCTATATCAGCGGCCAGCTGTTCGGCCTCGGCGGCCCCGCCCAGTCGGTGGCGACGAACGCCGATCTGCTGATCGAAGCGAGCTTGAAGAAATAGCGTTTGGCGATACGTTGCTCCGGCCTAACTGGAGATTGTCGTCATGCGTGCCACTTTGATCCCGCTTGCGCTTGCCGGCCTGTGTCAGGTGGCTCGTGCCGGCGACATATCCAGCGCCTATACCGATCTCGACTCGAAGAAGGATTGCGTGACCTATGCGCAGGCCGCGGAAGGCGACGGCGACTGGGCCGATCTCGCCTGTTCGGGCTATCGTGGCTATCCCGTGCTCATCGCCTATGACGACGCCCGTGAATCGCTGTTCTACGGTTTTCCGCCCGGCGGCGACATGACGTCCGTCTGGGAAAGTTTTTCAGGCTTCAATTCGTCCGCGGCCAAGGTTGAATGGCGCATCGAAACCAATGGCGACAAGGCCGTGCCCTTCGCGGTCATCCACCGCCGCACGATCAGCGATGCCGAGGTTCAGGACAAATCGACGGACGTGCTGCTTGTCGCCAAGGTCGGCCAGATGGACGCGCGAGAAAGCTGCACGGTCGGCCTCGTGCTGGCCACCGGCAACCCGCAAGCCAACGATCAGGCGCGCAAGCTCGCCGACGCGAAGGCGCGAACCTTCGCCTGCGGCAAGGACCGGCACATCGTCATCGGCAATGTGCCGGCTTTCGGCCGGGTGGATAACTGACCGAAGCGGTTTTCCGTTCGGAATCGCGTCAAACAAAAAGTTGGAGCGGTTTGCCGTTTCTGTGAAACGGTGGACCGCTCTAAGCTACTTGCTCTTCTTCGCCCGCTCGATCGCGTCGACGATCATCTTCTTGGCATATTTGGAATCGTGCCAGCCTTCGATCTTGACCCATTTGCCGGGCTCGAGATCCTTGTAGTGCTCGAAGAAGTGCTGCACCTGCTGCAGGGTGATGTCGGGCAGCTGCGTATACTCGGTAACGTTCTCGTAACGCAGCGTCAGTTTGGGCGATGGCACCGCGATGACCTTCTCGTCCTGGCCGGCATTGTCTTCCATGATCAAGACGCCGATCGGCCGCACATTGATGACGCAGCCCGGCACCAGCGCGCGCGTGTTGCAGACCAGCACGTCGATCGGATCGCCATCGCCCGACAGCGTGTGCGGCACAAAGCCGTAATTGCCGGGATAGCGCATCGAGGTGTGCAGGAAGCGGTCGACGAACAGCGTGCCGGCCTCCTTGTCCATCTCATACTTGATCGGCTCGCCGCCGATCGGCACTTCGATGATGACGTTGACGTCTTCGGGCGGATTCTTTCCGGTGGCTATGGCTTCAATGCGCATGGATTTGTCCCTCTCTCGGTCGGGAGGAGATAGCGGGCGGCGCACAATGGCGCAATGCGGCGAATGGTGCTCGCGAACGTCAGGCGGGACGCGATGGCGTCACACGCGTTCAATCATCGGCACAAGATGTTTCAGCGTCGTGATTTCACCGGGATACCGCACCGCGTACCGGCCTTGCTTTGCGCAATCATCGCCCGGCGGTCATTCCCAGACGAAGGCGACCTTCTTCAGCGCTTTCTGCTCGAAGATCTCGACGCCCTCGGCGACATCGCGGCCGCCGGCGCCGGCATAGAAGGCCAGCGCGTTCTGGTTGTCTTCCAGCGCCCACACCACCATGCCCTTCAGCCCGTGGTCGGCAAGGCGCGCCCTGGCCGCCGAAAACAGCCGCCGGCCGAGGCCGATGCCCTGATATTCCGGGCGCAGGTACAGTTCGTAGATCTCGCCCTGCTGCTTGAGTTCCCGGGCGCGGTTCTTGCCGATCGTCGCATAGCCGGCGACGGTGCCGCCGATTTCGACGACCAGAACGGTGGCGGCACGGCGAATCGCATTCGCCCACCAGTCGGCGCCGCGGCGGTTGATCATCGACGTCAGCGTGCGGTGTGGAATGATGCCGGAATAGGCGCCGCGCCAGGCTTCCAGATGCACTTCGGCAATGGCGCCTGCATCGCGCGGGTCGGCTTTCCGGATGTCGATCGTCAGCGTATTCATGATTTGTTAACCATAAACCCGCATCGGGCGATTGCAAGAGTCCGGGGCGGCCCGCCGGCCGCTTTCTCACAGCCGATCCTCACATTGTTGACATCGCGCAAAAGCCTGTCTGGAAACAGGCCGGACCGGTAAAGTGGCGCCTATCGGCAGGCTCTCAGATTTCGACCAGATGGTCGTCGAGCTCGTTGGTATCGCCGGATGTGACCGGGAAATGCTCGGCCAGTACCGCCCCCACCTGCTCGATCGCCTTGACGAACCCATCGGCAAGCCGGTCGTCGCCGGCATGCGCCGTCAGGTCACCCACCACGCCGTCCCAGACATGCTGGCCGACCTTGGCGTCGATGCCCGAATCGGCGACCACCTCGGCATAGCGCTCGGCGATCGAGACGAAGACCAGCACGCCGGTGCGCGCCGTGGTGCGATGGACGTTGCGGGCGAGGAACTGCTTGATCGCATTGGCGTGTGCGGCCTGATAGCGCAGCCGCCGTGGCACCATATGGATGCGCAGGCCGGGAACAGCCCACAACAGGGCAAGCACGCAGGCCAGTGCCAGCAATTGCGCGATGACGAAATGCGGCAGGCGGATGGTGAGCCACGATGCCTCCAGCCCATAGGCGACGGCGAGGCTGACCACCAGCATACCTAGCGTCGCCATCATGGCGGCCGGAGCGAAATAGCCTTCGCTGGCATGGGCGACGACGCAGTAGATCTCGCCGTCGGTTTTGGTTTCCGCGGCGCGGATCGCGTCGGCGATGCGCTCATGATCCTGCGGGCTGATCGGTCGTGTTGCCATTGTCTCACCAGCTTCCTGAAGAACCGCCACCACCGGACGAGCCGCCGCCGCCCGAGAACCCGCCGCCGCTCGACCCGGACGACCAGCCGCTGGAACTGCCCGACGACCAGCCGCTGCCCGACGAACCGGTCGTCCAGCCGCTCCCGCCCGAGGATCCGCTTGGCCCCTTGCCGTAACGAAACGTCATGCCCAGCCATCTATACACGCCCGGCGACAGCTTGGTGCCGAACATCGGCGGGAGGAACGCCATGGCCAGGCCGCCGAAGAACATCGTCGCCCACAGGATCAGGAACACCGCGACGATCGGGTCGATGGGGGTGCTGCTGTCGGCGGGATTGCGCTTGCCGCGCGCTTCCAACTCCTCCGGATTGCCTTCCAGCACCATGACCATGTCGTCGACGGCCTTGGAGATGCCGCCGGAGAAATAGCCGGCGCGGAACGCCGGCACCATGTCGTTTTCGATGATCAGCTTGGTGTGCAGGTCGGTCAGCGTGCCTTCCAGCCCGTAGCCGACCTCGATGCGCATCTTGTGGTCGTTCTTGGCGACCAGCAGAAGCACGCCGTTGTTCTCTCCGGCCTGGCCAAGCTTCCAGAAGCGGAACAGCCGGTTGGCGTAGGGCTCGATCTCCTCGCCGCCGAGGCTGGGGATGGTGGCGACGACGATCTGGTCGGACCCCTTTGTCTCGAAATCGGCGAGCTTCTGTGTCAGCGCCGCCTTGGTGCCGGCATCGATGATGCCGGCATTGTCGACGACGCGGCCGGTCAGCGCTGGCAATTCGGCGGCAAAAACCGCGAAGCAGGACAACAGCAGCGCCAGAACGGCCAGAACAACGTGGATCGTCGTGTTGAAACGGCCGGGCCTCGGTAGGCGGCGTGTCGTCATGCCTTCACCAGCTTCCCGAGGAGCCGCCGCCGCCGGACGAACCGCCGCCGCCGGAAAAGCCACCGCCGCCCGAAGACCAGCCGCCGCCGGAACTGCCGGAGGACCAGCCGCCACCCGAGGAGGAGCGCCGGCCGGGCTCGAACGTCATGCCGAGCCAGCGATAGCGGCCGGGTCCAAGCTTCTTGCCGAAGATCGGCGGCAGGATGGAGGCGGCGATGCTGCCGAAGAAGATGATCGCCCAGATGCTGATGAAAATGGCGAAGAACAGGTCGTCGGAATTGAACGGCGCCTGCTGGTTGCGCTTGCCGCGCGCTTCTAGCTCCTCCGGATTGCCTTCCAGCACCATGACCATGTCGTCGACGGCCTTGGAGATGCCGCCGGAGAAATCGCCGGCGCGGAACGCCGGCACCATGTCGTTTTCGATGATCAGCTTGGTGTGCAGGTCGGTCAGCGTGCCTTCCAGCCCGTAGCCGACCTCGATGCGCATCTTGCGGTCGTTCTTGGCGACCAGCAGAAGCACGCCATTGTTCTCCTTGGCCCGGCCAAGCTTCCAGAAGCGGAACAGCCGGTTGGCGTAGGGCTCGATCTCCTCGCCGTCGAGGCTGGGGATGGTGGCGACGACGATCTGGTCGGAGCCCTTTGTCTCGAAATCGGCGAGCTTCTGTGTCAGCGCCGCTTTTGTGCCGGCATCGATGATGCCGGCATTGTCGACGACGCGGCCGGTAAGCGCCGGCAGGTCCGCGGCGCGGGCGGCCAGGGGGAGAAAAAGCAGGCTGGCAAGAAGGCCAAGAAGGGTGAGGTAAGCGCGAGGCCCCCCTCTCTGTCCTACCGGACATCTCCCCCTCGAGGCGGGAGATTGGCAGCTTCGTTGCCGGGTCTCACTTTGAGAGGCTGAACATTGGCGAAAGCCTGGACCACGACTGATCTCCCCCTTTGGGGGAGAGATGTCCGGCAGGACAGAGGGGGGTGTTTGCACGCCAGCGGTCCGTCTTGTGGCAAAGAGACGCTCAGCCGATTTCGCGAATTATCCGCCCTGTTTCGTGCCAAAATCGACCTTCGGCGGCTGCATCTTGTCTTCGTCGACGGTGAAGTTGGCGAAGGGCTCGTTGCCGCGGAACCAGAAGGTCGCCCACAGCACCGACGGGAAGGTCTTCAGCGTCAGATTGTAGTCCCTGACCGCCTGGATGTAGTCGCGCCGTGCCACCGCGATGCGGTTCTCGGTGCCCTCGAGTTGGGCCTGCAGCGCCAGAAAATTCTGGTTGGCCTTGAGGTCGGGATAGGCCTCCGACACCGCGATCAGCCGCGACAGCGCGCTGGTCAGCCCGGCCTGGGCATCCTGGAACTTCTTGAGGGCCTCGGGATCCTTCAGCGTTTCCGGCGTCACCGTGATCTGCGTGGCCTTGGCGCGCGCCTCGACCACCGCATCCAGCGTGTCCTTTTCATGCGAGGCATAGCCTTTGACCGTCTCGACCAGATTGGGGATAAGGTCGGCGCGGCGCTGATACTGGTTCAGCACCTCGCTCCAGGCCGCCCTGGCGTTTTCCTCCGCTGTCGGGATCGTGTTGTAGCCGCAGCCGGCAAGCAGCGGCAGCACGATTGCCATCATCAGGAAGGCGGGCAGCGTGCGGAATGGCGATGGTCGAGCAAGGCGCTGGGCGAGCATGATGGGGTCCCTCGATAGAAGTTGCATGCGAAGCATTACCACAATCGGCGCGCAAGAAAACGGCCTCGGCCTCCGGGCCAGCGACGGCATCCATCGCCTTGCCGCAAGGCCCTGTGATTGGCCGCGCGAACGCGATAAGGTCCGGTCAAAACGGGATATCATCATGGCGCAACGCCAGGACAGCGACAGGGAATCGCGCCGCATCCTCGAGCGCGTCGCGCGGGAGACCGATCCAGCCGGTACCTCCTTGGTGGCGCGGACGACGAAAGGCGTGCGCGACCATGTCTCCGCCGCCGATGCCGACCGCACCGATCCGATCGAGGTCTGGGGCACACGCATTGGCAGGATACTCGGCCTGCTTCTGGCGCTGGGCCTGATGGTCTGGCTCGTGCTTTTCCTCATCCGGGGCAGCTAGGAATCAAAAAACAATGAGCGCCGAAAAACCCGACGCGCCGCGTGCGGTCATCGTCATTTCCAGCCATGTCGCCCGTGGCTCGGTCGGCAATCGTGCCGCCGTCTTTGCGCTGGAGACCCTGGGCTTTCCGGTCTGGGCGGTGCCGACGGTCATCCTGCCCTGGCATCCCGGCCATGGGCGGGCGACGCGTATCGTGCCGCCGCTCGACCAGTTCAAGGCGCTGATGGCCGATCTGGAGCGCGCGCCATGGCTGGGCGAGGTCGGCGCGGTGCTGTCGGGCTATCTCGGCGAGGCCGGCCAGGCCGAGGCCGTCGCCTCGCTGGTCGCCGCTGTCAAGGCCAGGACGTCCGATGCCGTCTATATCTGCGATCCGGTGATGGGCGATTCCGGCGGCCTCTATGTGCCCGAGCCCATCGCCGCCGCCATGCGCGACCGACTGATGCCGATCGCCGACATCGCCACCCCCAACCGCTACGAGTTGGAATGGATGGCCGGCACGCCGCTGCCCGATCTGAAATCGGTGATCGCGGCAGCACTCCATGCCGGGCCGTCGACGATGCTGGTCACTTCGGCACAATCGATGATGATTGGCGGCACCGGCAATCTGCTGCTCGACGGCACCCAGGCGCTGCTGGCCGAACATCGCCTGATCGACAGGCCGCCGAACGGCCTGGGTGATCTGACGGCGGCCGTCTACCTCGCCCGTATCCTTTCCGGCCAGCCGCCGATCAAGGCGCTGCAATCGACCACCGCGGCGGTCTACGAGATCCTGGCGCGCACGGCAAAGCGCGGCGGCGACGAGCTGCAACTCGAAACCGACGCCCAGAGCCTGTCGCAGCCGATGGCCATGGTGCAGCTGCGCCATCTCACGCATCCGGGGCGGGACCGCCGGGCGTGAATTCGGCCGGGGCGGTGCTGGTCGGCGCCGACGGCTGCAAGGCCGGCTGGATCGCCGTGCGGCGCGGGCCCGGTTCAGCGCCCTCGGTTGAAATCTTCCCCAATTTCGCGGCGCTGCTCGCGGCAACTCCCGACGATGCGATTGTCGCCGTCGACATGCCGATCGGCCTGCCCGAATTCTCCAGCAAGGGCGGCCGCGGACCGGAGGCGCTGGTCAGGCCGCAGCTTGCCGCGCGCCAGTCCAGCGTCTTTTCGATCCCGTCCCGCGCAGCGCTCTATGCCGACACCAGCGACTTCACCACTATCGAAGCCTGGTATGCCGCGCATCGCAGGGCAAGCGAGGTGGCAAGGGCCACATCCGACCCGCCGCGCGGCGTTTCCATCCAGGCCTTCGGCATCTTCTCGAAGATCCGCGAGATCGACGCCCTGCTGATCGCGCGGCCCGATCTGCGCGGCCGCGTCTTCGAATCGCATCCGGAAGTCGCCTTCTGGCGCCTGAATGACGACCGGGCCATGCTGCTGCCGAAGAAGATCAAGGGCAGCGTCAATCCGGCCGGCATGGCGGAGCGCAAGGCGCTGCTGTGCCGGCACGGCTATGCCATCGACTTTCTCGACCAGCCACCGCCGCGTGGCGCGGCCGCCGACGATTTCCTCGATGCGGCGGTCATGATGCTGATCTCCGGGCGCATTGCCAGCGGCAGGGCGAAGCCATTTCCCAACCCGCCACTCGCTGACGGTTTTGGCATACCGGTCGCCATCTGGGCATGACAATGTCGGCGGACGTCCCGCTTATGTGCATGGCGTTTATGACCAGCCCCAACAATTCTGCATTGCTCGCAACGGGCTTTTGCCGCTAGAGGCTTTCTCGACCGCAACGAGCTGCCGCCTCCAACCCCGGAAAGGCCTTAGCCGCCCATGCCTCATCTCCCCGATCACCTCCTCGCCGGCTATCGCAATTTCATGAATGGCCGCTACCTCACCGAGAGCGGCCGCTACCGCGAGCTCGCGCGCGAGGGGCAGGCCCCCGAGACGATGATCGTCGCCTGTTGCGACTCCCGCTCGGCCCCCGAAGCGATCTTCGACGCCGGGCCGGGCGAACTCTTCGTGCTGCGCAATGTCGGCAATCTGGTTCCGCCCTACGAGCCGGACGGCGAGTTCCATTCGACCTCGGCGGCGCTCGAATTCGCGGTGCAGAGCCTCAAGGTCAAGAACATCGTCGTCATGGGCCATGGCCGCTGTGGCGGCATCCGCGCCGCGCTCGACCCCAATGCCGCGCCGCTGTCGCCCGGCGACTTCATCGGCAAATGGATGAGCCTGATCGCGCCTGCCGCCGAAACGGTCTCCTCCAGCACCTTCATGACGGCGGTGGAGCGCCAGACAGCGCTTGAACGCATCTCGATCCGCTATTCCATCGCCAACCTCCGGACTTTTCCTTGTGTCTCGATCCTCGAGGGCAAGGGGCGGCTGTCGCTGCACGGGGCCTGGTTCGACATTTCGACCGGTGAGCTCTGGGTGATGAACAAGGAAACCGGCGATTTCGAGCGGCCGGTGCCGGAATGAGCGGTAAGGCGCGCCCGGTGAGCAACGTCCGGTCGGCCGTCTTCACCGCCGCCGCACTCCTGATAGCGATCATTGCCGCGCGGGCCGATGACGGCGCCATCATCAGCCGCTGGTATTCGGCGCTGCTGGTCGCCGACCGCACCGAACTCGCCGACCTGCTTGCCGACGACGTCCGCATCAAGCTCGGAGACCTTGGCGTCGTCCAGAGCAAGCAGGAATTCATCGCCGCGCTCGACGAATGGAAAGGCGCGGTTGCTGGCGCTGAGATCCGCCACCGCATCGAGAAGAGCGAGGGCGGCATCACCACGGTGATCGCCTGCTACGACTTCCCGGACAATGACATGCTGATGCAGGAAACCTTCGCGGTGGCCGGCAATCGCATCACCGCCAGCTCGCAGGCGGCCGTCGCCGAAAACTGCGAAGCCTATTGAGGCGGATCGGCCAGCTGCCATATTGCGGCCTCGTGGGCCGCGCCCTACATCGGTGACACTCCCTCCTTCTTGATGCCAGCGAAAGACCCTCCATGCCCTCCACGAAAGCCGTCGACCTCGCCGCCCATCCGCTGACCGCGTGGCAGGGACCGCTCGGCCTGCCCGATTTCGCCCATATCGGCGACGGTGATTTTTCCGCGGTCTTCGACGCGGCGCTGAAGGCGCATGAGGCGGAGATCGACGCGATCGCCGGCAACAAGGATGCGCCGACCATCGACAACACGCTTGCCGCGCTGGAGCTCGGCGGCGAGGCTCTCGATCATGTCTCGTCGATCTTCTGGTGCCGCGCCGGCGCCTACACCAACGAGACCATCCAGGCGCTGGAGCGTGACATCTCGCCGAAGATGTCCAGGCACTTTTCGGCGATCTCGATGAACGAGAAGCTGTTTGCCCGCATCGACGACCTCTACCAGCGCCGCGAAAGCCTTGGCCTCGACGCCGAGACGCTGCGGGTGCTGGAGAAGACCTGGAAGGGTTTTGTCCGCTCCGGCGCCAAGCTCGACGCCGAAGGCAAGAAGCGGCTTGCCAAGATCAATGAGGAGCTGTCGTCGCTCGGCACCGCTTTCGGCCAGAACGTGCTGGCCGACGAGCGCGACTGGGCGCTGTTCCTCGACGAGGGCGACCTTGCCGGCCTGCCGGATTTCCTGAAGAGCTCGATGGCCGAGGCCGCCGAGATGCGCGGCCAGAAGGGGCGCTACGCCGTCACTTTGTCGCGCTCGATCTATGAGCCGTTCACGACCTTCTCGGAACGCCGCGACCTGCGCGAGATCGCCTTCAAAGCCTTCACCATGCGCGGCCAGAATGGCGGCGCCAGCGACAACACCGAAGTGGTGCGCGACATGCTGAAACTGCGCGCCGAAAAGGCCGGGCTGCTCGGCTACGCCTCCTTCGCCGCGCTGAAGCTCGACGACACCATGGCCAAGACGCCGAAGGCGGTGCACGACCTGCTCGATCCCGTCTGGGAAAAGGCGCTGGAAAAGGCCGCCGCCGACCAGAAGGAATTGGAGCGGCTGGCGGCGCAAGCCGGCAGCAACGAGAAATTCGCCGCCTGGGACTGGCGCTTCTACCAGGAGAAGCTGCGCGCGGAAAAATTCGCTTTCGACGAGGCGGAGCTGAAACCCTATCTGCAGCTCGACCGGGTGATCGACGCCTGCTTCGACGTCGCGACCAAACTGTTCGGCATCACCTTCGAGGAGAAGAAGGGCATCACCGCCTGGCACCCCGACGCGCGCGTCTTCGTGGTGAAAAATGCCGATGGCACAGAGCGTGCCTTGTTCCTCGCCGATTATTTCGCGCGGCCCTCGAAGCGTTCCGGCGCCTGGATGAGCGCGCTGAAGTCCGGCTATAAACTCGGCCACGGCTCGAAGCCGGTTATCTACAACATCATGAACTTCGCCAAGCCGCCGGCCGGCGAGCCGGCCCTGCTCTCGGTCGACGAGGCGAAGACACTGTTCCACGAATTCGGCCATGCGCTGCACGGCATGCTGACCGACGTCACCTGGCCGTCAGTTGCAGGCACTTCGGTCAGCCGCGATTTCGTCGAACTGCCCTCCCAGCTCTACGAGCACTGGCTGACGGTGCCGGCCGTGCTTGAAAAGCACGCGCTGCACGTCAAGAACGGCAAGCCGATGCCGAAGGCGCTGCTCGACAAGATGCTGGCCACGCGTACTTTCGGCGCCGGCTTCGCCACGGTGGAATTCACGTCTTCCGCCTTGATGGACATGGCCTATCACGCCCGGCCCGAGGCGCCGGCGGAACCGCTTCGTTTCGAAGCCGAAACGTTGGAAGAACTCGACATGCCCGACACCATTGCGATGCGCCACCGCACCCCGCATTTCGGCCATGTCTTCTCGGGCGACGGCTATTCGGCCGGCTACTATTCCTACATGTGGTCGGAAGTGCTGGACGCCGACGCCTTCGCCGCCTTCGAGGAGACTGGCGATCCCTTCAACCCGGCACTGGCCGAAAGGCTGCGCAAGAACATCTACGCCGCTGGCGGCTCGAAGGACCCCGAGGAGCTTTACACGGCGTTTCGCGGCAAGATGCCTTCGCCGGAAGCGATGATGGTGAAGCGCGGATTGGTGTAGCACCTCTTCCTTCTCCCCTTGTGGGAGAAGGTGGATCGGCGCGCAGCGCCGAGACGGATGAGGGGTATTCCAGGGAACACCAACGCCTCACTCCGCTGGAGCACCTCTCATCCGTCGCCTTCGGCGACACCTTGTCCCACAAGGGGAGAAGGGAGAACCTTACGCCTTCCAAGGATCCGCAACCCTTGGCCATATCTTGCGCGTCAGCTTCCTGTAATCGGTCACCGCAGGATTGCTGGGATACGAACTTGGCGCCGTGACGTAGATGATCTCCGCCGCGATCGGCTCGAAGCCGGCGTAGAAATGGTTGGTCGACTTGATCAGCAGCATATCCTTGCCCAGCGGATCGACGCCAATATTGGAGAAAATGTCCGGCTCGAAAGTCTGGGTTCGGTTGGTGTTGAGGATGATGTCGACCTCGGTGCCTTCGATGCGCACCAGCGCGGTTGGACCGAGCGTCACCCGGCTCGGCCCGAAACTCTGCCAGCCCTCGGCAACGGCCTTCAGCACCTTGACGCGGGCGTCGATCGGTTCACCCGCCTGCGGCCCTGCCTTGCCGCCGAAACGCAGGTAGATGACCGCGCCCTCGCCGGCCGCCAGGCAGAAGGTGACGGCGATCGGATCCCAGATCGTCGCCACGCCGAATCTGTCGAGGCCACGCACCAGCATCTGACGCAGCACGAAGGTGCCGTCGCCGGGAACGCCGCCGCCGGGATTGTCCCATATGTCGGCGATGACCACCGGCTTGCCGGGGTTCTCGGCGCGCACCGCCAGCGCACGGTCGATGCCGTCGGCGGTATCGAGCATCGTCATCGCCGTCTTTTCGCGCATGGCATAGAGTTCCCGTCCCAGCCGCTCCGCCAGCGCGTCGCCCCCGGCCTTGTCATTGTCGGTGACGACGAGGATGCGCGTGCCCATTTCCGGCACGTCGGCGGCCATGAAGCCGTGGATCACTGAAACCGACAGCACGCCGTCCTTGCCGTGCAGCGCCTTGATGCGGTCGACGAAGGAGCGCATCGGCTCGCGGCTGGTCGGCAGCACCTGGATCATCCGGCAGTCGAAGGTCGAGATGACGGGCTTGATCTCGCCGCGCGCGGCGGCCAGCCCCAGCTCGACGACATGCTCGCCGCGTTCGTAGAAATCGGTGTGCGGGAATTCGAGGAAATAGGCCATGATGTCGGATGCCGCCACGCGCTTGGGCGTCAGATGGCTGTGCGGATCGAACTCGCAGGCGATCACCACGTCGGGCCCGACAATCCCGCGCACACGTTCCAGCAGGTCGCCTTCGCAATCGTCATAGCCTTGCGCCACCATGGCGCCGTGCAGTCCGAGAATGACCGCGTCGACCGGCAGTGCCGCCTTCAACTGATCGAGGATCTCGTCGCGCAGCGCCTCGAAGGTCTGCCGCTGCACCAGGCCGCCGGGCTCGGCCCAGGTCGCGGTGCCTTCGATCACGGTCAACCCTTCCTTGGCCGCGCGCCGGCGCAAGGCGACGATCGGCGACGAGCACAGCGTCGGCGTCTCCGGATGCTTGCCCGGTCCGGCATAGAAGGCCATCTCGAACGATGCCCGGTCCGTCGGCACCGGCGAAAAGGTGTTGGTTTCCGTCGCCAGCGAGGCGGTGAAGATGCGCATGTAGGCTCCGTGGAATGCAAATTCTATTTGACGGCCCCGAGCGCCAGCCCGCGCACGAGGTAGCGCTGCAGCCAGATGAACAGGATCGCCACCGGCAATGTCGCCAGCAGTGTCGCCGCCATGACGTGATGCCACTCGATCGTGTAGCGGCCGGCGACGAGAGAAAAGACCTGGATCGGCAGCGTATAGCTTTCCTGGCTGCGCAGCATGGTCAGCGCCACGACGAACTCGTTCCAGGCGTTGATGAAGGTGAAGATGGCGGTGACCGCGATGGCCGGCAGGCAGAGCGGCAGGAACACTTTGCGCAGGGTCAGCCAGCGGCCTGCGCCTTCCATCCAGGCGGCCTCCTCGAGGTCGCGCGGAATGGTGTCGAAATAGCTCTGCAGCATCCAGACGGTGAAGGCGACGTTGAAGGCCATGTAGATGAAGCCGAGCGCCGTCGTCGATTCGATCAGCCCCCAGGCGGCCATCAGCCGGAACAAGCCGAGCACCAGCACGATCGGCGAGATCATCTGCGAGATCAGCAGGAACTGGCGGAAGGCGCCGTAGCCGGCAAAGCGAAAACGTGACATGGCGTAGGCAGCGGGAACGGAGATGAGGATGGCGCCGACCGTGGCGATGACCGAGACATAGAGCGAATTGGCCAGTGCCTGGCCAAAGCCGGTCGCCACCCACATGTCGGCAAAATTCGACCAGCGGAACTCGCTTGGCCACCATGTCGGCGACAGCACCTCCTGTCGCGGCTTGACCGCGGTGAGCAACATCACCGCGAAGGGAAACAGCGTCACCACGATCAGCGGCGCCAAAAGCAGCCAGGCGACGATGGTGCGTTTGAGTTTGCTGGTCATGCGCGCTGCTCCCGCATCGCCAACCGCACATAGATCATGGTGAAGACCAGCAATATGGCGAACATCACCAGCGACACCGCCGAGGCCTCGCCCAGTTTGCCGATGCGGAAGGCAAGCTTGTAGAGGTGGGTGACCAGGATGTCGGTCGAGTTGGCCGGCCCGCCCTGCGTCATCACCCAGATGATCGGGAAGGAGTTGAAGACGTAGATGGTGTTGAGCACGATGGCGATGTTGATGAACGGCTTCAGCAGCGGAAAGGTGATCTCGCGGAACTGCTGCAGCGGCGTGGCGCCCTCGAGCGCCGCCGCCTCGTAGAGATCGTCCGGGATCGACGACAGGCCGCCGAGGAAGATCGTCGTGGTGAACGGCACCGTCACCAATATGCCGATCAGCACCTGCATCGGGAACGCCGTCTCGGCGCTGGCCAGCCACTGGATGTTGTGGTCGATCAGGCCAAGGCCAAGCAGCGCCGAATTCAGCATGCCGCTTTCGCCGCTGAGCGCCCAGCGCCAGACCACCGCCGTCATGGTCAGCGACACCGCCCAGGGCAGCATGATGATGACGCGGGCAAGGCCACGGCCGTAGAAATCGGTGTTGAGGATCATCGCCACCGGCACCGACAGCAGCAGCGCGCCGCCGACCACCAGCACGGTCCACACACCGGTGCGCCAGAGTGCCGCGACGAAGTCGGGATCGGCGGCAAGCGAGGCGAAATTGGCAAGGCCGCTGAACTCGCGCAGCTGGCCGAAGCGGTTGACGTCATGCGTCGAGATCTGGATCAGGTCCCAGACCGGCCAGAAGATGACGACCGCCGCCAGGAACAGGCTGGGCAAGGTCAGGAGATAGGGCAGGAAACGATTTTGCATCGGCTGGTTCGTACCGCGTTGCGGGTGGAGATTGGATTGCGCTGGCTTAACAGATTACTTTATCCCGCCTCGTTCTTCTCAGGGCCTTCAGGATTCCTTGCAAGCATCGGCGCTGCCCATCACCTGTCTGCCCGTCCTCCGCAGCCGTTGCGGAAGGGGCCTTTCCTCTCCCCCGTCGATCGGGGGAGAGGTGTCGAGCGA
>NZ_VFTA01000057.1:0-28774 GCF_007003935.1 Mesorhizobium sp. WSM4310
CATATACGCCAGCCCCGCCACCGCCAGATCCCCCACGGCCATGCCCCGGAACACGAACGCCGTGGCCTCGCCCGGGCTCTGTCGCCCCGCAAAGTCGCCGCAGACCAGGCCTGTCAGGTCGCCGGCGACCAGCGTCGGGTCGACCATGGGTTTGGGCATCTGCTTCTCCTGCTCCAGATCGTCGACGACGATGCGGTCGAGGCGGCGCATGGTTGCGGGCAGCCAGGGCAGTGCGAGGTCGGTGATGGCGGTGAAGCTTCCCGGTTTCAGCCAGTTGGCGTCGAGGAACGGTTCGGGTTCGGGCACCAGGGTCACCGTCGACACCACCATGTCGGCGCCCTCCACCGCTTCCCTTGCCGTGTCGCAGGGGATTGCTTCCAGGCCGCGCGACCGCGCCATTTCGCACAGCGCGTCGCGATTGCTTTTGCCGCGACCGAAGGCGCGGATTTCGCGCAGCGGAAAGAGGTCGGCGAATGCCTCCAGATGGCCGCGCGCTTGCACCCCGCAGCCGATGAAAGCGACGGACGACGCATCGTGCCTTGCCATGCGCCTGGCGGCGACGGCGCTGAGGCCCGCCGTGCGTTTGGCCGTCACCCAATTGCCGTCGACCAGGGCCAGCGGCAGGCCGGTCTCGGCGTCGAGCAGCGTGATCAGCGAATTGAGCGTGGCCAGCCCGCGCGCGGCGTTGCGCGGGTTCACCACCAGCGACTTGGTGGCCAGCACGGGCGGCACGGTGGCGACGCCGAGCGTGGCCATGAAGTAGCGGTCGTCGCCCGGCCACACGGCGGCCTTCGGCGCGCACCAGACTTCGCCGCGCCGCTGGCCGACGATCTGGCGTTCGATCTCGTCGACGGTGTTAGGCGTGGAGATCGCCAGGCGATCGAGAACCGCCGACGACAGATAGGGCAGGGTTTCGGCGGTGGTCATCTTGTCATATTCCCCAGGAAAACCGTCAGACTACACGATGTGCGCGGGGCCGGAACCCTCGCGGCGCGAGCGGTGTGACGGAATGCCTGGCCGGGTCCAGCCATTGCCGATCTTCCCGGCGGCTCGGGTGGCCTTGCTTAAAGCCGCGTTCTTGGGCTGAATGGCGGAACGCAGCCACGCTGCGAGGGAGGGTATCGAGATGAGCCAGGACAGTCCAAGGCCACTTGCCGAGATCGCCAGCTATCACGCCCATATCTATTTCGACGGGCAGGCCGAGCGGCAGCATGCCGAATGGCTGCGTCTGCGCATCGCGGAACGGTTCCGCGTGCGCCTGGGCAGTTGGCATGACAGCCGAGTCGGCCCGCATGAGCAGGCCATGTACCAGGTCTCCTTCGCAACCGGGATTTTCGGCGCGCTGGTTCCGTGGCTGATGCTGAACCATGGCGGCCTGAGCATCCTCATCCACCCGAATACGAACAATCCCAAGCGCGACCACCTGGTCGATCCGGTCTGGATCGGCCGGCCGCTGGGGGTGCATGGCGATGTGCTTCCGGACGAGCATGAGGCGGAAGAGGCGCTGGAGCCGAACACCGAGCCGTCGCTGCCGGCGTAGACCGGCGTCGCCTGCTTCGCAGGGCATTGCGTGATGGCGTTGGGTGCGCTTCTATCCCGCCGCGCCATGGGGGGTCATCATTTGTCTGCCAGGAACCAAACGTCCACCGGTCACGAAGCGAGCGAGGCCGGCTGGCTCGATCTTCATTTCGAATCGTCGCGGCCCGAATACGAGGCGGCCTTGCGCGACGCCGGTATCCGCCCGGGCTGGAGCGTGCTCGACGCCGGATGCGGCAGCGGCGGCTTCCTGCCGCTCATCGCCAGGGCCGTCGGCCCATCCGGCTTCATCGCCGCGCTCGACCTCGCGCCTGAAAACATCGGCCGGGTCGAGGCGCTCGCGGGCACGCTGCCCGAGCCGCCGGAAATTGCCACGCATGTCGGCAGCATCCTGTCGCTGCCATACGCCGACGCATCGTTCGATTGCGTCTGGTCCGGCAATGTCATGCAGTATCTGACGCCGGCCGAGTTCGAGCTTGCCGTCGGCGAGGCCAGGCGCGTGCTGAAGCCGGGCGGCATCCTCGCCGTCAAGGATTTCGATTCGACGATCCTGCAGATCCTGCCCATGGACCGGGCCCTGCTGGCGCGCTTCATGGCCGCCAGGCTGCAGGGGTTTCGCGACCGGGGCGTGCTCGGCACCGATTGCGGTTCGACGCTTCCGGCGCGCCTGCGGCAGGCCGGCCTGGAGGTCGTCAGCCGCAAGGGCTGGCTGGTCGAGCGCTGGGCGCCCGCGCCTCGCTTCACGCGCGACTATGTTCGCGACCTGCTGGCCTATTTTGCCGGCGTCGCGCCTGGCTACGCCCTGCCTGACTCCGACCAGGCCTATTGGCGGGAGCTGAAGCAGCGGCCGGATCGCCTGCTCGACGATCCCGACTTCTGCTACCGCGAGTTCTTCGTCATGGCGGTCTGCCGGACTTAGCGCTCGGCATGGAACTGCTCAGGTCGCCGGTGCACCGGCTTTATCTCGGGGCCAACCTCAGCCGGCGCGCTTCCAGCAGGCGATGAAATGGCCCGGTGCGACCTCCCGGGCGACAGGCTCGGCCTGAAGGCAGCCGGCGTCGGCCAGCGGACAGCGGCCGGCGAAGGCGCAGCCGCCGGGTTCGATGGCGGTTTGTGCTTCGGCCATGGTGGCGGCCTGTCCATCGTTGGAGGAGGCCGCAAGCAGCAATTGCGTGTAGGGATGGTTGGGGCCGGCGAAGATCTGGTCGGAGGAACCGGTCTCGACCAGGCGGCCGCGATAGAGCACGCCGATGCGGTCGGCCATGTAGCGCACGACCCTGAGGTCATGGCTGATGAACAGATAGGCGGTATCCCCTTTCTTCTGCAGGTCGTTGAGCAGGTTGAGCACGGTCGCCTGCACCGAGACGTCGAGCGCCGAGGTCGGCTCGTCCAGCACCACCAGCCTTGGCAGGCCGGCGAAGGCGCGGGCAATGGCCGTGCGCTGGCGCTGGCCGCCGGACAGCGTGCCGGGCTTCTGCCGGGATGTCGTGCGGGCGAGGCGGACCGAGGCCAGGAGGTCGCCGACGCGCTGCGGCACGGCGCGGCGCGGCAGGCCGGCCAGCCGGCGCAGCGGGCGGCCGAGGATGCGGCCGATGCGCTGGCGCGGGTTGAGCGTGCGGTCGGGCGACTGGAACACCATCTGCACGTCGCGCCGTTCGCTGGGACGGCGCCGCTCGACCAGCGGCGCCACGGCCTTGCCGAACAGTTCGACCGTGCCCGCCGTCGGCGGCTGCAGGCCGGTGACGATGCGGGCCAGCGTCGACTTGCCGGAACCGGATTCGCCGATCAGCCCAAAGGTCTCGCTGCTGGCGATGTCGAGGTCGATGCCGTGCAGCACCGGCTGGCCGCCGAAGGATTGTCTTATGCCCCGGCAAGAGAGGGCGATTTCGCGTTGTGGCGCGGGCAGGGCGCTTTGCGCTTGCTCCCCGGCCGCCACGCCGGAAGTTATGTCCACCGGGCTCGCATCCTCGGCCAGCCTGCCGTCGCGCTTGGTGCGGTTGAGCGTCGGAATGGCGGCGACCAATGCCCTTGTGTAGGCGTGGCGCGGATTGTCGAAGACTTCGGCAGCCGCCCCGGTTTCGACGATCGAGCCGGCCTGCATCACCGAGACCCGGTCGCAGGAGCGGCGGATCAGGTTGATGTCGTGGCTGATCAGCAGGATGCTGGTGCGGTGCTCGCGGCGTAGATCGTCGAGGATGGCGATGATCTCGGACTGGACGCTGGCGTCGAGCGCCGTCGTCGGCTCGTCCATCACCAGCAGCGCCGGGTCGAGCGCGATCGCAATGGCGATGTTGGCGCGCTGCTGCATGCCGCCCGACAGTTCGTGCGGATAGAGCCGCAGCACGCGTTCGGGATTGGCGACGCGCACGCGGCCGAGCAGTTGCGCGGCGCGCGCAAACGCATCGTCACGATGCATCGGGCGGTGGCGTAGGATCGTCTCGGTGATCTGGCCGCCAACGGTCATGCTCGGGTTCAGCGCCGAGCCCGGATGCTGGTAAACGGCAGCGATGCGGTCGCCGCGCAGCCGGCGCAGCTCGTCGGCGGAGAGGTCGCGGATCTCGCGATTTTCGAAGGCCAGTTGCGCGGCTTCGACCCGGGCATGCCTCGGCAAATAGCGCAGCACCGCCAGCGCCACCGAGCTCTTGCCCGAGCCGGATTCGCCAACCAGGCCGAGCGCTTCGCCCTGGCCGATCTCGAGCGAGATATCGTCGACCGCGCGGTGCCTGGCTCCGCGATAGGAAACGGAGAGGTGCTCGACGTTCAGAACGGACGACAGTGTTGGCAAAACCGAAGACATTGTTGGCAAAACCGAAGACATTGTTGGCAAGACCGAAGACAGGGGGACGACCGGAAACCACTTTCTGCGCGCGCCGCGATCAGGGGCAATCGCTTCCGCTTTCATATGAAACAATCTCTATAAAATTACTCGAATTAAGCCTGGGCGCAATCTAACTTTCGCTGACTGGACAATTTTCGGGGCGCGGCCACAGGCCGCCGCACTGGCGGTTTTCCGCATCCGCAGGGAAGGAACAGAGATGTCGCACATGATCCTCAGCGCGTTCTTCTTCAATCCGCAGGGCGACCACCGCATGGCATGGCGCCACCCGCGCGCGCCGGGCCGCGAAGTGCTCGATTTCGACTATTATCGCGAGCTGGTGCAGGCGGCCGAGCGGGCACGCATCGACACCATCTTCGTCGCCGACCACGTGTCGATCTGGGATTCGGTCAAGAGCGGCGTCGCGCACTACGCCAATGCCCGCCTCGAACCGCTGACGCTGCTGTCGGCGCTGGCCGCGGTGACCAGCCATATCGGCCTGATCACCACGGCGTCGAGCTCCTACAGCGAGCCCTACAATGTCGCGCGCCTGTTCGCCTCGCTCGACCATATCAGCAAGGGCAGGGCGTCGTGGAACGTCGTCACCTCGGCGATGGACGAGGAGGCGCGCAATTTCGGCCGCGACGGCAATATCGAGCACGCCTTCCGCTATGAGCGCGCCGGCGAGTTCCTCGATATCGTCAAGGCGCTGTGGGACAGCTGGGAGGACGAGGCGCTCCTCATCGACAAGGAGACGGGCTACTTCGCCGATCCCGACAAGGTCCATCCGATCGACCACAAGGGCAAGCACTTCAAGGTGCGCGGGCCGCTCAACGTGTCGCGGCCGCCGCAGGGCCATCCGCTGATCGTCCAGGCCGGCTCGTCCGAGGATGGCAAGAATTTCGCCACCGCCCATGCCGATGCGCATTTCGCCATCTACAGCACCCGGGAAGACGGCATCAAATACCGCCAGGACATCAACGAGCGGCTGGCGCGCCATGGCCGGCGGCCGGAGAGCTTCAAGATCCTGCCCGGCATCCTGCCTGTCGTCGCGGCCTCCGAGGCCGAGGGCCGGGACAAGCAGGAATATCTGCAGACGCTTCTCCCCGACCAGGTCGGCATCGACCTGTTGTCGAGCTGGAGCGGCATCGACCTCTCGGCCTATCCGCCGGACGGGCCGCTGCCGCCGCTGCCGGATGAGAGCACCTTCAATGGCGGACGCACCTCGCTCAACCGCGTCAAGCAATGGTCGAAGCAGAATCTCAGCCTGCGCGACATCGCCCGCAAACTCGCCAACAGCGGCTCGGTGCCGACGGTCGCCGGCACGCCGAAGCAGATCGCCGACCAGCTCGAGGACTGGTTCATCTCGGGCGCCGCCGACGGCTTCAACCTGATGTTCCCACTGCTGCCCGAGGATTGGGTGAATTTCGCCGAGCAGGTGGTGCCGGAACTGCAGCGGCGCGGCCTCGTCCCGACCGAATACGCGCCCGGCACATTGCGCGATCGCTTCGGCCTTGCCCGCCCCGCCAACCGCTTCGCCGAGCAGCGCGCCAATCAGCGCGCCGTGTCCTGAGGAGGCAGCCATGACCGCAGCCCCTAATCTCCAGCCGCGCGAAGCGACCGCTCCGCGTCTCGTCAATGTGCTGCCCAGCCCCAAGCGTGTGCGCGTCAAGTTCGGCGGCCGCACCATCGCCGACAGCCGCAATGTGCTGGTGCTGCGCTCCAACCATTTCCTGCCGATCTATTTCTTCCCGCCATCCGCTGTCGATGCGTCGGTGCTGAAGCCGTCGCAGCATCGCGAGCCGCACGCCGTCGGCGGCGAGACCGCCTATTGGGACATCGACAGCGGCGACAGGCGCGCCGCCCATGCGGCGTGGTCGTTCACGGCACCCCCGGATGAAAGCCTGGCGCCGCTCGCCGGCCGCATCGCTTTCACCTGGAAGGCGGTCGACCAGTGGTTCGAGGAGGAAGAGGAAGTCTTCGTCCATGCCCGCGATCCCTATGCGCGCATCGATGTGCTGCACAGTTCCAGCCATGTGCAGGTCTGGTTCGACGGCGACATCATCGCCGACAGCCACCGGCCGGTGCTGTTGTTCGAGACCCATCTGCCGACGCGCTTCTATTTGCGCCCCGAGGATGTCCGGCTGGAGCGGCTGACGGCGTCCAACTCGACGACGCGATGTCCCTACAAGGGCATCGCCTCCTACTGGTCGGGCCTTTTGAAGGACGGTTCGGTGCGCCCCGACATTGCCTGGAGCTACCGCGACCCGATCGACGAAATGCCCAGGATCAAGGGGCTGATCGCCTTCTATCCGCAAGCGGTCGACCGCATCCATCTCGACGGCCAGCCGGCCTGACGGCGGCTTTTTCTCCCCCATCCTCCAATTGACGAGAGACTGACAATGACGAAACGTTCCGACATCGATTTGCTGCGCAACCAGTCGACGCGCGGCCACACCGGCGACATCTGGAATGTCGCGGTCGACGAATATGCGCAGGGCTTTCTCAAGCGCCGCGACCTCCTGAAATACGCGGCACTTCTAGGCCTCACCGGCTTTGCCGCCTCGCATGGCCTGTTCGCACCGGGCGCGGCAGGCGCGGCGACGCCTGGCGGCACGGTCCGTGTCGGGCTCGGCCAGCCGACCAAGGCGATCGATCCCGTCACGATCACCGATCCGGCCAGCATCGGCGTGATCAGCCAGGTCGGCGAGTACCTGATCCTCGACGATCCCAAGGACGGGCTGCAGCCGAAGCTTGCGCTGTCCTGGGAAGCCGACGAGACGGCCAGGCGCTGGACGTTCAAGCTCAGGCCCGGCGTGAAGTTCCACGACGGCCGCACCGTCACCGCCAAGGACGTGGCGGCAAGCTTCGAACGGCTGGTCGATCCGGCCAGCGGCTCGTCGGCGCTGTCGGCCTACAAGGGCATTCTCTCCAAGGGCGGCGCCAAGGTCGTCGACGACGAAACCGTCGCCTTCGATCTCGACCAGTCGAACAGCAACTTCCCGTTCTACGTTTCCTCCGACGTCTACAATGCCGTCATCGTGCCGGCCGACTATGCCGGCGATTTCGAGAGGACCTTCAACGGCACGGGTCCCTTCAAGCTGGAGTCCTTCCGCCCCAAGCAGGGCGCGAGCTTCGTGCGCAACCCGGACTATTGGGGTGACAAGGCGCTGCCCGACCGCGTCGAGATCAAGTTCTTCGACGACGAGCAGGCGCAGGTGCTGGCGCTGCAGGCCGGCCAGCTTGACGTCATCCCCTCGACCACGCGGCTTGAGCTGGCGATCGAAGGCAATCCCAATTTCAAGCTGCTCAGCGTGCAGGCCAGCTCGCATGATCCGGCGCATCTGCGGACCGACCAGGCGCCGTTCACCGACAAGCGCGTGCGGCGCGCGCTGGCGCTGACCATCGACCGCGAGGCCGTGGTCAAGGGCCTGCTCAAGGGCCGCGCCGTCGTCGGCAACGACACGCCGTTCGCGCCGATCTTCCCGTCGGCCGATCCGTCCGTGCCGCAGCGCAAGCAGGACATCGCCGAGGCCAAGCGGCTGCTCGGCGAGGCCGGCGTGCCCAACGGCTTCGAGGTGACGCTGACCACCGAACGCGCCTACGACATTCCCGACTATGCCGTGATCATCCAGAACTTCGCCAGGAAGGCCGGCATCGACATCAAGCTCAACGTGCTGCCGCAGGACGCCTATTACGGCTCGGCGACGTTCGGCAGCTCGCCATGGCTGGACTCCAATCTCGGCATCACCGATTTCGGTCATCGCGGTACGCCCGATATCTTCCTCAACGCGACGCTGAAGAGCTCGGGCGCCTGGAACGCGGCGCATTTCAACAGTCCGGACTATGACGCGCTGCTCATCGACTACGGCAAGGCCCGCGACCTGCAGGCGCAACGGTTCGCCGCCGGCAAGATCCAGAATTTGCTGCTCGACGAGACGCCGCTGATCATCAGCTATTTCTCGCAATACAGCCGCATCGTCTCCTCGAAGGTGGAGGGCGTGCGCTTCACCGCGATCTCGCATCTGCTGCTCGACAAGGTGTCGTTCGTGTGAGCGGCATCGCCTCGATGGCGCGGCCGCTCGCGGTACGCGCAGGCTCGCTGCTGTTGACGCTGTGGCTGGTCAGCGCGCTGGTCTTCCTCGCCGGGCAGGTGCTGCCCGGCGATGTCGGCCGCGTCATGCTCGGCCCGTTCGCCGATGCGCAGGCGGTCGCCGAATTGAACCGCAAGCTCGGTACCGACCAGCCGATTCTTGCGCAGTACTGGCACTGGTTCAGCCGGGCCATCACGGGCGACTTCGGCGACTCGCTGTCGATGCGCGCGCCGGTGGCGCCGTTCGTTCTGTCGAGCATCAGGAACTCCGCGGCACTGGCCGGCGTCGTGCTGCTGTTCCTGGTGCCGGTCGGCATCGGCGCCGGCGTCGTCGCGGGCCTGCGCTCGGGGAGCCTTGCCGACAGGCTGATCGTGCTGACCGGCGTCTCGCTCTCGATCGTGCCCGATTTCGTCTCAGGCCTGCTGTTGCTGATGGTCTTCGGCCTGTGGCTGGCCTGGTTTCCGATCACCGGTGCCGCGCCCAATGGGTCCGGTTTCTGGACGTCCAGCTACTATCTCATCCTGCCGGCGCTGCCGCTGGTGCTGAACCTGATCGGCTATGTGGCGCGCATGACCAGGGCAGGGGTGATCGAGGCGCGCGGCGCGGACTATACGCGCACCGCGATCCTGAAGGGTCTCAGCCCCTCGCAGGTGCTGTTCAAGCATGTGCTGCGCAACGCGCTGGTGCCGACGGTGGCGGTCATCGCCACGCAAAGCGGCTTCCTGCTTGGCGGGCTGGTGGTGATCGAGGCGCTGTTCGGCATACAGGGTCTCGGCAATTTGGTGCTGAGCGCCGCCAAGGCGCGCGATTTCCCGATGCTCGAGGCCGGCGTGCTGGTGATGGCTGCGATTTTCGTGTGGACGGCCGCGATCGGCGATCTCCTGCAGGCGCTGCTCGACCCGCGCCAGCGCCGGCGCAACGCGCCATGACCGATCTCGCCCAGTCTCCCATGCGCGGTGACATCAGGCTCTCCTGGGTCGGCCGGCTGCGCGGTTTTTTGCCCGATCTGGCGCCGTCGACCGCGATCGGCTCGGTGGTGCTGCTGTTGTGGGTTGCCTGTGCGGTGTTCGGTGCGCGGTTCGCGCCGTTCGACCCCTATGCCGAGGATTTCCTGTCGATGATGACGCCGCCCGACGCGGTGCACTGGTTCGGCACCGATCAGCTCGGGCGCGACGTGCTTTCGCGCATCGTCGTCGGCTCGCGCGACATCCTGCTGGTGGCGCCACTGGCGACGCTGGCGGGCGTGGCCGCCGGCAGCGTCATCGGCCTGGTGCTCGGCACCTTCGGCGGCCTGGTCGATGCGGTCGGCGCACGGCTGCTTGATGCCGTCATGTCGCTGCCCTTCATCGTGCTGGTGACGATGGCGCTGGTGGCGATCGGCCCGTCAAACCTCACCGTCATCGCGGTCATCGGCCTTGCCTATGCGCCGCTAGTGGCGCGCACCGTGCGCACCGCCACGCGCGAACAGCGCGAGCGCGACTATGTCAGCGCCGCCCGGCTCGCCGGCGAGGGACGCCTGGCGATCATGTTCCTCGAAATCCTGCCCAATGTGCGGGAAACCATCCTGATCGAATTGATCACCCGGCTCGGCTACGCCTTCTTCTCGATCGCGACGCTGAGCTTCCTCGGCCTCGGCATCCAGCCGCCATCGGCCGATTGGGGGCTGGCGATCGCCGACGGCTACGGCTTCCTCACCGGCGGCAAATGGTGGGTGGTGGTCTTCAACTCGGCCGCGATCATCTCGCTGGTCATGGCCACCAACCTCATCGCGCAAGGCATCGGTGCCTTCGAAAACAGCGACAAGTAGGCGGTAGTCGAACAGGTTGATCGGCGCGGGGCTGACTCTTTTCCCGATGCTCAAACGTCTTTGCTACAGTGAAGCAATGGAGCAGGGTCGATGAGCCTCAAGGACAAGAAAATCGTGGTCACCGGTGGCAGCCGTGGGCTTGGCCTGGGATTGGTCGAAGCGCTGGTCGAGCATGATGCCCAAGTGACGGTCGTCGCGCGTGGCGCCGAAGCGCTGGAGGCGGTCCGTGCGCGGCTCGGGGTCGCCACGATTGCCGCCGACGTCACGGACGAGGACGCGGCCTATCGTATCCTTGGCGAAGTCAGCCCCGACATACTGGTGCTGAATGCTGGCGCCACACCCCGGATGGGGCGGCTGGATCAGCTGAGATGGGAGGATTTCTCCGTCACCTGGGAGACCGACGTCAAGGCTGGCCTGTACTGGCTGCAGGCGGCGCTGAACCTGCCGCTCAAGCCGGGCAGCCGGGTGCTGGTGGGATCGAGTGGTGCTGCCGTTACCGGATCGCAGATGTCCGGCGGTTATGGCGGCTCCAAGCGCATGCTCTGGTTCATGGCCAAATATGCCAATGGCGTCTCGCAGGAGAAGAAGCTCGGCATTCGCTTCCAGGCGATCCTGCCGCGGCAGATGATTCTCGGTACCGGAACCGGCGACGCCGCGGCAGGCGCCTACGCAGGTTCCATGGGCATCACGCCGGAACAATTCGTCACCCGCTTTGGGGCGCCGATGCCGCCCCGGTCGTTCGGTGACAGGGTGGTTTCGGTGCTGGAAGACCCGCAATATGCCGAGGGCATCGTCTTCGGCCTCAATGGCGACGCGGGCGTGACCATCATGGAAGGCGCGGCGGCTTGAACGAACGAGAGCCTGGTGTGGACCGCGATCGACGCGAAGGACTGCTTGCCCTTGCCGCCGCGCTGCGGCCAGAGCTGCACCGCTATTGCGCGCGCCTGATGGGCTCCGTCATCGATGGCGAGGATGTGGTGCAAGACACCTTTGCCCGGGCCTTCGTAGCGCTGGACGAACTGTGCGCGGTGCCACAGCTCAGGCCCTGGCTGTTCCGCATTGCCCACAACAGGGCGCTGGACCTGCTGCGCAGCCGCGCAACCCGCGTTGCGGAGCCCATCGAGACGGCGCTTGAAATCGCCGATGACAGCAAAGCCGATGCGGTGGAGACGCTGATGCGAAAGGAGGCAATCGAAACCGCCGTGTCGCGCTTTGCGGAGCTCCCGGTCGTCCAGCGCAGCGTCATCATCTTGAAAGATGTGCTCGATGAGCCCCTGGCTGAGATCGCGGCCCTGCTTGGCATTTCGGTCGATGCTGTGAAAGCGCACCTGTCGCGCGGCCGTGCCCGGCTTCGGGAGATCAACGCCCAGGCCAGCCGGCTTCCCGATGCGCGCATCGCTTCCGCCAAAGTGGTCCGTTACACCGATCTGTTCAACCAGCGCGACTGGGATGGCTTGCGTGCGCTGCTTGCCGATGATGTGAGACTTCAGCAGTCCATGCACCCGTCACGATCAGGTGCGGCCGATGTTGGGATGTTCTTCACGATCTATGCCAAGAACGAGGGCCTGTGGCTCAAGCCGGCATGGGTCGAAGGCCGCGAGGTGATCGCGGTGTTCGAACATCGGGCGGCCCCGAAGCCAACCCATTTCATGTGGCTGGAGTGGCGGGAAGGGCGCATCAGCTTCATTCGTGACTATCGCTATGTCGGCTATGTTGCCGACGATGCCAGGCTGGTTCTGGCGAGCGACGTCAGGTCTTTCGGTCACGGAATCAAGCTCTGATGTCTTGGGGCTGCGACAACAATCAGGTTCCTGGTCGAGCAGGCCCTGGATGGTGGCTGCAACAGCCGCATAGGGCTTGGGCGGAAAGACGCCGCCATTCGGCATAGCGTCCGCGCCGGCTGTTGCTGGCCCGAGGTGACGATGATCTTGACCGGGCCAGCGGTCGCGCACGATCGGTTCCCGAAGCGTGGAATTCCCCTGACGCAATGGTCGCCTATTCGATCGAATTTCTTTGCAACCCGTTAATTTGGCCATGCTGTTAATAAGCGTCTGCTAATGCATGCCGGCCGGAACCGCGTAGCGGTTTGGGATAACGGCATGCGCAAAACTGTCTGGTTTGGCGCGGGGTAGCAATGACCAAGAATCTCGGCAACGCACGCTATGTGCCGCCCAAGGACACGAAAGTTTCCTTCTTCAGCAAGGCAGCGCCGGCGCTGTTCCCGCTTGTCGTGGCGGCGTTGGGCTACATGATCGGGCGACAGTTCTTCGGTCTGTAAGTTCCGATAGCTGCGCCGGAATGATCAGGCGTTGATTTCGGCCGCCGCCTCGTTGGCATTGGCGTCGGCCCGCTTGACGCGTTCGCTGGCCAGAAGCACGACCGGGCAGGCGACCGCGGCGAGCACCGCCGTCGCGGTGTCGCCGAAGAACAGCTCTTCGCCCGGCCGTTGGGTGACACCCATCACCACCATCGCGGCGCCTTTGGTCACCTCCCTGGCGATCGCCCTGTCCGCCGTGGCGCGGGTGCGGATCGCGGTGTCGACGGCGACGCCGTAGCGGTCCGCGAGATCGGCGACATCCTTGAGCACGGCTTCCTCCCGGCGGTGCGAGACCGTGCCCGGCCGGCTGCCCTGCCTGGCTTGCGAGACATAGAGCGCCTTGACGCGGGCGCGGTGCGGCCGCGCCAGCGCCAGCGCGAAATCGGCGGCGCGGCGCGCGACCTCGGTGCCGTTGACGGGGACCAGTATCGTCGTTCCGGCGCGCAGCACCGGCATCTTTCCATCGGCCTTGGCGCCGTTCAGCACGAGGCAGAGCGGGCCGTCGAAACCGCTGCTGACGTCCTTCAGCGCGCCGCTGAAGGTGCCTTTGTCGGTCAGCATGTTCTCCAGTCCGACCAGCAGAAGCCCATAGCCCTTGCGGGCTTCGGCGGCGATTGTCTCGGCGCTGGCCTGAAGCTCGGTGCGGGCTGTGAGGTGGACCCTGTCGACAAGCGTGTCCTCGGCCTTGCTGACGGCCCTTGCGCTCCTGGCGGCGCCTTTCTTTACCTCCCTGGACGCCCGTTCCGGGCCTTTGTCGCCGACCTGACCGGCGAGCCTGCCATCCTGGAGATGAAGCAGAGTGGTCGGCATGCCGCTGCCGCCGCCGACCAGGCCTGCAAGGTAGGCGGTGAACTTGCCGACCGGGCTGTCGTCGACCAGCAGCAGCAGGCGCTCCAGCCTGGAAACGAAGCCGCGTTCGTCGAGCAGTTCGCGATCGACGCGCTGCTTCTCGGCATGTCCAACCGGCAGGCGGCCGAGCGCCCAGCGCAGCATGGGCGGCATGGCCAGCGTGGTGATGACGGCCATGGTGACGATCATCGTGAACAGATTGTGGGACAGGATGTTCATCGACAGGCCGATGCTGGCGACGATGACCTCAGTCGAGCCGCGGGCGTTCATGGCGCTGCCGACGGCGGTGGCTTCCTTCAGCGACATGCCGGCCAGCCGGCCGCCGAGGAAGGCGCCGCCGAACTTGCCGATGCTGGCGATGGCGACCAGTGCCAGCGTCAGCAGCGCTAGCGTCGGGTCGGTGAGCACGGTGAGGTCGGCGGACAGGCCGGCCATGCCGAAGAACACCGGCATGAACAGCGCGGTGATCAGGCCGCGCAACTGGCTCTCAATGTGGTCGGACAGGATCGGCGATTCGCCGACCAGTATGCCGGCGACGAAAGCGCCGAGCACCGTGTGGACGCCGATCAGGTTGGTGATCAGCGCCATCACCCCCATGATGATGAGGATCACCGTGATGACAGCATATTCGCTGCGGAAAGAATCGTTGCTCCAGCGGATCAGCGTGAAGACAAGCCGGCGGCCGATGGTGAAGGAAAACACCATGAACAGCGCCACCTCGGCCACCGTGGTGATGAGCGGCAAGACCTGCAGGCTGCCATTGGTGGCGATGCCGAAGGTCACCGCGATGACCAGCCAGCCGATCGTGTCCTCGATGATGGACGAGGAAATGATGACCTGGCCGAGATTGCGGCGCATGAAGTTCATCTCGCGCACCACCATGGCGACGATCTTGACCGAGGAGATCGACAGCGCCGTGCCGAGGAACAGCCCGGCGACGACGCGCTGCCGCGGGTCGGACAGCAGCGAGTCCGGCAGGAACTGTGCCAGCGCGAAGCCGAAGGCGAAAGGCACGACGACGCCGGTGATCGAGATCGAAAAACAGGCCGCCCCGACGCGGCGCACCAGGCGCAGATCCGTCTCCATGCCGGTCAGGAGCAGGAGAAGCAGGATGCCGAGCTGGGACACCGCATCGATCATGCTCTTCTGCGCCGGATCGCTGGAGAAGATCAGGTGCTGGGCGTCGGGCCATATCCATCCGAACAGCGAGGGCCCGAGCAGGATGCCGCCGATCAGCTGACCCATAATCGCCGGCTGGCCGTAACGCTGGAAGATTTCGCCGAGGCCGCGGCCGACCGGCAGGAGAAGCACGATCTCGGCGACGAACAGGCCCTCGGCCGAGCCGCCCATGCCCGACGCATGTCCGGGCGCCTGGGCGGCGAAGGCGCGGCTTGCCGGTGCCAGGGCAAGGGTGGCCAGCACGAGGGTGGCCGCGAGGCGGCCTGACGTCGTTGCCGGTTGCCGGTTCATGGGTTCCCTCAAACGTCGCGGCGGACTGACCATGACAACGCATGGCCGGCCTTTGCGTTGCAGCCGCCTGTTGCCGGAATTGGAAGTCGATCATCCGGTCAGACGTGGACATCGCCAAAGGCGAGTTCGCCGTCGTCGCCGGCCGCGAACACGACTATGGCAAGCAGCCCAATGTAGAACGCGGCCACCAACGCGACGATGGCGATGCCTGGTATGGGACCAAGGGCGGCGCTGTCGACCGCTTCGCGCAGCGAACCGCCAAAGCCGACCCTGGTGCCGACGGTTTGCAGGCTGGGTGTCGAGATCTTCAATACCCAGGCCAACAGCAGGATGAGGAAAAGGTAAATGTAGTTGCGGCGCAGGCGGCGCACCAGGGCGGCACGTTGCGACAGCAGGAATTTCGGCGCGCGCAGGCCTTCGCCGACGATGAGCAGCCAATCCGAGGCGAAGTCGGGCTGCGGCGAAAAGATCTGCGCGAAATAGTGACGTTCGAACTGGCGCACGCGTGCGCGGTAGAAGTCGAAGAAGCGGTAGCGGCGCGCCTCGATCCACAAAAGCAGCAGGATCAGCAGCATGGCGAACAACAGCACGCCATGATGCGCGCTGGCCGTCGACAGCGAAACCGAGAGCATCGCCGCCACCACGGTGATCGCCCAGTTCGTGGTCCTGTCGAGCCGATCGCGCCAGCCCGCCATGCGCGCGATCTCGGCGCGATGGAAATGCGACAGCGTGTTCACGCGCTCCGTCGATGAAAGGACGGGACCCGCGGGCGTCGCCGACGCATCGTTCATGGCATCCTCCGGCAAGGACTAAAACAGTTTGCCGGCAACATAGTTCCCTTGGGCTACTCGGCGTGATTGTAAGAACGCCCGGTCATTCCGGCTCGCCGATCCAGTCGACCACCAGGGCGGTGGCGCCAAAAACTGCGCCGATGGCGCACACGCAGGTCCACCCGCCCCAAGTCCAGGCAGCGCCGGCCAGCAATGAGCCGATGGCGCCGCCGATGAAGAAGATGCCGACGAACAGGCCGTTGAGCCGGCCGCGGGCCTCGGGCTGAAGCATATTGACGGCACGGCGGCCGAGCGTCTGGTCGCCGGTGACGCCGATGTCGAGCAGCACGGCGCTGAGGCCCATCAGCACCAGCGATTGCCATGACGCTTCGGACTGAGAGGCGCCGGCCCAGGCGGCGAGCGCCATAGCGCCGATCAGCACGAGGTGACAGGCGATGGTGGCGGATCGCGTCCAGCCATGGTCGCCGGCGCGGCCGAACAGCGGCGTGACCACGGCACCGCCGGCGCCGACCAGCGCGAAGAGCGCAATGCCGCGCTGGCCAAGGCCGAAAGGCGGCTGTGCGAGACGCAAGGCGACCGCCGTCCAGAACAGGCTGAACGCCGCCATCACCAGCGCCGCCGTCAGCGCACGCCGCCGCAGCACCGGCTTGCCGCGCAGCAGGCCGAACAGTGAGGCAATCATCGCGCCGTAGGACGATTTTGCTTCCGGGCGCCGCTGCGGCAAGGTGAAGGCGAGCACGCCGGCGAGCAGGACGAGCGCGGTAGCACTGAGGCCGTAGAAGGCGCGCCAACCCCAGGCGTCGGCGACGAGGCTGGCCAGCGGCCGCGCCAGCAGGATGCCGATCATCAGTCCGCTCATGACATCGCCGATGACGCGGCCGGCCTCGCCGGGCGGCGCCATCGAGGCTGCGATCGGCACCAGGATCTGGATCGCCGAGCAGGCAGCACCGAGGACGAACAGGACGACCAGCAGCGAGGCGATGGTGGGCGCGAAGGCAGCGGCGCCCGCTGCAAGGGCCGCCGTCAGGAGCATGCGCAAGATCAAGGCGCGGTTCTCGGCGAGATCGGCCATCGGCACCAGGAAGAACAGGCCGGCGGCATAGCCGAGCAGCGTGGCCATGGCGACGAGGCCGACGCTGGCGGCGCTGGCGCCGAGCGACGGGCCGACCAGCCCGACCAGCGTCTGCGGCGCGAACAGATTGGTGACGATGATGCCGGTGGAGGCGGCGAAGAGCAGCGTCTGTGGGCCGGTGATGGTGTTGGCGGGCAGCTGCTCGCACAGCGGACCATCCTTGGTGTTGAGCATTGAGTCCTCAATAGATCGCATATTGTTGGAGGACTTTATGCCGAAGCATTATCATGCTACAATTCAATCAATTCGATAATGATTATGCGAGATGTGCATGAACATCCATGACCTCGAAGCCTTCATCGCCGTGGTGGAAACCGGCTCGATCGTCGGCGCCTCCGCCAGGCTGAACCTCACCCAGCCGGGCGTCACGCGCCGCATCCAGAATCTGGAGGATGGTCTGGCGACAGCACTTCTCGACCGCCAGTCGAAGCCGCTGAAGCCGACAGCTACGGGGCGCGAGGCCTATGAGCATGGAAGGCGGGTGCTGCGCTCGCTGGAGGATCTCAGGGCGGGCGTGTCGCCGCAAGGCGAGGTCAAGGGCGAGTTCCGCCTGGGCGTCATGCCCTATCTCTCCGACGCGGCACTAGCGCTGCCGCTCGACACGCTGCGCGCCGCCTTTCCGCAGCTGACGCTGCGCATCACCTCGGGCTGGTCGCCAAGGCTGGTGGAGCAGGTGGCGCGCAGCGAACTCGACGCCGTGGCGGTGTGCCTGGCCGAAGGCCTGGCGCCGCCGGACGAGCTGGTCTGCGACGATCTCGGCGCGCAGTCGGTGCTGCTGGTCGCGTCCCCCGGTCATGGCGTGCCGAAGCCGGCGAAGCTCGCCGACCTGTCGCGCTTTGCCTGGGTGATGAACGAAAACGGCTGCGGGTTTCGCGCCTTCATCCGCCAAAGTTTCGAGGCGGCAAGGCTGCCGTTCCAGGTCGGGGTGGAGGCGCTCAGCGTCGACCTCAGAATGTCGCTGGTGGCGCGCGGCCATGGCATCGGCATCGTCACGCCCGGCGCCTTCGCCGACAGCCGCTGGCGCGACGCCGTCGAGGTCATCGACTGCCCCGACTTCAAGCCGCAAGTGCGCGCCTGGCTGCTGCACCGCCCGCCCGCCGGACGGCTCAGCCGCCCGATCGCGCTGTTTCGAGATGCGCTGATCGACGGGCTGAAGGTGCCGATGCCACTGGTGTCGTAGCCGGCTGACGACCAAGCGGCTGTACGCCTTCTACCAGTCGCAAGGCGATCGACACCGCCATGGTGCAACGGCAATGGCACAGGGAGGCGACACCCGATGTCGTAGTGCCGAGACTTATCCAGTTCATGGACCAGCTTGGATGGATTTCAGTGCGCTGAGAGGGAGCAAGTCGTTGGCGGCGCAGGCGCTGTCGGCGGCGGCCGCCGGCAACCGCCTTGCGGAAGCCCGACAGCGCTTCGACGCGGGCGTCGCGAACGGCCTTGTGCAATGCGGCCAGGTTGCCCCAGGCGGGCGTACGTGCATTCGACGATCACTTTGCATTACCAGGTCTTGACCCCTCCGCAACGAACCCCAGATCGACCATGCCGCCGCCAGATGGGCCGGTGCAGACGCAGGCGTCAGCTTCATGGCGGTGACCGTCGAACTCGGGCATCATGTGCCGGAGGCGGTGACGTTGCGGGAGACCCGCGACCGGGCGAGGGCGTTCCCAAAGGTTGAGCGGATCGGACCAGAAGCAGAGCGAAAACAGCAAGCACGGATCAGGCTGGCAGCGATGCCGGCTTCAGACGGCGCATTGTCCTCCGGAGCACAGCCAGTGCATACGAACGTACCAGAAACAGGATCAAGAAAGGAGAAAGTGCAATGACCATTCGTGATCTCATGCCGTGGAGCCGCGACACCAGCCAGTCTGCGACCCTCTTTCGCGAAGGCGATCGGGATCCGTTCATGGGCCTGCATCGCGAGATGAGCCGCCTGGTAGATGACATGTTCCGCGGCTTCGAGTCGCGGCTTCCGTCCATGGGTAGGTTCTCTTTGGCCGGCACCGGTTGGCCCAGCGTGGAAATCTCCGAAACGGACAAGGATATCCGCGTGACAGCCGAGATACCCGGCATGGAGGAGAAGGACATCGAGGTGTTGCTCGACGACGGCGTCCTGACGTTGCGCGGCGAAAAACACTCCGAATCCGACGACAAGGAGCGTCAGTTCTCCGAGCGGTTCTATGGCCGCTTCGAACGTCGAATCCCGATCGGCTTCGAAGTCGCGGAGGACAAGGTCGCCGCCGATTTCCGCAATGGCGTACTGTCCGTGAGCTTGCCGAAGTCCGAGAAGGCGCAGAGCAAGGCTAAGCGCATTCCCATCGGCGGCAAGAGCACCAAGCACTAGAACAGACCTGCCGGGCGTGCGTGCCGCGCACGCCCGGCATTGACTGGCGGGATTTCGCGCCGGTCGCCCTTGAGAATCCCCCAGCCTTCGGCAACATGGCGGCAAGGCTGGGAGCGCAAGGATGAACAAGGCCATTTCCGCCGTACCGCGCAAGGCGCCGATGGCGCTGACCGAGGCGCTGGTGGCGCGGACCATGCGCGTGGTCGCGGATGCCGGGCCGACGCCGGGCATGGTCTATATGACGGACGCCGACTATGCGCGGTTTCGCGACGAGATCCTGGCCTCGGCGCCGCCCGGACCGCTGAAGCTGTTCGCCTATGGCTCGCTGCTGTGGAAGCCGGCCGGCGAGGTCCGGGGTGGCGAGCGCGCGGTGGCGCGGGGCTGGCACCGGTCGTTCTGCTTCACGGTGCAGCGCTTTCGCGGCACGCTCGAACAGCCCGGCCTGATGATGGCGCTCGACCGCGGCGGCCAGTGCCAGGGCATGGTGTTCGAAATCGCCGAGCCGGTCGCCGAAAATCTGGAAGCGCTGCTGCGCCGCGAGATGACCATCCTGCCCGCCGTCAACGTGCCGCGCTGGCTGCAGGTCAGCACCGAGGGCGGGGCGAGCCGTGCGCTCGGCTTCGTCGTCGATCCCGCCAATCCGCGCTATGCCGGCAAGCTCGACAAGCCCGCGGTCGCGGCGACGCTGGCCAGGGCCGTCGGCCACTGGGGCTCGGGCGCGCAGTATCTGTTCGAGACGATCCGCCACCTCGACGCCTGCGGCATACGCGACCGCAATCTGTGGCAGTTGCAGGAACTGGTGGCGCAGGAGATCGGCCGCGCCCATGGCGCCATCTAGCCTTCCGCCGGCATTGCGGACGTTGCGCGAGCCAGGAAATCTCGAAAGCTCTCCGGCTGCCTATCCGTGAGCATGGCGAAGTCTCGGGAGACCCCGCCATAGCGGCCCTCGGCGATCGAGGCGCACAGGCTGGAGAAGGCCTGCGGCCACGGTTCGTCGAGGCGCGCCGACGCCGAGGCCAGATATTCGCTGAGGGAGCAGAGGTGATAGCGCAGGGGCCGTGCTGTCGCCTCGCCATAGCAGGCGGCGATTTCGTTGAAGCCCAGCGCCCGGTCTCCGGTGATCGTGTAGACCGCGCGGGATGTGTGAGCCCCAGTGGCCACCGCGGCGACGGCTGCTGCAACATCATCGCGCGAAACCGGCGCAACCAGGCCCTGTCCGGCAGGCAGCACCAATTCTCCCGAGGCGGGCGCAAGCCAGGTGTCGAGGATGAAATCACTGTAGAGGCCGCAGCGCAGGATGGTCGAGGGCACGCCGCAGGCGGCCAGCCGGCGCTCGGCGTCGCGATAGGCGGGCGCGTAGTAGAAGGGCGAGTTCTCGCCGATATCGACGATACTGGTGAAGGTGATGTGGCGCACACCCGCCGCCGTCGCGGCCGCGATGGCGTTGGCGTGATGGCGCGTGACCGCATCCGCAGCGCCATCACTTGAAATCAGGACCAGCCTGTCGACGCCGGTGAAGGCTGCTTTGAGTGTCGAGGCATCCTCGTAGTCACCGACGCGTAGTGCTGTTTCCCGAGGCAGGCGCCCTTGCCCCGCCTCGCGCTTGCGGACCAGCGCGGCGACCTCATGGCCTGATGACACCAAGCTCGAGACGACGGCGCGCCCGACATGGCCGGTGGCTCCGGTGACCAGGATCATTCCTGCCGCTCCAATCTACCGCCGCTTCAATCTACCGCTTGACGAACATATATCCCTGCGGTTATACGTCAACCAATAGCCAACGGGTTATCGATCTGAGATGCCGGATACCCATGACATGCTCTTCAGGACACTGGCCGACCCGACCAGGCGGGCGATCTTCGAACGGCTGTGCCGCCAGGGCGAGCAGACGGTGGGGGCGCTGACGAGCCAGTCCGGCGTGTCGCAGCCGGCGGTGTCGAAGCATCTGGGCGTGCTCAAGCAGGCCGGTCTGGTGCGCGACCGCCATGAAGGCCGCCAGACGCATTACAGCGCGCAGCTTGGCGCGCTGGCGCCGCTGATGGACTGGACACGCCAGATGGCCGGGTTTTGGGAGAGCCGGTTCGATGATCTCGAGGATTTGCTCAAAAGGATGGACCAGTGAACGATAGTGCCACTGAAAACCGCACTGTCGTCGTCGAGCGGCAGATTTCCCATCCGCCGGAAAAACTCTGGCGCGCGCTGACACAACCGCATCTGATCGAGGAGTGGCTGATGAAGAACGATTTCAAGCCTGATGTCGGCCACCGCTTCAACATCAGCGCCGATTGGGGCGGCGTGCTCGATTGCGAGGTGCTGGCCGTCGAGCCGAACAAGACGCTGTCCTACACCTGGAACCTCGCGCACCAGGATCCGGCATTCGATCTCAGGAGCGTGGTGACCTTCACGCTCACCCCGACGCCAACCGGAACGCATCTGCGCATGGAGCAATCCGGCTTCCGGCCGGAGCAGCGGCGCGCCTATGGCGGCGCCAAGATGGGCTGGCCGCAATTCTTCGAGAAGCTGGAGCAGCTTCTCGACCGGACAGATTAGACCCGTTGTTTTGACGCAATTCCGGACGGAAAACCGTTTCACACTTTTCCTGGAATTGCTCCGCCGGCCGATCGAACCCAACCCCTGACTTCACCGGGCGGCACACCGCCAGCAAAACCCATGGAGAAAGACGATGAAGATCAAACTGACCAGCATCTATGTCGACGACCAGGAAAAGGCGCTTGCCTTCTACACCGGCGTGCTCGGCCTGACCAAGAAGGCCGATTTCAGCAATGGGCCGTTCCGTTGGCTGACGGTCGCCTCGCCGGACGAGCCCGAGGGCACCGAGCTGCAGCTGGCCCTCAACGACCAGCCGGCCGCCAAAACCTATCAGCAGGCGATGTTCGAGCAGGGCCAGCCGGCGGTGATGTTCTTCACCGACGACATCAAGGGCGATCATGAGCGCATCAAGGCGCGCGGCGGCACATTCGCCATGGCGCCGACCGAGGTGACCGGCTCGACCATCGCCAAGCTCAATGACGGCTGCGGCAATCTCATCCAGATCACTCAGCTGGCGCGCTGGTAGCGCGCCTGGTTTCACACGTTTCACAGGAGGTCATTTTGGACTGGAGCACATGGATCAGGCAGGCGCATCGCTGGCTGTCGATCATCTTCACGGCGACCGTCGTCGCCAATTTCGTCACCATGGCGTTTGGACAGCCGCCGGCCTGGGTGGTTTATTCGCCACTGCCGCCGCTCTTCCTTATGCTGTTCAGCGGCCTCTATATGTTCGTGCTGCCCTATGTCGCGAAAGGACGCAGCGCACAGCGGGCCAACGGATAGGAGGAAGGCGCATGGTCAAGTCGACCCCGGCCAAGGCTGAGCCGAAGCTGCTTTCCGGCGGCAATCCGCAGATCGCCAAGGGTTATGGCGACGCTCCGGTGCAGGCCTATATCGCGGCGATGCCGGGCTGGAAGCGCGAGATGGGCAGGCGGCTCGACGCGCTCATCGGGCGCACCGTGCCCGGCGTGCACAAGGCGGTGAAATGGAACTCGCCGTTCTACGGCATCGAGGGCGAAGGCTGGTTCCTCAGCTTCCATTGCTTCACCAGATACATCAAGGTGACCTTCTTTCGCGGCATGTCGCTGGATCCGGTGCCGCCGGGCGAATCCAAAAGTCGGGACACGCGCTACCTCGACATCCATGAGGACGACGCGTTTGACGAGGCGCAATTCAGCGCCTGGGTGAAGCAGGCCAGCCAATTGCCTGGCGAGCGCATGTGAGCGCATTATTGTCCAAGTCTCGAGGAGAACAGCATGACCGGATCGCAGGAGCGCAAATCCGCCTCCGAACTGATCGACGGCAGGATCACGGAACTCGGCGATTGGCGCGGCGACATGCTTGGCCGGCTGCGCGCGCTTATCCATCAAGCCGATCCCGATGTCGTCGAGACCTGGAAGTGGCGCGGGGTTCCGGTGTGGGAGCATGACGGCATGATCTGCACCGGCGAGACCTACAAGAGCATCGTCAAGCTGACCTTCGCCAAGGGCGCGGCGCTGCCCGACCCCACGCGGCTGTTCAACTCCAGCCTCGAAGGAAACACGCGGCGGGCGATCGATTTTCAGAAGGGTGAGGAAGTCGACGAAGAGGCGCTGAAGGCGCTGGTGCGGGCCGCCGTGGCGCTGAATACTTCCAAGGCTCGAAAGTAACTGCGTCATGGGCTGTTATCCAACGGCCGACGTCAGCGCTGCCCCTCACTGTCCTGCCGGACATCTCTCCCCGTAAACGGGGCGAGAGGGCCTGGCCGCAACGCCGGCGCATTTTCTGCAACGCTGGCGATTGGCGAAATAGCCGACAACAGCGTCCCTCGCCCCGTTTACGGGGAGAGGATGCCGGCAGGCAGGTGAGGGGCAGCGCCGACGGTGGAAGTTGTGGCGATTTCGACGCCCACGCGACCATGGGATCTGCCGGAAGGCAGCTGCTGATATCGCCTCGCACCCCCAAAACCAGCCATGTTTACGATCTGGGAAGCCTGATGGTGCTAGATGTCGCCGGATGATGGCTGGCCGTCTCGGCCGGCCCCGGATGGATTTGCCATGAACAGCCCGATGCGCATGCCGTGGGTGGACACGGCCAAAGGCCTCTCGATCATCCTCGTGGTCATGATGTACGCGGCCTACAATACGGGCGAGTACACGGGCGGCGTCGGCTTCCTGCACTATGTCATCGGCTTCGCGACGCCGTTCCGCATGCCGGAATTCTTCCTGATCTCCGGCCTGTTCCTGTCGCAGGTGATCGACCGGCCGTGGCGGCGCTACATCGACCGGCGCGTCGTCCACTATCTCTATTTCTACGTGCTGTGGGCGATCATCTCGATCGGGCTGAAGATCGGCATCTTCAGCCGCGATCCCGGCGGCATGCTGCACGATCTGGCAATGGCCGTCGTCCAGCCATACGGCGTGCTGTGGTTCATCTACATGCTGGCGGTGTTCGGCCTTGCCGCCAAGCTCCTTCGGCAGTTCCGCGTGCCCGCCTGGGTCGTCATCCTCATCGCTGCCGGGCTGCAGATGTGGGCGCCGCGTCCCGACAGCTACGCGGTCGAACAGTTCGCGGCCTATTTCGTGTTCTTCTATGTCGGCTTCGTCATGGCGCCGCTGGTGTTCCGCCTCGTCGAATGGACGCAGCCCCGCCCGATGCTGGCCGCCGCCGGCCTGCTCGTGTGGGCGATCGTGAATGGATTGCTCGTCTATTCGCCTGGATATGCCATGCATCCCGTCGGTATGCAGATGGGGCTGGCGGCATGGCCGCCGCTGCATCTCACCCTGGCCGTCGCTGGCGCGGTGGCGCTCTGCGTGCTTGGCGGCTTGCTGTCGACATTCGCCTCGATGGAATGGCTGCGCTGGCTCGGCGAACATTCGCTGGTCGTCTATGTCGCCTTCACCATCCCGATGTCGCTCTTCCGCGGCGCCGCACTGGCAAGCGGCCTGCTGACCGATACCGGCGTGCTCAGCCTGGCGGTGCTGCTGGTCTCGATCATCAGCCCCGTCGTGCTCTACCTCATCATCCAGCGCGTGGGCTTCGGCATGTTCCTGTTCGAGCGGCCGGCCTGGGCGCATATCGACAACAGCGTGCCGCGAGCGGCGCCGAACGCGGCGCTGCCTGCCGCCGCCGCCCAATCAAGCCGGACATAGTCGAGCAGCGGGGGGCTCAGCCGTCGCGGAGCCACACCAGCATCTCGCCGGGCTCGCGATTGTCCCAGGCGTAATAGGGTATGGCGGTCAGGCGCGTCTCGACGCTGGCCGGCGGCTCACGCCGGTAGAGTCCGTCCTGCCAGCCGTCGCCGGCATCGGCCCGCGCTGTGGCTGAAAGCGTCACCACGCCGCCCAGCAGTTCGGGCGCTTCATGCGCCTCGATGCCTGCGGTACGCGGCAGGGTCAGGCGATGCAGCCGGCTGTCATTGTCCGATGCCTCGACGCAGTAGATCAGCGGCCCGCGCGACAGCGCGACGCGGCCGGCATCCTGCCTGACCTCGGGATTGGCGTAGAGCCGCTCGATCGGCATTTCGAGATCGAGACGGACGCGGTCGCCCTTCTGCCAACGGCGCCGGATCGCGGCATAGCCGTCGCTGGTCATGTCTTCGAGGTCGACCGCCTCGCCATTGATCTGAAGCGTGGCGCTGCTGCTCCATGCCGGCACGCGCAGATGCAGCGTGAACTCCACCGGCGCTTGCGGTTCGACCGCGATCTCCACGGCGCCCTCCCAGGGATAGCGGCTTGCCTGCGTGAGCTGCACCGGCGTGCCCGCAATGTCGAAGCGGGCGGTGGAATCGCCATAGAGGTGCACGGCAAGCGCATCGTCCGCCAGGCTGTAGAAATAGCTGCCGATCGAGGCGACCATGCGCCCGACATTGGGCGGGCAGCAGGGGCAGCGGTGCCATTTCCATCTGTTGTGCCGGCCCCGGCTCTCCAGCGGGTTCTCGTAGAAGAACAGCGAGCCGTCGAGCGACAGGCCGGAGATCGAGCCATTGTAGAGCGCGCGCTCCATCATGTCGGCGTAGCGGGCGTTCGGCCCCATGCCGAGCATGCGGCTTGCCCAGAACACCAGGCCGACGGCGGCGCAGGTCTCGGCATAGGCGCTCTCATTGGGCAGGTCGTAATCGCTGGTGAAGCCCTCATTGTGCGCCGACGGGCCGAGCCCGCCGGTGATGTAGAGGTTCTTCGTGGTGAGGTCGTCCCACAGCCGGTCAAGGGCCACGCGCAGGCTATCGTCGCCATATTCGGTGGCGATGTCGGCCATGCCCGAATAGAGGTACATGGCCCGCACCGCGTGGCCGACGACCTTGTCCTGCTCGCGTACCGGCCTGTGCGACTGGCTGTATTCGTAGGTCTTGAAATGATAGGCCCTGGGGTCGGCGCCGCGGGCGCGCGCCTCCTCGTCGAAATAATGCGGCTGCTGGCCGCGCTGGTCGATGAAGTACTTCGCCAGATCCATGTATTTCTGTTCGCACGTCACCCGCGCCAGCTTGACCAGCGCCAGCTCGATCTCCTCATGGCCGCAATAGCCCTTCTTCTTGCCGGGCTCTGGTCCCAGCACCGAGGCGATGTGGTCGGCGTAGCGGCACATAATATCGAGCAGCTTGCGCTTGCCCGTCGCCTGGTAGTAGGCGACCGCGCCCTCGATCAGGTGGCCGGCGCAATAGAGTTCGTGGCAGTCGCGCAGGTTGGTCCAGCGCTTGCCGGGCTGGATGCGCTGGTACCAGCTGGAGAGATAGCCGTCCTCCTGCTGCAATTTGCCGTACATGTCGATGACGGCGTCGATCTTCTTCTCCAGCCCGGGGTTCTTGCGCCGGTAGAGCGAATAGGCCGCGGTCTCGATCGTCTTGCCGAGATCGGAATCCCAGAACATCTGCGTCGTCACCGTCGAGCCGGTGAATTCGGCGCCCTGGCGGTCCGCTTCATCGGGCGAGGGCGAGTGGAAGGGAATGACGATGCCGGGCGAGGGGCGGTCCGGATCGATCTGCTCCAGCATGCGCGCCTCGACGCAGCGCTCGTAGAGGATGTCGGCGGTGCGGGTCGCCACCGCATCGGCCCGGTCGCCCCAGAAGCCTTGCACATCGACCTGCGGCACCGGCAGCGGCCGGAAGGCGAGTTTCGGCTTTCGCTTCGGGGCGGGGCGGGGGGATGGCGATTCGGTCATGAACTCACTCCATTCAGTCTGTTATTTGACGGCCCCGGCCATCAGGCCGCGGATGTAGAAGCGCTGCAAAGCGAGGAACAGGATGAGACACGGCACCATCATGACGGTGACGCCCGCCTGCACGGCGCCCCAGTCGATGGCGCCGAAGCGGCCCGACTGCAGTGCCGTCATCATCACCGGCAGCGTGAATTTGGACTGGTCGGTCATCAGCACCAGGGCGGCGAGGAATTCGTTCCAGGCGCCGAGGAAGGCGAACAGCGCGATGGTGACGACGCCCGGCCAGACCAGCGGCAGCATCACCTTCAAAAGCATGGTGGCGTTGCCGGCGCCGTCCATGCGCGCCGCCTCCTCGATCTCGCGCGGCACCGCGTCGAAGGCGTTGCGCATCATGAAGATCGAGAACGGCAATTGCAGCGTCACATAGACGCCGACCAGGCCGGTCAGCGTGTTGTGCAGGCCAAGCTTGGTCAGCACCAGGAAGATCGGCGTCAGGATCGACTGGAACGGGATCATGATCGTCGACAGGATGAGGACGAAGAACAGGTCCTTGAACGGAAAGCGGAAGCGCGAAAAGCCGTAGCCGGCCAGCACGCTGACGATGAGCGACAGCAAGACGGTCATCACCGAGACATAGATGCTGTTCTGCGCCGAGACCCAGAGCCCGTCGCCGAAGGAGTTCAGCGTGGCATAGTTTTCCAGCGAAAAGCCCGTGGTCGGCCAGGGCGGCAGCGGCGGCAGGCGTGCTTCGGCCGCCGGCTTGAAGGCCGACAGCGCCGTCCACACGATGGGTGCCACGAACAGCACCGAGGCGATGATGCCGGTGGAGTGCCTGGCGAGGCGGGCGGCAAACTTGCCTCTGGCTGATATCGCCTGCGCCATCAGTCGAGCCCCTCGGGCTTGCGCAACAGCCACAGCTGGATGAGGCTGAGCGCCACCAGGATGACCAGCAGCACCATGGAGAGTGCCGCGCCATAGCCGAGCTTGAACGACACGAAGGACTGGTTGAAGATCCAGTAGACCGCCGTCAGCGTCTGGTTGCGCGGCCCGCCGCGCAGAATGATGTAGAACTGGTCGAAGGCAAGGATCGAGCCCGCGACCGACAGGATCAGCGCCAGCGCCAGCGTGCGGCGCATCAGCGGGAGCGTGATCGCCCGGAACCGCGCGAACGGTCCGGCGCCGTCGATGACGGCGGCCTCCTGCAGATCCTGCGGGATCGATTGCAGGCCGGTCATCAGGATGATCATGGTGAAGCCGGCGACCTTCCACACCACCATGGCGATGATCGACCAGAAGGCCGGCTGGAAGGTGGCGAGCAGGTTGAACTTCCTGTCGATCAGGCCGAGGTCGTAGGCGGCCGGGCTGAACAGGCCGGAATCGACGTTGAGCAGCCATGACCAGAGCAGGCTCGCCGAGGCGAAACCAACCACCGCCGGCATGAAGAAGAAAGTGCGGTAGAGGTTGGTCAGCGGCCGCGGTTTCTCGATGAAGATCGCCAAGGGAAAGGCGACGGCGAAGATCGCGATGGTGACGACCACCGTGTAGTAGCCGGTGAATTTGAGCGCGTTCCAGAACCTGGTGTCGCGCAGGATCGCCCAGTAATTGTCGAGGCCGACGAAGGCGTGCTCGCCCATCAGCGGCCAGTTGTGCAGCGACATCCACGCCGTCATGCCGAGCGGGATGACGAAGAACACCATGACCAGCGCGACCGCCGGCGCGACATAGATGAGGCCGATCCATTGCCGGCGCCCGGCGCCGACGAGTTTTCGGGCGCGGGGCGGGGCGGTGGTGCTTGCGGTGATGGTGGTCATGCTTTGCCTGTTCTTGCGTCGCATCCAGTTGGCCGCCCTACCTCTCCACAAGAGGGAGGGTAAGGAGCACGCCGACCGCCCGCCCAGGGAGACAGGCGGGCGGCCGGCCCGCGGCCCCCCAAGCT
>NZ_VFTA01000058.1:0-28641 GCF_007003935.1 Mesorhizobium sp. WSM4310
TCCACATGGCAGCCTAAAGTCAAAAACGCCTATCAGTCGCCTCGCCCTGATCGAGGACAACCTGTTGAAGCTCCACAACTAGGTCGTCCAGCATCACAGTGAACCGCGTACGTAGTATTTTGTCGTAGGCGGCATTCTGGATAGCCGGATACGGGCTCTTCACCCGCTGCACCACCGATTGCGGGATGATGTCGCGAGAAACATTCACGGATTTCGTGAAAAAAGTGTACCCGCCGAAGAGCCCTACTCGCGGGGGCGGTGCAGCACCACCTCGGTGTCACTGCTCGTGTTCATGCGATGGACTAGGCCGGCCAGCTGTTGACGCAGCTCGCGGTAGTTGTAAGTCTCACCCGTGTAGACGAGCACCAAGTCAGGTCGGCCATCCCCCTGGAGCATCCTCGGCTGGCGGCCGCCCTGGATATCGATGATTGCCAGGCGGTGGTGTCCCAGCGCCGCAGGCCCGCCGATCCAAGTCCCCTCGTCGTCCGGACCGTGGTTCGCTATGGTGGCCGTCATATCGGCAAGCTCCCTTCGCGCATCGGGACCTCCGAGGTCTCGATTGAAGTCGATCCATTCACAGATGCCGCACAGGTTATGTCGCCGCATTTGGGCGAAGCAGATATAAGGCCAGTGGGAAACCATCGAGGCAAAGTGACGGATCTAGCCCAGCTACGATCCGCATCCGACATTGTCGGACATCGGACAGCACCGCGATTCGCTGCATAGGAAGCCTGGAGTCGCGATTTCCCCTGGGGGAATCAGCGCATGAAAGGAGAGCTGGGTCGTGTCTGCCGAAATGAGAAATTGCTCCCCCTTATTGCATCACCGAGGAATGTTACCCAGCGCGATAGACGGACATGCCCTATCTCCCCCCGTTGCAGCTGAGGGAGATAGGGGCCAGCTCTTCATTCAACCCTCATGGAGGATGATCAGCCCAGCCATTTCCATGCGCCGGCCTTCACAAGCCGTGCACCATTCAGGTTCTTTTCCTTGAAGCGCGACGATCCTTGTCAGACGTCGCAACACTTGCTGCCGAGAGCACGAGCTCTTCCTCGAGCATGCCTTGATCTGCGCCTCGAACGGCTCGCACATGCTGGGTTTCAACGACTTCGCAGAGGTTGATATTCTGCAGTGACTTCGTCTCGCTGCTGCACGGCATTGACGCTGGGAGCCATGCTCGCGTGGCGCAATTGTGCTGAAGCCGGTGCCCACGGCAACGTTTCTTAACCCGCCCCAGATCCTGGCGTTTGGCTATTTCCGACATTCGTGTCCGGCTTCGGACAAAGGCCGGGTTTGCCGAACGGAGTCGCACCCAATTTCCAGTGCTGCTTGAGCAATAATATCGACCGGCATTACTGCACAACACGAAAGTTGCTGCAAAAACCGAAGTGAACCCAAGGCATCGGGTCAATTGGCATGGCGCTTGCGACTCGGTCGATAGAACGCAGTCAAAATCACGGTTGCAGACCATGCCTACCTCTCAAAGCTCGATAAAGCACGCGAGCAAAATTCCCCGTCTCCGCGGAAGCTCGTCGCCGTTAAACGTGCCTGCTCGGGGGCGGTCTTGCACAAGACCGGTCCGAGGCAACCACGCCAAGGCGCGAGGCTGCCGGAACTGTCGACCGAAGTCGATGCCGCTTCAGTTTAACCGAAAAATGCACCGTACCACTTTGGCCTGGAAGCAAATCAATGACCTATAGAAAGAACGTTCCTCTCGTGACCTTTCGCACGCGTGTTCGCGATGAGTCGATCGGGGGGCCAAATCCTTATCAGTGGGAGAACAAGACCTCCGACGATTATTTCGGGGGCAAGCGCATCATCCTGTTCTCGCTGCCTGGCGCCTTCACCCCGACCTGCTCGACCTTCCAACTGCCCGATTTCGAAAAACTCTATGATCAATTTCTGGAACTGCGAATTGACGCGATCTACTGCGTCTCGGTCAACGATGCTTTCGTCATGAATGCGTGGGGAAAGTCCTTGGGGCTGCAGAAGATCGAGCTGATCCCAGACGGGTCGGGCGAGTTCACGCGCAAAATGGGCATGCTGGTCGCGAAGGACAATCTGGGCTTTGGCATGCGCTCCTGGCGATACGCCGCTCTGATCGACGATGGCGTGGTGGAGCAGTGGTTCGAGGAGGAAGGCTTCTGTGACAACTGCGAGACGGACCCCTATGGCGTTTCATCCCCGCAAAACGTTCTCGACAAATTGAAGGCGGCGGCATGACCCAGAAGTGGAAAGTCTCACACAACCCAAGCACACACTAGAGCCTCCTCGGCAGATCACGGTTCAACATGCATCTCTCAGCAAGCCTGCTTCAACGCCAGAAGCAACGTATGGTCTTATCGCCTCAAGCCATTGAAGCTATTCGCTTGCTGCGATTGACGCATACTGAACTCCATCAGCTCGTGCAGCAGGCACTCGAGAAGAACCCCGTTTTGAAGCCTGACCCGTTTGACGACGATTCGCCGCTGCCAGGGGTGGATCAGCGGAGCAGTCAAAGCAGAAGCGAAATCGGCGAATCGCCCATTGGCGGGCCGTCTGGCGGGCGCGGGCAATGGAAGTCGCAACGCAGTAGCGGCAACGATCGACCTGCCGTCGAGGAGTTTACCGCCCACACCGAAACATTGCACGACCATGTCGCCCGCCAGGTCGCCCTCAACCCGTTCACCCCCCAGGAGCGGCTGATTGCCGGACAGCTCGCCGCTCATCTGGAGGACACTGGCTATCTTCAGGTAAACCTTTTCGATCTGGCCAGGACGTTAAACGTTCGGCAAGCTGATGTGGAACGGGTCATCGGAATCTTGCAGCAATTTGATCCGCCGGGCATTTTTGCGCGAACTCTCAGCGAATGCCTGGAGATTCAGCTGCGCCAGCAAGACCGGTTCGACCCGGCTATGGCAGCTTTGGTCGCCAATCTCGAGATGCTTGCACGGGGGGATTTTCAGGGATTGAAGCAGCGTTGCGGAGTCGACGAGGAGGATCTCCTCGACATGAGGAACGAAATCCGCGCGCTCGATCCCAAGCCTGGAGACCGGTTCCAGTCCGGGACGCCGGAAACCATCGTACCGGACGTCTGGGTAATGCCCAAGTCCGAAGGTGGATGGCGGGTGGAGCTTGATCCGGCCACGCTGCCCAAAGTGTTGATCAACCACACCTATGTCGCCGAAATCTCGCAGCTGACCAAGCAAAATCCGGAAGGCAAAGCGTTTCTCGACAATTGCCAGGAAAAAGGGAACTGGCTGATCAGCAGTCTCAAGCAGCGCGCTAAGACGATCCTTAAGGTTGCGACCGAAATCGTGCGCCAGCAGGATGCCTTTTTTACACACGGCGCCGCCCATCTGCGGCCTCTCTGTCTCAAAAATGTCGCTGACGAGATCGGCATGCACGAGTCGACGGTAAGCCGGGTGACTTCGAACAGGTACATGTTGACTCCGCGCGGGGTGTTCGAGCTGAAGTATTTTTTCGCTGCGCCAATCGCATCCTGCGAGGGCGGCGATGCGCACTCCGCCAAAGCTGTCTGCCATCGGATCAAGGCAATCATAGCCGAAGAATCGCTCGACAAGGTACATTCCGACGAAGACATCGTTGCTCAACTCAAGGAGACCGGCATCGATGTCGCTCGCCGTACCGTCACCAAATATCGCGAGGCGATGAACATCCCTTCCTCCATACGACGGCGCCGCGATAAGCGTTTGTCCGCAGCTGCGATCAAGCGAAGTGACTAACCGACATTCGTGGTCGGCGAGAGGCGACTCTCAACTTCCTCCGGGCCGAAGCAGCTTTCGAAGTCATGGCATTCCCCGCAACTGGGTGCTGTGCATGACGAAAAGCCTTCGGCCTCACACAGCTTGCGGTAAAAGTACTTTTTCCATTTCATGTTTTCTGTGTTGCCTGCCGCCAGCGCGGGAAAATGTCTGGCAAGCAGGCGGCTGAGCTCAGCGCGATTTGAGAGGCCAAGATCCCGCCAAAGATGGTCCATGCGCATCGCACGCCGGGCGATGATCTTGGCCAAGCGGGCGCTCGCCGGGTCGGCCGGCGCAGCATGCGCTAGCAGCAGCCGGCGTAGCAGTTCCTCTTCCAGTTCCGGCTCGGGCTCGCTCAACTCCTCCAAAGCGAATACGCTGCTGGAGGTAGACGGGAAAGTTGCGGCCAAGACATCACGCAATTCGACAGACGAAAGGCCTGTCCCCTCCGTCGCCAACACCTCGCCCGCCTGGACCTCCTCAAGCGAACGTGAATGTACGCAGGGCAGCACATGCTGATCGAAGCTCCTCCCTAGCTCGGACCCACGCCATTGCGCGCTGGATAGGCAGCCATCATCGTAACGGCCGGCTTCAGCTTCCGGCATGACAAAGCGCCTTGTTGACCGCAGGGATGATCTTGTCGCCCCAGAGCTCGATCTGGCGCAGCATCGTCTTTTGGTCGAAGTCGCCCAATTGAGTCTGAACTGCGATCTGGTCCGGTTTCAAGATATCGATCTCTTCCAGCAGGCGATCAATCACGCGATTTACGCTGCCAATCGGCAAATTTTTGCGCATGGTCTCGAAGGACAGATCCTGCTGGGTCGGTGTCTCCTGCAGCAGGTAGCCATCGTGGCTCTGTTGGCGACGCTGATGCAGGGCTTCAGAAAGCCGGCGCTGGAAGCGGGCATTGTCGAGATAGCTGTTGATCTCCAACTCGTCGTGGCTGGCATAGCAGCAGCGCAGCAGCGATATCTTGACGTCGGTGACGTTCTTTTCCTCGGATGCCGCCGCCCTCTCGACTGATTCACGCAGTGTGGTCAAAGTCTCTAAGCCGTCGTGGAAGGCTGTGACAAAAAAATTGTGCCCCTCGCGGTAGGCCCGAGCCATCCGTGCGGCTCCGCCAGCGATCCAGATAGGCGGCGTCGGCTGCTGGACTGTGCGGACCGAAATCGCTGTTGGGGGGATCTTCTCATACTGGCCGTCGTGTTCGAAGACGTTTTGGTTGAGGCCCTTGAGAATGATGTCCAGGTATTCCGAAAAGACGGCCGGCGCCTCATCGATGTCCACGCCGAACCGTTCGAACTCGAACTGCTGGTATCCCAAGCCTACGCCGAGCTCGAGACGGCCGTTCGCAACGATGTCGGCGAAGCCGATCTCGGACAGCAGGCGCTGCGGTTGGTAAAGCGGCAGCACGCAGACGGCAGTGCCCAGGCGAATCGTGCTTGTCAAGCCGCCGCAGTGCGCCACCATCATCAGCGGGGATGGTATGAGGCTGTAATTGTTGAAGTGGTGCTCAGCAAACCACGCGGTGTTGAACCCAGCCTGCTCCGAAGCGACGGCCTGTTCGATGGAGTTGCGGATGACGCTTTCTGAGGATTGGTGATAGCCACGCTGGGCGGCCAGAATGAAAGTGGCAAATTCCATGATTTCTCCTCGTTATAGACACGTCAGCCGACCGGGAATGTGCTCGGCATGCGCATGCTTGGATCTCAAGCACCTCAGGTGCGTCGTGGAGCCGAGGCTTCATAATGCTCGGCCGGTCGCCCTGCGAAGGCCTGGCAATTAACCTGCGGCCTCCGCAAAACATTCGTCATAGAGCTCGCTGGCGTTTCCCGCATCACCGAACGAGGTCCAGCCGCCGTCCACGTAGAGGATCGAGCCGTTGATGTATGAGGCGTCAGACGAAGCAAGGAAGAACGATGCATCTGCGACGTCTTCTGGCCGTCCCATCCTGCCCATGGGGATGCGTCGTCCGATTGCTGTCAGGTCGATGCGGCCGGCTTTGGCCAACTGAGCAAGTGCGGGCGTGCGGATGTGGCCAGGAGCGACGGTGGCTGTCCGAATTCCGACCGGCCCGAGTTCGGCCGCCATGCAACGGGTCAGCATATCCATCCCCGCCTTGGAGGCGCCGTAGGCATGGCGCGGCGCGAACGGCAGAAAGCTGTCGATCGACCCGAGATTGAGGATCACGCCGCCCGGGCGCATAGCCTTGATCGCTTCGCGCGCGCAGGTGAAGGCGCCGGTAAGGTTGACATCCAGGACGTGTTCGAGCTGTTTCGACAGTTGCTCGATCGCAGGCACAATCCTGTCGGCGGTATCAGCACTATTGACCAGAACATCGATATACCCGAAGCGTCCCCTCAGTTCTTCGAACATCGACACCACATCGCTCTCGACGGCCACGTCCAGCGATTTCGCCAGATGCTTGCCGGGGAGCGATGTAGCCAGCTCTGCCGCTGCAGTGCCATCTTTATCAGCAATCACGACGGTGTCGCCGTTCGCGGCAAAGCGGCGAGCGACGGCCGCGCCAATGCTTTTTGCGCCACCGGTGACGAGCACGATTCGCGCATCTGTGCATTCGGCCGGACAGGAGAGCTCGGCTTGGAGCGCACCATCCACCGGCGGGTGAGCATCCCCCGGCTGGTTGAATGACATCCAGCCTCCGTCGACTGCCAGCACCGAGCCGGTGATGTAGCGCGCCTGCGTGCTGCTCAGAAAACGCACGACCCTGGCGATCTCGTCGGGGCGAGCCAAGCGCCCCATCGGCACGCGGCGGCGTATCGCCGCGAGGTCCATTTTGCCAGCGCGTGCCAGTTCTGTGACCATTGGGGTGCGGACGGAGCCCGGCGCCACCGCCGTGACGCGGATTCCTCGCATAGCCCACTCGCATGCAAGGGACTTTGTCAACGAGATCACGCCAGCTTTCGAGGCTGCGTAGGCGTTGCGCCTGGGATTGCCGACCACGCCCGCCATCGAAGCCACATTGACGATCGCACCGCCCGGCTTCATGCGCCGCGCCGCTTCCCGGGCCATAACGAATGGCCCAATAAGGTTCACTGTCACGCCGCGTCGGAAGGTATCGACAGCGGTGTCGATGATCCTATCCATCGTGGGTCCAACCGCCGCATTGTTGATGAGGACATCGATTTGCGCGAACCGTGCTTCGACCTGGCCGAAAAGTGAGAGCATGTCCTTCTCTCGCGACACATCGCACTCCAGACCGACGTGCGGCGACCCGAGATCCCGAGCCAGTTCAACCACACCACTGCCCGGAAGGTCCACCGCAACTACAGTGTCTCCGTCCGCGGCAAGGATATCGACCAGGGCACGGCCGATCCCGCCCGCAGCGCCTGTGATGATTACGGTGCGTGCTGCCAGTTTCACGAGAGCTTCTCCACGATGACCGCTTGTGATCTCAGCCCATCAACCTTGGGCGGAATGAAGGGCCGAGCCAAATCGTTGCAGTGACCGCCAGTCGCGGCCCCACACAGATGTCGTTCCCGTAGGGCGCTCATCCTCCATTCCTACCCACTTATGCAGCTCCCAGTTGGGGACCCTCGACGCCATCTTGGTCGGTGGGGATGTGACCCTTGAGCAACTGGTAGATGGGATCGTCTGGATGTGGTGCTCCAATCGGCTGTCGCCGGCCGAACCTATCTGCCTCAAGAATCGCTGGCGGGATTTGCTCCTCAACCCAATCGTAGACGACTGTCCGTTCCGCAATTCGCCACTCGTCCTGCCTCTTCTGAAACAGATCGCAGTAACGGCCGCAAAGCAGCGTCTGACGTATTTCTTGGTCTGTATCCGGTCCGCGTTGCAGCGCGGTGAAATAGCTCTCGACCGCGGCCTCTGCTGAACTGATGAAGTCGATCAGGCTGTTCGTGATTTGATGGATGTTACGGTGCCCCGGCAGACCGAGAGCAAATTGGATGAAGTCCTCTGCCGGTCCGCAATAGGGACCGTGCCTGTCATACGCTTCGGGCCAGTATGCGCTACGCAGCGCCGCCTCATCGGCGCGGTCTATCCCGCGGCAGTACCGATACAGGCAGTTGCGGATCGCCTCTCGGTCACGCAGTTCGGTAATTTTCGCGTGGTCGACAGGGTCTGTCGCGAATTGTATGATTGTTTTGTCCTTCCCGATGCCAGTCTGCACTTTGCGTGTGTCTCTCTCTACAACTGAGTTAGCGGGGGGCTCGTCAACTTCCAGAGCTTGTTCGGGGCAGGCTCGTACCCCTTTTGAGGCAAGCAGTTGCTCCCCATCGGCAACATCAATATCACCGGGCAAGATGTAGCCGGCGTCATCAAGCTTGAAGACTCTCGGCGCCCGCGCCCAGCAGCGCGCATGACCCTGGCATCTGGCTTTATGTACGACGACACGCATAGCGAACTCCAATGTCGTTGGCTGAAACTTCAGGACCATTCCAGGATCAGATTCTCGATCCCGAACACATGGCCGCCGAAGGTGATAGGTTCAGTCCCTGTCTTGATCCGAAAGGCTGGGATGCGCGCCAGCCACTCCTCCAGGCCAATGACAATCTCCCGCCGGGCAAGGTGTGAGCCAAGACAACGATGGGGACCATAGCCAAAGGCAGCGTGCCGGTTGTCCTCGCGCGCCAGATCGATCTCATTCGGGCATTCGAATTCCGCCGGGTCACGATTGGCAATCATCGTGGCACAGGAAACATAATCTCCCTTGCGGATCGGCGCGCCTTTGAAGTCGACATCCTTCGTTGCCACTCGGATCATCTGAATGGTCGAATAGGCGCGCAGCAATTCTTCCGCAGCGACGGCAATCCGGTCAGGTTCGCTTCGTAGCAATTCCTGATCTTTGGGGTTGCGCGCGAGATGGGCCAAGTCGAAGCATATGGCTGCTGAGACCGTGTCGAGTCCCGCGACGAACACAAGCACGCCGATGCCACGGACTTCTTCGTCACTGAGCAGACGACCCTCGACCTTTGCCTTCACGATGAAGGTCATGAAATCATCGACCGGCTCCTTGCGGCGCTCGGTGGCAAGTTCGTCGATGAAGGCCACGATCGTCCGGGCTGCGGGTGGTCGTTGCTCCTTATCGCCGTGGAGCAGATCTCTAGCCCAGCCGACAAATGTTTCTAGTCCGTTGTCCGAAAGCCCAATAAAGCGAAGGAAGATATTGACCGCGAACGGAACTGCAAAATCCTTCATGATGTCGCAGCTCGTGCCTGATGCGGCGATCCTGTCGATCAGCTTGATCGCTCGTTCCCGGACAGCCGGCTCCAATGCCATTACCCGCTTTGGCGAAAGCAGCGGATTGAGCAGTGAGCGAAAAACACCGTGGAATGGCGGATCGAGCTCAAGCGGGATCATCGGCCAGCTCTCGCCGAGCACAGAGGCGAAGATGCTGCGATGGCTGGAAAACGTTTCGGTGTCCTGCAGCACCCGGCGCTGGTCGCTCGCGCGAGTGATGACCCAGGTACCCCGACCGTCGCGCGTGTTGCTGGTTGAATAAAAGATCGGAGGCCCGGCATGAACGCAAGCAACCGCTGCATGCGGATCCCCGTTAGCCGTCGGCAACATGCCGGGCGACGTAAACAGGTTGAAGTCCCTCACCATTTCGGGCGGGACATGATCTGGAACCGGCCGCGATTTAACCGCGCCAGAATCGAGAGACCGTTCATGAGATGCTGTCGGCATTTGCATGCAATCGTCGGTGCAAGCTCCGTGCCGAATTCGTCTTTCGATAATCCTTGCCGTTTGCTGGGCAACAGGTGGCGCCTGCGCTGACTTGCTGGTCGGGATTGCAACATTCTTGTCCAGCGTCGGACACAGAATGTAGAATGCTAGACAGCGACTTGGAGCAACTCAACTGGTGGGATCGCTAGCCGATCATGTGCCCGGGGAGCATCCAGTTCGAAAGCTTGCGCTAAGCGGCTTGGTGACTTGGCCGAGGTCACCAGGTGGAAACGACCAACACTTGGGGTGAGCCTAGTGGCGCTCCCCTCGATGATGTCTGGCGGGGTGGTTAGCCGCCTCCGTAGGACAAGATCAGTCTACACGAATGGACTATAGCCTCTCCTCGCATGCCTCATTGGCCGTCCTTCAGAGCCGGCCACACGAGCTTTTGTCTTTCAGCAGGGCGTTTTTCTCGCCAGCTACAGAGCCACACCGACGCCATTAATGAGCGTCCAGTCGACGGGTTGGATGGCCCTGTCCATCTTGCCCAGCACCTTGGCTTAGCATTTGCCGGTGCGGCGGAAGCCTTCAAGACGCAGTTCTTGACCTTCTCCAGATCAGCCTCGGATGGATATCGGCAAGGGTTCAGCTCGTCCTTTTGAACTTGCGCATCTTCGTGTTGGCCAACCCCAGGCCGCCCGACATATTTGCGGTCTATCCGGCACCTCAACTTCGAACAACCTTGCGGCAAGCTCTTGGGATAGCCCACGCTCGTGCCTCCACCACCCGCTCAGCAGAGCCAGATTTGTCGTTGATGGCACGGAACTTGCGGAGTCATTCGCAGATGCGTCACGGACCGAGAGTGTCGTCCCATGAATTCGATCACCAAAAAGGCCGCCCGACGTTGCTGGGACCGCCTGCAATTACCTTATCCCAGAATTGGGAGCAACGGCTTCAAAAGGGATAACTCATCACCTCAATTTTGTCGATCGCGCGGCCATCGAACCGCAGCCATCGATCAGACTTCCGCCTCGTTGCACTCATTGCGACCGCCTTGGTGCTTGCGACAACCGCTCAATTCTGGCTGCCAGGATAACCACATATGGCGACGGAACTTCCTGCTTCAAAGCAATATAGAGATCGTCGATCATCCCCCCATCAAGGCCTCGATCGAGGACACCGCGTTCGGCTTGCTTGGTTCGCAGTGAACAGACCGCACTTCGACGAATGCGATCGATGCGACCGCGCCGAGAACTCTCCCGCATTGTCGACGGTTGGGTCCGTCGGCCCTCCGATGAGGCCTCGGATGCGTCGGGCTCCGAGGCCTCGACTGATGCCGACTGGCCGCCGCCGGAAGGTCTCGCGGCTTTGATCCCCGGCGATGTAGCCACCCCTGCTGCAACAGCTCCTAGCCGGAGAACTCATTCATGACCGAATCGGCGACAGATTTAGTGGACGCGGCTTTGTTCGACCGAGATCGGCTTGACCCAGAAAGTCCCTATCAACGTTCTGGCCCTGCATGGGGTGCCATCATTTCGCTTTCCTTCGGCACCTTCGGGCTTGTGACGGCAGAGTTTCTGCCCGCCAGCGTTCTGACACCGCTCGCGCATGATCTCCGTATCACCACGGGCACGGCTGGACAGGCGCTAACAGCGGCCGCAATCGTCGCGGCGATCTCGGCACCGATAATCGCCATCGTGACAAAGCGTCTGGACCGCAGGGTCGTCATCTGGGCGATGACGCTCCTGCTGATCCTGTCGAACGTTCTGGCGGAGGTTGCGGGGTCGCTGCCGGTTTTGCTGGCGGCACGCGTCGTCCTTGGCATATCGCTTGGTGGTTTTTGGTCAATTTCGGCAGCGTTGGCGATGCGGCTGGTTCCAAGTCACCTCATGCCGCGCGCCATGTCGGTCATCCTCACCGGCGTTTCTGTCGCCTCCGTCTGCGCGGCTCCAATCGGCGCTTATGTCGGTGACATTTGGGGATGGCGAGCCTCGTTCAAGGTCGCCGCAATCGTGAGTGCCGTTGCGCTGCTCGTGCAACTCGTAACCATTCCGCCACTGCCTCCGATCGAAGTGCGCAGATTCCGCAGTCCGCTGGATGTCGCGAAGAATCCGGCGATGAAGGTTGCGGTGCTAGTCGTGCTATTGGTCGCTTCCGGCCATTTTGCCAGCTTCGCCTACATCCGCGCCTTTCTCGAGAGCGTTCCTGCGCTCGACAAGAAGTCAATCCCGCTCGTGTTCCTTGCTTTTGGCACGGCCGGCGTCTTCGGCAATTTAGCCGGCGCATTCCTCACCAAACACAGTCTCAAGGCGGTCGCGGCCCTGCCGCCCCTGCTCATTGCCGTAGCCGCTGTCTCGCTCCTGACCATGAGAGCATCGGCCTTGACCTCGGCAATTGCAGTTGCCGTATGGGGCTTTGCTTTTGGCGCGGTCCCGGTCGGATTGCAGACATGGATGGTGCTACGCGCCGCTCCGAAACAGGCCGAGAGCGCTGGTGTACTGATGGTCATAACCTTCCAAGTGGCCATCGCAGCCGGCACAACTTGCGGTGGCCTATTGGTGGATCACACGGGTATTGCCAGTGTCTTTGTCTACAGCGCGGTTGCCACGTTCCTCGCTGTCTTGACAGTATTTTTGCTCGGCCCGAACCGCAAAACCTGACCGCCTGGTGGGGAGTGACGGTCGGCGGCGTTCACGCTATTGTCACCTCTGAGCTCGGCCCAAAGGCCGCGGCTTCGTCGTAACCATGCGGTCGATGGGGCAGCGCCAAATTGCTTCCTGCTCATCGCGTTGCGATAATACAGCGCGCTTATTGCGTCATCGTGTCCCCGGTCTCGGCTTCAATGCCCGGCTACTGGCTGCGGAGGCAGATGGGCGCCGGCGTCCCACCGACGACGATCGGTCTTTTCTCATGTAGCTGTCGGGGAAACGAGGCAGGTTTTCCGCCAGAACCCGCCAGTCGTCGCGCTCGCGTTCGCCTTCCTTGCGCGCACCGAACAACTGGATGATGATCTTGCCGTCGGACCCATATGCTTCGAGCGAGGTGACGTGACTGTCATTGGTCGGCTTGCGCACGGCCCAAACCTCACGGATTTGGTGGGTCCTGAGATGCAGCCGGAACGTTTCGTCCAGCACATGGATGCACGGCCCGATCTGCTTGACCGACTTGATTAAGCCGGAATGGGTCTGGATAGAACCTCGGTTGCCGACGAAGCACATGATCGGCAATTCGTCTTCGGCCGCACGCTGGAGCACGGCGCCAACTGCGGCATTGTCGAGCAGCCAAGCGTAATCCTGGCCGACCATGCGCAAAGCCTGGCAGCGGCTGAGCTTGAGCGTCTTTAGAAGGTTGACGTCAGTCAGCCGGCTCCAGTACTCGCGTAGGTCGTCCACCGTGCCGGCCCAGTCCGCAGTCCTCGCGCCCAGGTCGGCTACTCTCGCCTTAAGCGACATGGTCGGCTCCTGGTTGGCGGATACGAGCTCGGCCACCAGCTTTCGATAGGCATGAAGGTTGGAGACCGGCCTGAGATGCACCTTATGCACTGCTGCGCCGGCGGCGTCGAAGAATTGCAAACTGCGCTGGATTCCGCCGCGATGGCGCCTTTCAACAGCGAAACCATACCTCCAAGCCTGCGGGAAGACGCGAAGGTCGAATTCGTCACCAAGGACCATGGCGTGATTGTTGCCGGTTATCACTCTGTTGAAGACGCCAATCTTTTCGTGCACGGCACCTTGATTGCGGGTCAGCGCCGTCACTTCGCCCACGAATTCGAGGCCCGTCAGAAGGTGATTGACGCGCGGGTCGATGCGTGCCGCGCCGAAACCGCAATGGGCCGCGACCAGTTCCGCTTCCGAAATGGCCAATTGGGCGGCGAAATCACGCGCGGGAATGTTCGGACAGACTTCCCACGCACGCCGGATTTCGTTGGGCGACCGCTTCTTGCGCTGATCCATGTTTTTACCCCTGCCCCGTTCTTCTTTTGACGATCGATCGAAAAACGGGCCTCAGGGATGTGCACGGCGGACGCGATCGATCGTCAGGCACATGCCAGTCGAATCCTGTCTCCGGGCGGTCAGCGGCCAATCGCCGGTAGCGAGCGATTGTTGGGTGGTCGGCGCCAATCGGCCGATCGAGCATTCGGGTACCACCGGCGGTGCTGCTTTCCCACCAAGGCGGGTCTGATGGATCATATTGCTTTCCTTCGTTCTTCGATTGCGAGGGCAACCCAAAGGTGAATCGGCCGGCAATTTTGCCGCCGCAACGAAGGCTTCACAAAAATCGTGCCAGTTGCTCCGCGGCAAGCTCTGAACATCTTTGGCTCTGTTCATTGCTTTACGCGTGAGTGCATCGCGAACTCAGGCGCCCTTCCTGTGACGCGGACGCGACAAACCCGACAGTAAGTGTCGGTTGTCGGACGTCTCCCCAGCAATCGAGCATAAGAGACGTCGGGATGTCCTACGGTTTTTGACACGTCTTCCCTTTGGCACGGTCCATGCGAGATGATCCACGAAAACGCCGGACCGAGGAGAAATCGAGCCATGATTACGCTCACCGACAACGCTGTTGCCGCCATCAAGGCCGCTCTTTACCGCGCCAGCGAGCCGGCGGAAGGATTTCGCATCATGGTCCATGCCGGCGGCTGCGCCGGCTTCCAATACTCAATGGGCCTGGAGAGCGTCTCACGTGAGGGCGATGCGATCATCGAGCGAGATGGGCTCAAGGTGTTCATGGATAGAGGCTCCCAACCCCATGCCGCCGGCATGACCGTGGACTTCGTCACTGGGCTCGAAACATCCGGCTTTGTTTTCGATAACCCCAATGCGCGTGAGACGTGCGGCTGCGGCAAGTCCTGCAAATGATTGCGAGGGAACAGGCTATGTTCGACTATAGCGACGCCAAGGAATACTGCGTCGAACCGGTAACCGCCGGCGCTCTGGAACCGGCCGACACGCACTGTCGGCCCGGAACAATTGCGTTCGGTGATGCACCAAATCGCGATCATCGATCGTTGCCGTGGGCAAGCAAACAAAATTGCCCGAAACAGCTGAATTCCCGGCGGATGCCGCCACCAAAGGGCAATGTCGACAGCGACCGGTCAGCCAAGCCATCGCTCCCCCGGCCGCCCACCTTACCAGATACGATATGCGCCAGAGGTTCAATGGCCCGACTACCCTTGAATCATTTCAGCAGTTGAAGGATCACTCCCATGAACCCTGTCTATCTCGACAACAACGCAACGACGCGGGTTGATCCTGCAGTCGTTGGAGCGATGTTGCCTTTCTTTACGGAGCAATTTGGCAATCATTCGTCCATGCACGCCTATGGCGCATCGGTTGCTGAAGCCGTGAGAAAGGCGAGGCAACAGTTGCAAGCCCTCATCGGCGCGGGATTCGAGGACGAGATCATCTTCACCTCGGGCGGGACTGAAAGCGACAGTACAGCCATCCTTTCGGCGCTGGAGGTGATGCCCGACCGAACGGAAATAGTGACTTCCGCGGTTGAACATCCGGCCGTTCTGAAGTTGTGCGCGCACCTTGAGAAGACGCGCGGCGTCAAGGTGCACATTATCCCAGTCGATCACTACGGCCGGCTCGACCTGGACGCCTACAGAACCGCCCTCACCCCACAAGTGGCAATCGTCTCGATAATGTGGGCGAACAATGAGACCGGTACGATCTTTCCCGTGGTTAAGCTTGCCGATCTAGCCAGGGAAGTCGGCGCGCTTTTCCACACTGATGCAGTGCAGGCGGTCGGAAGGCTTCCGATTGAGCTGAAATCGACCGCGATCGACATGCTGTCGCTCTCCGCCCACAAGCTGCATGGTCCAAAGGGGATAGGCGCGCTTTATGTAAGACGTGGCGTGCGCTTCTCCTCCATGATCAAGGGTGGGCACCAAGAGCGCGACCGGCGTGCAGGCACTGAAAACACACCCGGCATAGTCGGACTGGGCATGGCGGCCGAACTCGCCTTGAAATTCATGGACGAGACAAAACGAATAAAATGGTTGCGCGACCGCCTTGAGAACGGGATCATCCAGCGCATCCCAAACACATCCATCAACGGCGATCCGCAAGAGCGATTGCCAAACACTGCAAACATTGGATTCGAAGGTATCGAAGGCGATGCAATTCCAATTGTCCTGAGCCGGCTGGGAATCGCCTGTTCCGCCGGGTCCGCCTGTGCCTCTGGCTCACTGGAACCGAGCCATGTTCTGATCGCTATGAACGCGGCATGTGGGGCAGTCCGCTTCTCCTTGTCGCGTGACAACGGCGAAGATGACGTAGACCGCGTGCTTGAGGTCCTGCCTGCGATCACCGAGAAGCTACGGGCCGTTCCCAGTGCTGGACTGTGCGGGCGAGGTGCAGAACAGCTTCATTCCGGCCCGGGTCCGAGCGGCACAATAGCCGACGAGCCGTGAGGTCTTCCTCAACGTGACGACCCTGCGCAAGGAGAGCAGTTAAACTCGGGGTCGCCTTCACCACTTCAGAAAAGCTTGAGATCGCCAAGTCTCTTGCCCAGCCGCCGTGCCAGAGGTCGGCACGCCGTCAGCAATGTCACCAATGCATCGACACCACAATTTCGCGCCGGGAGAATACAATGAACTGCTCCGCTGATAGCCGCCCGATCGATCGCACCGATATCCTAGCGCGACTGAAGGGCCTGTCGGCCGCGGAGGACTTCTTCGCCTGCCTTGACGTCTCCTACGACCCGAAAGTGATGAATGTCTCGCGGCTCCATATCATGAAGCGCGTGGGCCAATACCTTGCCGAAGAAGATTTCTCCGGTCTGCCTAACCAGGTAATCGCCGCGCGGGTGCGCGCCAAGCTGGAACGCGCCTACGAAGATTTCGCGACTTCCTCGCCGCTCACGCAACGTGTGTTCAAGGTGCTAAGGGACCACGATCCAAACATATGTCCCGCACCTGGCCGCGCCTTCGTCCCGCTCGACTCTGCACTGAAGCGGTTCGGAAAGTAATGAGCCCGACACGGCTGCGACGCGACAATGTCGAGAAGTCGACAAATCCAGTCCTCATGACGCCTCCTCGGAAGCAAACGAAGCCACCTTCTGGAATAGAGGCAGGAAGACGACTTGGCATGAACGATGCAGGCAATGAGGTGAACCGCCAAGCACGAATCCGGACTGGGAGCTTAGAGAAACCGCCAATGCATATCGTAGTCTGCATCAAGCAGGTGCCGGATTCGGCACAGATCCGCGTGCACCCGGTGACGAACACGATCATGCGTCAGGGTGTTCCGACCATCATCAATCCTTACGACCTGTTCGCCCTCGAAGAAGCGCTCAAACTGCGCGACGTTCATGGTGGCGAGGTTACTGTGCTCACAATGGGTCCGCCCATGGCGGAGGACTCGCTGCGAAAGGCGCTCGGTTACGGTGCTGACCGAGCAGTTCTCTTGACGGACCGCTATTTTGCCGGATCCGATACGCTGGCGACTTCCTTTGCTCTTTCGCAAGCAATCGCAAAAATTGGGGAGACTTTCGGCAGGCCGGACATCGTCTTCACCGGCAAGCAGACGATTGACGGCGATACCGCCCAGGTCGGACCGGGCATAGCCAAGCGCCTAGATTTATCGCAACTTACCTATGTCGCGAAGATTGCCTCCATCGATCTCGATACGCGAGAGATCGAAGTCGCTCGTCGCGCCGAAGGCGGCACCCAGTTGCTGAAGAGCAGACTCCCTTGCCTCATTACCATGCTGGAAGACACCAACGAAATCCGCCGGGGCTCGCTCCAGCAGGCTCTGTGCGCGGCGCGCAGCCAAGTCGTGAAGTGGACTGCAGCCGACGCCGGCATTGACGATCTCACCCGGTGCGGTCTGCGTGGCTCGCCTACAGTCGTCAAGCGTGTTTTCGCCCCCACCGCACGGGCAGAAAGGGCGGCGCAGATCGACACCGCGGAAAGGGGCTTGCAGGACATAGCCGATGAACTCATCGCCGATATCTTAACCCGCCGGCCGGCGCTGGAACATGAGCTGGCCTTCAACAGCGGCACGTGACGGCCAGGAGCAGAAAATGTCGACCGCAAGCCAAACTACCCCTCGCATTGCCCCCGGCCGTGCCGGTGTAAAGAAAGAACTTCCCGACCGTTTCAAAGACTACCGGCACGTGTGGGTCTTCCTCGAGCTCGAACGCGGCAATGTGCATCCTGTATCATTCGAACTGCTGGGCGAAGGCCGCAAATTAGCCGACAAGCTTGAAGTCCAGCTCGCGGGCGTCGTGCTGGGACCGCCGGGCGAGATGGTCGAGGACGCTGTTGCCGAGGCCTTCGCTTACGGGGCGGATCTTGTCTACATCGTCGATGCGCCGCCGCTCGCCGACTACCGGAACGAGCCGTTCGCCAAGGCGCTCACGGATCTGGTCAATACCCATAAACCCGAAATCCTCCTTCTCGGCGCGACCACACTGGGCAGGGATCTTGCAGGCTCGGTAGCGACGACCCTGCAGACGGGGCTCACGGCCGACTGCACCGAACTTGATGTAGATTCCGACGGTTCACTCGCCGCGACCCGTCCGACTTTTGGTGGCTCATTGTTGTGTACGATCTATACACTAAATTACCGGCCGCAAATGGCGACGGTGCGACCAAGGGTCATGCCTATGCCGCAACGGGTGGATAAGCCGGTCGGGCGTGTCATGCGGCACAAGCTGTCGCTCGTTGAGGACGATATCGTCACCAAAGTCCTCGGCTTCCTACCGGATAACCAGTCGGCAATGGCAAATCTTGCCTATGCGGATGTCGTGGTTGCGGGAGGCCTCGGTCTCGGAGCGGCGGAGAACCTTCAGCTTGTGAAGAATCTTGCCCGAGCGATCGGCGCCGAGCATGGCTGTTCGCGCCCCTTGGTCCAGAAGGGCTGGATGCCGGCTGATCGACAGATTGGACAAACTGGCAAGACCATTCGACCGAAGCTTTACATCGCGGCCGGAATTTCCGGCGCCATCCAGCACCGAGTTGGGGTCGAGGGGGCCGATCTCATCGTCGCGATCAACACCGATCCGAACGCGCCGATTTTCGAGTTCGCCCACCTCGGGATCGTCACGGATGCAATCCGCTTCCTGCCCGCACTGACGGAAGCCTTCACCCGGCGGCTGTCGCCGCACAGTCGAGACAAGCTTGCGAGTTGAGGGAGAGGACATGATTGAACAATTCGATGCCATTGTGGTCGGAGCCGGCATGTCTGGAAACGCAGCTGCTTACACTTTGGCAAGCCAGGGGCTGAAGGTCCTGCAGTTGGAGCGCGGGGAATATCCGGGCTCTAAGAACGTCCAGGGTGCCATAATGTACGCGAACATGCTGGAGAAGATCATCCCGGACTTCCGGGATGATGCGCCCCTCGAGCGGCACCTGGTCGAACAGCGACTTTGGGTGATGGACGACACGTCTCACACCGGAATTCATTACCGGTCGGACGACTTCAATGAGGCGAAACCCAACCGCTACACGATCATCCGCGCCCAGTTCGACAAATGGTTTTCCCGCAAGGTGCGCGAGGCTGGCGCGACGGTCCTGTGTGAGACGACCGCGACGGAACTCGTCCGTGATGGCAATGGCAAGGTGATCGGCGTCCGCACAGACCGGGCTGGCGGAGTGGTCTTCGCGAATGTGGTCGTTCTCGCAGAAGGGGTGTCGGGATTGCTTGGCACTCGCGCAGGCCTGCGCGAGATGCCGAAGCCGGAGACCGTGGCGATTGCCGTCAAGGAAATGCATTTCTTGCCCGAAGAGGTCATTGGCCAGCGGTTCGGGGTGAAGGGCGATGAAGGCTGCGTAATCGAGGCCGTGGGCACGATCTCTCGCAGCATGGCCGGGCTCGGCTTCCTTTACACCAATAAGGAGTCGATTTCACTCGGCATCGGCTGCCTGGTCTCGGATTTCGCCGCGACGATGGAGAGCCCGTCCGCCCTCCTGGATGCGATGAAAAACCATCCTTCGATCCGGCCGCTGATCGCTGGCTCGGAGGTGAAAGAATATGCCGCCCATCTTATCCCCGAAGGTGGTTACAGGGCCATTCCGCAGCTATTCGGCGACGGTTGGGTCATCGTCGGCGACGCAGCGCAACTGAACAATGCCATTCACCGTGAGGGTTCGAACCTTGCCATGACCTCGGGTCGTGTCGCGGCTGAGGCGATCATCAAAGTCAAAAGCCGCAACGGTCCTATGACCAAAGCGAACCTTGCGCTCTACAAGACGATGCTGGATGACTCCTTTGTGATCAAGGATCTTAAGAAATACAAGGACATGCCAGCCTTACTCCACACCAATTCCAGCAACTTTTTTGACAGCTATCCGCGGTTGATGTCGCATGCCGCTCAGACCTTCATGCGTGTCGACGGCACGCCGAAGATCGAGAAGGAAAAGAACACCACGGCCGCCTTCATCAACGCGCGCTCGCGCTGGGGGTTGGTCAGCGACGCGGTCCGCCTGGCATTGGCATGGCGCTGAAGAGGGTACAAGATGACGATCGCAGTGACGAAGGTTCGTGTCGAGGACAAACTTTACCAGAACCGCTATCTGGTCGATTCCGGCCGCCCCCATATCATAGTGCGACCGCACGACAAGCCAAGCGCGAACTTGCTTGCGTTGACCTACGTCTGTCCGGCGAAATGCTATGAGTTGAATGACAAGGGTCAAGTCGAGATCACCGCCGACGGCTGCATGGAATGCGGCACCTGCCGGATATTGTGCGAGAAAGGCGGCGACATCGAGTGGAACTATCCGCGCGGCGGCTTTGGTGTCCTGTTCAAGTTCGGATGATCAGCCGGTGCCAAGAGCATGCCGGCAGCGAGCAACTGCGGCACACCATGAGCCTCTCCATCCACTTGCAAAGAGCTAGTGAATATTGGGTTTCGCAATTCAAGTTTCCTCGACTTGGTAGGGGTATCCTCAGGCCACGGGGCGCCTGTGCCGGACTTACCACCGGTAACGTGGTCGAGCCCCTTTGGACAATGTCCGGCCATCGTGCCGGATGGCAGCCACAACGGCCGGTGAGCAAATGGAACGGCACAATCCATGATAAAGACGTATGTGCTAGTGCATGGTGCCTGGCATGGCGGATGGTGTTGGCGGGACGTCGCCGCCAATCTTCGCAAGATGGGATGCCACGTGACCACGCCTACCCAGACAGGTGTCGGCGAACGCGCACGTTTGCTGTGCAAGGACATCACGCCCGACACATTCGTGACCGACATCGTCAACCACATTGTAACGGAAGAGCTGAGCGATGTGATCCTTGTCGGTCACAGTCTAGGCGGCATCAGCATCACCGGCGCCGCCGACCGGATACCCGACCATATCAGCCATCTCGTTTATCTCGACGGCGCCATCGTCGAGAGCGGTCAAAGTGTATTCAGCACCATGCCCCCCGACATCGTCGCCGCCCGTCGAAAATTGGTTGCGGAGGAAGGACGGGGTATCTTCATGCCGACTCCGCCGCCAACAGCATTCGGCACTCCCGAGGGACACTCGCTCACGGACTGGGTGCGGCGCCGGATAACACCGCATCCGGCAGGCACCTACGAAAGCGGACTTAAGCTCGAGCACCCGCTCGGCAACGGCAGACCCCGAACCTATGTCGTCTGCACTAATCCACTCCACCCGCCGATGGCGGGAGCGCGAGAATGGGTCGCGAAGCAGGATGGCTGGGCGTGGCAGGAACTCGCCACTGGCCACGACGCAATGATCCTCGCGCCGACGGAAGTTGCTCTCCTTCTTAGCGCTGTCGGCTGAGGAACCAAGTAGGGGGAGCGGCGGCCGATTCTCAGGCCGTGGCCTTGAGCTCTGGTGCAAGGATGTAGGCCCAACGGGTCGTTCCGGTGGCGCCACCGAAACCACTAGGCGGGAGTGGCCTGTCCTGCCGACGTCGCAAGCTTGCGAGCGTTCCGCCGCGGCCGCAGCCCGTAGCGCCGGGCAACCTCCGAGATCACCGCGTCGGCTCCAGGGTCTCGGAGATGACTCCGTGCCTTGTCGTCCATCGACCAATGCCGCCGACCAACAGCGCCGTTGATCACCCTCGAAAACGCCGAGGCTGCCGCTCAGGGTCAATCGTAAGTTCAAGTTCAGACACAAGCCGATCTCCGATCCACCTCAGAATCGGCAGGCCCACAGATCGCGGGTCCTCCTGGAAGGACACAGCGCTTACCCTTGAAATATGGAGAACCATGGCTTTGCGCCGTCGGCAGTTGAGCTGATCTCGCAATGCTATTTCCCCGGCAACGTCCGCGAGCCGGAGAACTGCGTGCTTGGCGTTCTCCTCTGGAAGGAACCAATCTTTCGGAACGTGGCAATGTCATCGACGAGCTCTCACGGGCCAGCACGATGCCGGTTCGGCGCATCGGCGCCCGCCTGAACACGAGATGGCCACTTGCGATTCTAACGATACGGCCGGACGGGGGCTGGGACCGCGGCGGACGAAGCGTGACGGCTGATCGACACAATGGAGAAGGCCGGCTGGGTTCAGGCTAATGCGGCTCGAATTCTCGGCCTCAAGCTGCGACAAGTCGGCTAGGCGATACGCCGGCATAGTATCGAGGTGAAGGAACTTCTAAGAGCCTGATGAGCCAATCGTCAGGCCAGTGGTCTTGCGCGCCCTGTGCGCGACAAGGAGTGCTTCGTGCTTCTGAACGGATTTGGACTTGCACTGTCGCAAGCAGGACAAAATTGTGTCGCGCCGGCCTGACACAATGCGATATCGACCCGAATAGTGAACTGAAGCCGCTTTTTTCAGTTGGTATGGCTCTTGCACCTTGAACCGCGACGTTACCAGCAACGGAGCCGTTTGATGTCCTCACCGACAGTTTCGATTGAGGGGCCGACTAGCACGACATCCGAGGGTCTTCTGGCAGCCGCGAAATCCGGTGGCTGCGCATCGTCTTCCTACGGCTCGTCGCCGACCAGCCCGGGCGAAGAGGATCCGGCTATTTGGGAAAGGATCAAGGATCACCCCTGCTTTTCGGAGGAAGCGCATCATTATTTCGCGCGTATGCATGTGGCGGTCGCGCCGGCTTGCAATGTCCAGTGCAACTATTGCAATCGCAAATACGATTGCGCCAACGAGAGCCGGCCTGGTGTTGTGTCTGAGAAGTTGACGCCCGACCAAGCGCTACGCAAGGTCATCGCCGTTGCCAACAAAGTTCCGCAGCTTTCGGTTCTTGGCATCGCTGGGCCGGGGGATGCCTGTTACGATTGGGAGAAAACGAAGGCAACGTTCGACCGCGTCATCAGGGAAATCCCCGACATAAAGCTGTGCGTCTCCACTAATGGGCTCGTGCTGCCGGACCATGTCGCCGAGCTTGCCGAAATGAATGTTGATCACGTGACGATCACCATCAACATGGTCGACCCGGAAGTCGGCGCGAAGATCTATCCATGGATCTTTTATGAAAATCGCCGCTACTTCGGCATCGAAGCCGCTCGAATCTTGCACGCGCGGCAGATGCTGGGCCTGGAGATGCTGAGCGCGCGCGGCATCCTCACCAAAATCAACTCGGTGATGATTCCTGGAGTGAACGACCAGCACCTGTTTGAGGTGAACAAAATGGTCAGGGAGCGGGGCGCGTTTCTGCACAACGTGATGCCTCTGATTTCGGACCCGGCGCACGGTACCCACTACGGACTCATCGGGCAGCGCGGCCCAACGGCAACGGAGATGATGGCTCTTCAGGATCGACTTGAAGGTGGCGCCAAGTTGATGCGCCACTGCCGGCAGTGCCGGGCAGATGCTGTCGGCCTGCTCGGTGAAGATCGTGGCCAGGAATTCACGCTGGACGGTATTCCCGACGATGTCGCCTACGATGCTGGCAAGCGTCAGGCCTATCGGCAGGTGGTCGCACACGAGCGCCGTGATCATGAGGCGGCGAGGAGCGAGGCCATCGGTATGGTCAAGGCAACAGACTCCGAAAAGTCGCTTCTGGTTGCGGTGGCCACTAAGGGAGGTGGACGGGTCAACGAACACTTCGGCCACGCGAAGGAATTCCAGGTTTATGAAGTCTCGCCTAGAGGGATCAGCTTGGTCGGGCATCGGAAGGTCGAGCGGTATTGCCTCGGAGGCGGGGGCGAAGACGCCATCCTCGAGGGCGTCATCGCAGCGCTCGAAGGCATACACATAGTGCTATGCGCCAAGATCGGAAATCGCCCGAAGGAACAACTCTCGCGAGTTGGACTGCGCGTAACCGACGCCTATGGCCATGACTACATCGAGACCGCAGTCAGCGCACTTTACGCGGCAGAGTTTGGGATCAGACCACTAGCGGCGACGGCCTGAGCCGTCTCGTCCGATAACCAGGAGTTAGAATGGCTTTAAAGATCATCGCATCCCAATGTACCCAATGCGGGGCCTGCGAGTTCGAATGTCCTTCGGAAGCGATCAAGTTCAAGGGCGACGCCTATGTGATCGATCCAAACAAGTGCACCGAATGCAAGGAGGCCTTCGATACGCAGCAATGCGTGTCGGTCTGTCCGGTACCGAAAACCTGCGTTCCCGCTTGATTCCTACCGAAACGGTCGGGTTCGCCGCACGACGACGCCTGCAACCCGCGACCACAACAAAAGCCTCGAGAAAGGAATGGACAGCATGTGGTCCAGACGCGAACAGGAGGTCGAAATCGGCAGACCGCCACGGTTCATGCAGGGTGAGCGGGTCCGTGCGATACGCCACATAAAAAACGACGGCACCTATCCCGGCAAGGAGATCGGCGAAAACCTCGTGCGGAAGGGCGACGAAGGCTACGTGCGCGACATTGGAACCTTTCTCCAGCAATTCTTCATCTATGCGGTCGAATGGATCGATCGTGGCACGGTCGTCGGCATGCGAGCGCGCGAACTCATTAGCCTCGACAAAGTCGAGGTTCCCTGCGGAGCTGAAGGCATTTCCAACGGGGGAACAGCCGGATGAAAGTAATGATTCGCAGGACCGCTACTGGCTTGTCGGCTTATGTCCCCAAGAAGGATCTCGAAGAGCCGATCACCGAGATTGAGAACGCTGACTTATGGGGCGGGACCGTGACGCTCAGGAACGGTTGGCGGCTCATGCTGCCCGACCTTCCGCGCGACACGCGTTTGCCGATCACCGTCGAGGCGATGAAGATTTCCGACGGGGCCTGATGCCGGTGGGTTCAGTGGCGGAGAGGAAACGCGTATGAACACGATGCTGAGCTGGGACCATCTCGTCGTCGTCCGGGGCAGTTTTGCCAAAAAACTGATTGACCTGCTGAACGGCGCTCTCAAGGCCGATCGAGTGATCCCCTATCTCGGTCCTGGTCTTCTGCAGCTTAACCCACCGGAATCCCCTGTACCTTGCACCCCTGAAGATGTCGCCGCGGCCCTCAACAAGCGGGCGCCTGCCCCTTCCAGGATTCGCACCAATATGTGGTCGGTCGCGCAGTTTATCGAGCAGCGCCGACATCGTCGGACTCTCCAAGCGTGGATGGCGGAGATATTCGCAGCCCCCGCCGAGCCGACCGTTCTTCACGCCTGGCTCGCAACCCTTCAACTGTCTGTCATCATCGACAGCTGGTACGATGGCGCCATGCGAGCAGCCCTTGCAGAGGCCGGCCAAACAGACGTTGTCGAGATACAAGGAACGACGCGCGCGACCGGAATCGGTAACATCTGGACGAGAACTTACGATTTGTCAGGAACAGAACTCGAGGCCGAACAAGTGGCTAGGACGGTGCTCTATGCGCCGCACGGCAGCGTCAGGCCGGCGGCAAACTTCCTCGTGGCTGATTCCGATTACGTCGAAGTCCTAACCGAAATTGATATCCAGACGCCGATCCCGGACGCGGTGAAGCAACGGCGCGTCAACCGGGGTTTTTTCTTCGTGGGCTGCCGCTTCAACGATCAGATGCTGCGCACATATGCCAGACAGCTGATGAAGCGCTCCACTGGCCCACATTTTGCGGTGATCGATTCGGCTACGCTGACCAGAAACGAACGTCGTTTCCTTGCCGAAGGCGCAATCACGGTCATCGACATGCCGATCCGCAACGCCGCGGCTCGCCTCGTCGGGGTCGATGCTAGCCAGGATTAATGGCCGGCGATTGCTGGTGAGTCGCTGCTTGCCTCCAAGGGCGAAAACTCAGTTGGGAATACATTCGTGAGCAGTAATGCTAGTGGCAGCACAACGTAGGCTCTGAATTCGTTGGGCCATGTGAAAGGGTCCGCTGCTGCGGGACGTGAGCACGTTGCGGCGGCATTACGCACATGATCTTGTGACCCCCGTGGCAAAAGAACTGAAGCGCCCGAGTCGCGACAACATATGCAGCGCTCAATGGCTTCGACAAAAATTCGGCACAGTTTCGACAGTTCGCATGCACCTCCAGGGTCAACGAGGTTGATTATGCCTGTTTATGTGGGTCGGCCACGCGAGCAGGAATTCCCACTACCTTTGCCCCGGCGGGAACATCTCGTGTGACCACGCAGCCAGCGCCTACCACTGCATTATCACCAATCGTGACGCCAGGCAGAATGATTGCTCCACCGCCGATCCAGACACGGCTGCCAATGTGAACAGGACGCCCGACCTGCAGGCCGGCCTGCCGCTGCTCGGCATCATGTGGATGATCGGCGGTATAAATCTGCACAGCAGGCCCAATTGCCGTTCCTTGCCCGATTTTGACCTCTACCACGTCAAGAATAACGCAGTTGAAGTTGATGTAGGCATTGGCTCCAATGCGGATATTGAATCCGTAGTCGCAAAAAAAGGGCGGACGGATGACCGTTCCGCGCCCAACCTCTCCCAGCCGCTCGGACAAAAGCTCATGCCAATGCCCCGTGGTCTGCCCCAGCGTATCATTGTACCGCTTGAGCCAAGCCCCGGTTGCCAACAGGTCAGCTTGGATCTCCGGATCCGCCGCATTGTAAAACTCGCCTGCGAGCATCTTTTCTTTTTGGCTACGCATCATAGTCTCCCGTCAGGTCGTGTCCCGTACAGTGATGCAGGAACGCACATCAAACTGCCTCGGCAACTTTGTAACTCGATCTTGCCGGGCGCGCGGTCGGTCACGAGCCGGGGCGACAGTTTCGTCTCGACCAACTTCCAAGAATTTGGATATCGGAGATCAACCGGTCGCAGGGGCCAATACCTGACGAAGTCGGCAACTGTCCAGCGGTCGAACTCACTTTCATGCCCATCTCAGATTGCGTGATATCGAGCGGTAAGCCATCAGCTAATGTATCGACCAGGTCCCGCCAGAGGATTACTCCTTTTTAGTTTGTCAGTCGCAGAGCCCCAGTACGACTGGTGGTAGAAAGCACACGGCCGGAATCTTGGCAGCGCTGTTCACACCCACTTCGTAAGCCTGGCCGATGGGCTCGGCGCCAGAGCACCAATGCTTGACCTGCTCCAGCTCTTGCTCGGCGGGTTGTTTCAGAGACGCTTGATCTCGATACCGCGTTTTCTCAGCACGTAGCCGATCTGGCGCGGGGTCAAACCGAGCAGGCGCGCCGCCTTTGCCTGCACCCAGCCACACTTTTCCATGGCAGCAATGACCGTATCGGCATCGGGCACCCTACCACGAGTCGTGGCAGGGCCTATCGGCGCTTGCCCGTCGCCGACGGGCGGGGCGGCACAGGCGGCGGAAGGCTCGATCGTAGTCGACTTCTCTGACGTCGGCTGTCCGTTCTTCCACAGCGCCGCGGCCAAGCACTGATCCGCGTAACAGGCAAAGTCAGTTCTGAGGATTGATGGACCCGTCGCCAGAACTGCCGTCCGTTGAACGCAGTTTTCGAGCTCTCGGATGTTACCTGGAAATTCGCAGTTCATTAGCACCTCAATCGCTTCGGGAGCGAAGGTCAGCGTGTGATCATTCTCAGTATTGAAATTCTTGAGAAACTGAGCGGCCAAGAGCGGAATATCACCTCGCCTTTCGCGCAATGCCGGCACGCGTAAAGTGACGACGTTGATGCGATAATAGAGGTCTTGCCGGAACTCCTTGCGTTGAACTGCCGTTTCCAAGTCCCTGTTCGTTGCGGCAATCACGCGAACATCAACTTTAATGGTGTGGTTGCTGCCGACGCGCTCAAACTCCTGCTCCTGCAGGACACGCAGCAGCTTAGCCTGGAACGAACCTGATATTTCGCCAATCTCGTCCAGAAACAATGTGCCTTTGTCGGCAGCCTCAAAGCGCCCCTTGCGCAAACTGCTCGCGTCGGTGAAGGCACCCTTCTCATGACCGAACAAGTCAGATTCCAGAAGCGTCTCGGTGAGCGCCGCGCAATTGACCTTGATGAAGGGCTGCTTGGCGCGAGGCGAGAGCTCGTGAATGGCTTTGGCAACCAGCTCCTTGCCGGTTCCGGATTCACCTCGCAACAGGACCGTAGTCTTCGCCTTGGCCACCTTGACAAGGTGCTCACGCAGCTTGCGCAGCGCCTGACTATCGCCAAGCATCTCCTTGCTGATCTTTTTACGTTCCATTTGGCAGCCCATCCCACTCCGCCACCCGCCGGTAGAACTGCACTGGACGGTGAGCTGTGTTGTATTTCGCCATCATCATTCTCGATCTCACCTTTGTTGCTTCGAAATTTCCGGCGCGCGGACCCCCTCGGCAAATGGCAATGGCGCCTGAGCATCGTTGTCTTTCACCAGGACGAGCGTCTTCTCCTCCGTGCGGGCGCCCGCAATATGCGCGCTTGTTTGCGCAGGCCTTTACTCGACCGGTCGCCGTTCTGTCCGGCTTCTGCCGCACCGCAGCCTGCAAACCCATCCTTGACAAGAAAGGAGGGGAGTCAATCGAGCTCTCCTTGCATTCGTGCAAGGAAAATTGTCAGTTTGATAGAATTCTATCAAAACGGCAGAAACGCCCCGCCCCCAATTTGGCTGTACCTGCGGCGTTCAGCTTACGTGACGACATGTGCGGACTTGTCCCAATTGCCGTCCGAGTTGTGCGGGAAACAGTAGCCGCTGCGCTGTTCGCTTCAACCGCGTGATGCCGCTGACAGTAGAGGCGGCGGCTCGTCGAGCGAGGCTTCATTGTTCGGCTACTAAAGCGGCTGTGCTTTGGTGGGAGTTGGTTTCGCCCAAGTTCTGGGCCTGGGGGCGTCTAGCCCGTTTCGCCGCACAGGCTCCTCCCACATCGTCGAGGCCGAGAAGGAGGGACCCCACAGCCCTCCCTGTATCACAATGCCCCGCCCCTCAAGCAGCTAGATACGACAGGTGACCTCGAATGAGGCGTCTTGCATGGCTTCTACACCTGCCTGAATGCCAGAACTGCGTTCGTACCGCCCATGGCGAAGGCGTTG
>NZ_VFTA01000059.1:0-27853 GCF_007003935.1 Mesorhizobium sp. WSM4310
CCCAATGCTCATAAAGCCGGATCAGGTCCGGCCGGTGTGTGGCGTAGGTGCAGTATGACGATGTGAGCCGCTACACGTGCGCGTCTCCCGGTCTGTCCATAGGCTCGGAAGAAGTCGGACAGTTTGACATGGCCGGTCAGTTGCAACTCCCTTTCCCAGCACTCCACTGCCCGGTAGAGCGCATGAAAAATCTCCTTTCGGGCGGTTTCTTAAGACGCTCGCCACGCCATGAGGCAGTGGGGGCATCGGTGTCCATCAGGTGCTTCTGCCCATGCAGGATTCCAGAACATTGATGAAATCGTTTGTTTCGATGAAAGGCATCCACACTTTGGATGGTTGACCACGCTTTTCAAAGATCGTGAACTACATCTCCTCGTTGTGCTCGACGCACTCCGGACAAGTAACCTCATGGGCGCGGCATGCAGGATTAACCGAGCCCAGCCGGTCATGAGTGCGGCCGGCGCTCGGCTGCTCGATTTATTTGCGCGATAAGCTCGCGACCATGTCCGCGGAGGTATTCAAACTTAACGCTGCGTCCGGGAGCTCTTGCCCTCCAGTTTGCGACGCTCCCCCGCCCATCCAGTGATCGTTTATTTCGTCGGATAGTTTGACCCGGCTCTACCGAATCGCCGCTTCAGGATCATTCTTTCCGATTTCGTCACGCTCGTATTTCTGCCGCGTCCTACACCGATTGGGCGCGAACAAAACTGAGCGCCTTGGAACCCGAACCCGTGCGTCGTGACCGGGAGCATCCGGGGCGAACTCATCCGCTCGGGGGCATCGCATCACCGGACGGCGACAGGCACGGTCGACCGGCATCTCGGCATCGGCTGGGAATTCGTCCATGGTCTGCATTGGCGACGACGCTTCCTGAGGCCACGTAGCCCTTATGCCAAGCTGGGCGCCCGGGTCGAGCGCGTAATGACGACAATTGCTTCGCTGCAGGTCAAACGCTTTCCGGGCCACCTGCAAAGTCTTCACCCGGCCGTACAGCGCCCAAGACCACTGATGTGATCGACAAGAGCCTTTTTGATAAATCTGCGCTATTCTCCTGTCGCGCACGGACGACCGCGTGGCGAAGAGCAGGGTCCGAGATGAGAGCCCTGCCGCGCAGCTTCTATCGTCGCGCCTCGTTTGCGGCATCCGTGCCTACCCTCTTCGGACCTCGTGGGTTCCAACCGGCGACGAGGCGTGCATAGGCGCCCTCGGCCTGCTCCACCCAGCGGCGCTCTTCTTCCCGGTGGCTCTTTATGTTGTAGGCGTGCGCTCCCTTTTGGCCGCGCACAGCCTTGCTCCCGGCCTTGAGTTCCACATCGCGCAAGCTTCTTGGCATGCAGGGAGGGTCGAGCCCACGCGTAACTCTCGCCCTTCTCAACAGATGACAGATCACGACAGAGAGTTTGCGTGCGGTTGCCACGGCCGCGACATGCTGTCCGCGCCGGGCTCGCACGCCGCAGGGAGAAGGCTCGCAACGGTCCGGGAGCACGAGCGGCCGCCCAGGCCGCCTCGACGAGCATGCCGCGCGCATGACCACGGCCCTGCTTGGTGATCCGCCCATGGTAGGCCGGACCTGGCCGGACTGCTGGACGCTTGGGTTCAACCCGAGATAGGTCACGAGCTTCTGCGGATCGTCGAAGCGCGACACGTCGCCGATCGCCGCCCTTCATCGCCAGCGCGACGGTGATGTCGACGCCGGGAATGGTCATCAGCCGCTTCACGCCTTCATCCTCGAGAGCCGAGCGGACAAGATCGCGTTCGATGACCTGGAGGTCTTCGCCCAATCGGTCGAACTCGCGCAGATGCCCATCGATCGCGAGGCGCTCGTCCTGCGGTACGACCTGCTCGATTAACCAGGTCCGACCCTTGGCGCCGCACAGGTCAGCATGCGGGCAGGACGGATCAGGTGGCTATGAAGGATCGACTGGATGACGCTCTTCAATCGAGATCTCTGTCGGACAATCTGATTGCGCCGTGTCACCTGTCGACGCAGAGCCTGCGTCGGCTCGTCCGCAATCCAGACTTCTGGCAAGAAGCCGCTGGCATAGAGCTGCGCAAGAACGTCGGCGTCGATCGTCGTTTTGATCTTGGCATAGGCAACGATAAACACCTGTTTCGGCTTGGCGATCCCCACCTTCTTCACATGCGGCGCAACCACAGCTGCAGCGGACGTCGCGTTGCCGGTGGCCTCGATCACCCCGACATCGTTCGGCGACAGCTTCGCGGCGAACGCCGCCAGCAGATCGCGCCGCATGTCGACGCGGCCGAGTCGCCTGAGCCTGCCCTCCTCCCATGCCACTGCTTCGGCGAAGGCGCGGTGAATATCCAGTCCGATGATAAGCATGCCCGTTCCTCCTTCTTGGCTCGGTCAAAGACGGGAGCTGGCGGGCAACACGACATCTACTGATCCGCGCTCGCAGCGCATCCGGGAAAGTCGCGAGGGGCGGCCATGTAACGAGCTCGGGCTCTCAGCCCACGGTCTATTGACGGCCTGCCTGCACCTTTGTGCTCCCGGTGCCCCACGTCCCGGATGGGCTCACCATAAGGGCGTTCCAAAACAAGAACAGCAGGACGAGAAGGCACCACAGATCACATACCGGATAGCGGCAAGGCCAAGCGCTTCGTTCAGATAGGCTTGCGCCAATGGGCTTAGGCCGAGCCTACAACAGCTCTCAAAAACGCTGCCGGACTGCTGCATTGGCTCGCCGATACAATTGGCACAGGCCTCACGGCAGCTTAGGATCAAACCGCCCATCAGTCGCCTCGGACTGGAAAGGTGCACCCTATTAGGTTCCACGCCTAGCTAGGTCGGGGCCGCCGAAGACGCTGGTTGATAGACCGGCGCCATCGGCCCGGCGTTTCAAACTGCCAATCTCTGACCTGCACAGTACGAACGATTGCTCGCTTCGGCAGATCACGCGGCTCATATGTCGGACCTTAACGTCATCCATCATAAACTTTTTGCGACAAAAGATTGCAAGAATGCTAAATTGTTAAAGTCGTTTGTTTCGGTTAAAGGCATCCATCCCATGGATGGCTGATGACATGCGTTTCAAAGGACTTGATCTAAATCTCCTCGTTGTGCTCGACGCACTCCTGACGGAGCGTAATCTCTCGGCGGCGGCACGCAGGATTAACCTGAGTCAGCCCGCCATGAGTGCGGCCGTCGCCCGACTGCGCGATTATTTCCGCGATGAACTGTTTACGATAAGAGGTCGCGAAAGATTTCTAACCCCGCGTGCGGCAGCATTTGCCCCCGCAGTTCGCGACGCTCTCCAGCACATCCAGTGCTCGATTATTTCTTCGGATCCGTTTGACCCAGCTCGAGCCGATCGCCTCTTCAGGATCATTCTTTCCGATTTCGTCACGCTCGTGTTTTTCGAAAAGCTTGTGGAGCGTATTTCACGGGAAGCCCCCGCCGTCAGCTTCGAACTGCTGCCTGTCGACGATAGCCCCGATGAGCTTCTCCGGCGCGGTGACGTCGATTTTCTAATTCTACCGGATATGTTCACGTCGAGTGTGCATTCAAGCGTTGCGCTGTTTGACGAGAAGCTCGTGTGCGTAGGCTGTCCCACAAACAAGCAGCTGCCACAGCAGCTTACATTCGAGAGATACATGTCGATGAGGCACGTCGCGGTCAGGTTCGGGCGTACGATGAAGCCGTCTATCGAGGAATGGTTTTTGCTTGAGCATGGCCTTAAGAGACGTGTCGAGGTCGCCGTGCAGGGCTTCAGCATGATTCCACCTATGGTGTCCGGCACAGCTCGTATAGCGACCATGCCCTTACGGCTGGTCAGGCATTTCGAAAAAACGTTCCCCCTGCGGGTTATCGAACTTCCGCTGCCATTTCCCACATTCACCGAGACCCTCCAATGGCCGGCCCTCCACAATAGCGATCCGGCAAGCATCTGGATGCGGGAGATAATGATACAGGAGGCATCTCGGATGGCTGCCCCGCTGTGAACCCACGGAAAATTCAGGCGCACCTATAGTCACTACTCCTGTCACCATCTACTTTGACGACAATAGCCCTCGCCGGATAAAGTCGATGCTGGCGGCAAGTGCGCCTGCGAGATCGTCCAGAGAATGGACTTCCTCGACCAGCTCGAATGAGAAAGGTCCCGCGTAGCCGCCATCCAGCAGCGCCTGAATCTGGCTGCCATTGTCGGAACCTGCAAGAAAGCGATCGGGGTAAATCCAGAAGGTCGGGTCGTTTACGCTTGAAATGTGCACCAGGCCGGTAAGCTCGCAGAACAGGCATGTCTCCCCGGCCAGGGTGTGGTGGAACGTGTCGTGCACGAGGCGAAAGACGGACTGGCCATCAACCGCGGCAACGGCCTCGGCCGCTTCCTTCTTTGATCGAAGCGAGCAGGTTCGGAAACCCAGCGGCTCGATGAGACCGATCAGACCCCGCGACTGGAGGATTGGCTTGATCTCGTTTAGAGCGAAACGAAGATTGTCCTGGCGCTCGCTATTGGTGGGCCACGAGCTGCGGTTGGCCGGCACCAACACGAGCGTCTCCGCCCCGCACGCCGTCGCATAATCGGCGAGGTTGCTTGCCTCGGCCTGACGCGTTGGAGTCCAGTCGTTGAACCGCTGCAAGGCGTTGACAGAGATGATCGTGACGCCCGCTTCGGTAGCGGCCAACCGAACGTCCGCAGCCGGAATGCCGCGTGCGACAGGATTGCTGAAATGAGGGTAACGGATTTGGACGTCGGTCAGGCCTTGGTCACGGGCAAGCGCGAAAAGCGCACTGACGTCAAGGCGGGGCGCCGCCATGTGATCGAGTGCAAAGCGGGGCGATACCTGGCGCATTGCTTGACTTTCCTTCCATGAAGCGCGGCTGCCATTTCGGCATCCGGCTTCTTTCAAGACGGAACCACGCCGGTTCACAGATCGGACAGAGACGGCCGAGTCAATCGAGCTTTCCTTTCATCGGTGAAAGGAAAATGGGCGCTCATGATAGAAATCCATCAAGGTCAAATATTTTCCGGAAGATAAATGTCGAACGGCAGAAATGTCTGCCCCGGGCTCTCCGCGACGCCGGCTTTGATGGCCCGCTCCATTGCCATTATCAGCTCCTGGCAAAGTCGGCGCATTGGCGTGCCGACCGCCATCGTCAAGATGTCATCCGCAAGCGCCCCACGTGACTGCGGCGTCATTTCACTCACGATCGCGACGAGATCCTGACCGCTCCCCTCTTCTCGGAGCGCGGAAATTGCCCCCTCTATCCCCCCGCCGGCCATATAGAAGCCGACGAGCTCTGGTTCCCGCTGCATAAGATCCAGCAATTTTTCGTAAGTGAGCTGCCGTTCATCAAGGTTCACGAGCGCATCAAGCACCTCGAATTTTGGCGCGTTCTCACGAAAATACGCACGAAAGGCCGTTTCCCGCGTCGCATGCGCCTGGAAGCGATGGCTTCCGACAAACACCGCCACCTTGCCGGGCCGTTTTGCGGCCTTGGAAAACACCCAAGCGGCAGTCCGTCCGACCTTGCTGTTGTTGAGGCCGATGTAGCCCTCGCGCACGCCATCGGCGAAGTCGGATAGCAGCGAAAATACCGGGATACCTTTCGCCTTGAGCTCCTCGACTGATGCTGTGATTTTCGGGTGATCGGCCGCCACCATGGCGATCGCCTGGCAGCGGCTCCCAAGGTCCTTAAGAAGCGGGAGCAGGTCACGCGGCAAATGTGACTGCGCGAACTCGATGATCGGAAGGCCGTGGAAGGATTTAGCCATACTGACCGACTCTTCGATCTTGCGAGCGAAATCTTGGTAGAAATCGTGGGTAGGTTTTCTCAAGATGAAGCCCAGCTTGTAGTGCGGCAGGTGCTGCTGCAAGCGCTGTTTGATGAGACCGGCAGCATGATAGCCGATCGCGTGCGCGGCCGCATGGACCCGCTGGGCGGTCTCCTCTCGCACCGGAAGGCGGACGTTCAGAACCCGATCGACTGTTGCTACGCTGACTCCGGCTTCGCGGGCGAGATCGGCTATTGTGACGCGCTTTCCCCTAGCGATTCTGATCGGCCGGTCCTCCATCATCCGGTGCGCTCCCGCGACGGCTTGGGGCGGCAAGCTGAAATAGTTCCCCCACCCCGCGGATAGCGCATTCGACGAACAGCGCTCCATGCGCACCCAGATGAGTCTCCGTGAACCGTTCGTTTGCTTAGGGGCTTCATGGTGTTGTATTACTCACTGCGTTAGTACTCTATTTCCAGCGCTCTTTGGAGGCTGGCAATTCGACTGTTGTGTCAAGGCCGCTACTTACACGTCGCGCTGTTGCGATCTTGCTTGCGGGGAGCCAGTTTGATGTAACCCTAACCGCGGAAAGCGGTTTCCATCCGTGACTGGTCCAATTCGCCTTCCCAGCGAGCGACAACGAGCGATGCCACCGCATTACCGACTAAATTCGTCAGCGCGCGGCATTCCGACATGAAGCGGTCCACGCCAAGAATTAGAGCCATTCCGGCAACGGGAACACTCGGCACGACAGAGAGAGTAGCGGCCAATGTGATGAAGCCGGCGCCGGTGACGCCTGCCGCACCCTTCGAGGAAAGCATCGCAATTAGCAGCAGGAGGATCTGATCGGCAATTGACAAATCTGTGTTCGTCGCCTGGGCGATGAAGAGGGCGGCGATCGTCATGTAGATATTGGTACCGTCCAGATTGAATGAGTATCCAGTAGGGATGACGAGACTTACGACCGAACGGGCGGCGCCGGCCTTCTCCATCTTCTCCATTAGCGAGGGCAGCGCGGCCTCCGAGGAGGACGTTGCCAGGACAAGCAGCAGCTCGTCCTTGATGTAGCGGACGAGAGAAAAGATCGAGAAGCCGTTGTAGCGGCAGACCGCGCCGAGAACCCCGAACACGAAGAGGAAGGCGGTAAGATAGAACGTCGCGACCAGTATCGCGAGGTTGGCCACCGAACCGATTCCGTATTTGCCGATCGTAAAGGCCATTGCGCCGAAGGCGCCGATGGGTGCAGCCTTCATCAGAATGCCGACGAGCTTAAAAATGGGGGCGGTAAGCGCCTGGAGAAAGGTAACGACCGGCCTGCTCGTCTCTCCGGTCATCGCCAAAGCAATGCCGAACAGGACCGAGAAGAACAGGACTTGCAGGATGTCGCCTTCCGCGAAGGCACTGGCAATCGTTGACGGGATGATGTTCATCAGGAAGCTGGTCACGGACTGCTCGTGAGCCGTGGCCACATAGCCCTTAACGGCTTGGACATCGAGCGAGGCCGGATCGATGTTGAGGCCGGCGCCAGGTTGAACGATATTCGCGACAATCAGTCCGACAACGAGTGCAAGTGTCGAGAAGGTGAGGAAATAAACCATCGCCTTGGCGGCAACTCGGCCGACCTTCTGCAGATCGCTCATGCCGGCAATGCCGGTCGCAATTGTCAGGAAGATGACAGGTGCGATAATCATCTTGACGACTTTGATGAAGGCATCGCCGAGCGGCTTCAGGCTCTGGCCGGTTTCCGGATAGAGGTAGCCAATTGCGGCTCCCAGGACTATGGCGGCAAGCACCTGCACGTAGGTCCGGGCAAAATGGGGCTTGCGGGGCGCTGCGATCGCGCGGGGGACTCTTGGAACCAACACCGTTTCTCTCTCCCTGACCGGATCGGGGTGGGGGCTCCTCCTTCTCCCATGCTGCGCTCCGGTCGAGCGCTGCTGTCATCTCGGAGCAAGCGCCGTGCCAACTGGAGGCCTGTCCCGTCCAGCGAGATTGGTGCGGGTTGCGCACTGGAACCCTCCACCTTTGCCGGAATTTGCACTCAAGGCTCGCCAAAGATCGCGTCTGAAGAAGTGCTTCGCCAGAGAGGGAATTGACCAGGTCGCCTTGCGGCCGTGTCTTTGATGTCTGCCGCAGATCGACTGCCGGCCGATATCTCTGTCGTCTTGGTGACTTTGGTTTGTCAGTTTTGCGACGGAATGCGCGCAAACTGCAGGATATCCTACACGCCCATCAGAGCACGCGGTACAAGCGATTAAGCGTAGGAGCGCATTGAATCTCCGAGGTCAAAAAATCTTGAATAAGGTCCCCGTGCGAAGTGAATCCGCAACTCGTCAAAGTTCTCCACCGTTTGATCCAGCGGTCGCGTTTCCTGGCGCTGCAGGATGGCGTTATCTGATGGCTCAAGCGCTGGAACGCCCAGGAAATCCCAAACCGCTCCCAGGCATTGGGCAGGTTCGTGAAGTAGGCTCTCGTATTCCATTACAAGCAGGTTGGTCGACGTGAAGGAGTCCATAACGCGAGCGTGAAAATCGTCGGCGGCTTTGAAATAAGCCTCACAGTCGGCGATTGACAACCTGACGCTCGGTGGCCGAGCGGTATCGTTGTCCCAGCTGAACTTCAGCCAGTGACCGCTTTCCCTGGCCTGCACAAAGGATCGGAGCGATTCCAATACGTTTCGGCGAACAACAAGGATGACCTTGAGTGCTGGCCAACGAGCCAGTTCCGCAAAGAATGCGGGACGCTCGCGAAACTGAGGTTCATTGATCTTGCATCCAAGATGCGTCACATTCTTGTAGTCGCGCATAGGGCAGCGCACATAGGCAAGCTCAAGAAGCTCGCGATCCGTGCCTAGCAGGCGATCAGTGCTGGGCCAATTGGGATCATATTCGTTTAGCAACTCACCGTTACTCAAAACGGTCGGATGCTCGTTTAGCAATTCTTCTAAATAGTGTGTTCCGGTCCTTGGCATAGCAAGGATCACAAAAGGCTCAAGAGTTGCTTCGTTGTGGGTCATTGCATGTGTATCCAACTAAATAATGGCCGCGACGGTCTGTGGACGCGCACAAGAAGCTTGGCTGCTATCGATTGAACGCTCCGGGTGGGTCCGCGCCTCACCATCCAGCCTGTTCTTCGAGGTGTGGTCGCGAAGCTGGGCGGGTGCCTGCAGCGGCTGGGTGGCGCCCGGCTTCGGCGTTGTACCACTCGCGATTCCTAGCATACGCATGCCTCCGGGCCGCTGTGGGCAGTTTGCATCCGGCATTGCGGACCTCCTTCTGGTTAATGGGTGTAAGCAAGCGTCAACGCATTAGTCGTCGATGAAACAGTCCAGCCGACAGAAAAAAAGGCAATACAGCGAACATGCAAAGTGCGCCTATATGCAGCCCTACATTGTCGCCCAGGCGGCCGAGCATCACCGGACGGATTAGCTCGATAGAATTCGCCAGGGGCGAGAAGGCCGCAATCTGCTGAAACACTCCTGGCAATTGGCCGACTGGAAAAACCGCGCCCGAAAGGAACAGCATGGGTGTGATGACAAGCGTCTGATAGAAAATAAAATAGTGATAACTGGGCGCGAGCGCGATGACGAGCATGGCCAGGCTCGCAAAGGCGAATCCGGTGAGAGCGACGACCGGTAGCACGTAGAGAACCGACGTCCACGCGGCATAACCTAGCGCGGCCGCAACAATCGCAATTGTCGTACCGGCCAGAAAAGCCTTTGTGGCTGCCCAGGTCAATTCACCGAGAACGATGTCGCCGAGGGTAAGTTGTGTGTGCAGGATTGCTTCCCAAGTGCCCTGATCGCGCATTCGACCGAAAACCGCGTAAATTGTTTCGAAGGTTGATGCTGTCATCGCGCTCGTCGCAACCATGCCGGCTGCCAGAAAGGCGATGTAGGATGCACCTTCGATGCGGCCTACCAACAGTCCAAGGCCAGTGCCGAGCCCGAAAAGGTAAATCATCGGATCAGCAAGGGTGCCGAGCATTGAAGCAAATGCCACCTTCTTCCATGCCAGATGATTGCGGCGCCACACCGCCATCCAGTTCCAGGCGTTGGCGGGTAGAGCGGCCGCAAAACGTTCACCCATTGCTCACTTCTCCATCTCACGTCCGGTTAACCGCAAGAAAACGTCCTCCAGACTGGGTGGACGCTCTAGAATACGCAGACCCGCTCGACCGCGAAGCTGGATGCGCACATCCTCCGGCTCAGGCGCATAGCAAAAGAGCGTCTCGCCGCTTACCTCGACACGCTGAACGTACGGTCTGATCAGCGAAATCAGCTCCTGTGGATTACCGCCGAAGATCTCGATCACGTTGCACCCAATGTACTCGTCGATCAGCGCATGAGGACTGCCCTCGGCGATCTTGCGTCCCCGCTCGAGAACACACAGCCGATCACAAAGCCGCTCAGCCTCTTCCATGAAATGGGTGGTCAAAATGATCGTTTTTCCGCTCGCCAGCAGGAAACGAAGTCGCTCCCAGATCAGATGGCGGGCATGCGGGTCGAGGCCGGTCGTGGGCTCATCCATCACAAGCAACTGGGGGTCGTTGATCAGAGCACGTGCCAGCGTCAGGCGCCGCTTCATCCCGCCGGATAGCAGGCCGACACGTGAATCCGCCTTGCTCTCAAGGCGAGCGAACTCGAGCAGCCGTGGGATGACGGCGTTGATCTCTCTTGTACTCATGCCGAAGTAGCGCCCGAACACCAACAGGTTCTCACGTACCGTAAATTCCAGGTCGAGATTGTCGAACTGCGGGACCACGCCTATGCCCTTGCGGGCCAAGCGGCTGCGTGCCGGCACTGGTAGACCGAGGACTGTTATATCACCCGCGTCAGGCCGGGTCATACCGAGGAGCATACGCGCAATCGTGCTCTTGCCTGCGCCGTTAGGCCCCAGCAGACCGAAGCACTCTCCCGATGCAACGGTGAAGGACAGCCCGTCCACAACGAGCTTGTTTCCGAATAATTTGGTTACGCCGGTAAGGTCGATTGCTACATTGGACATGCGTCTATCTCAAGCGGAATGAGTCCGATTGGCCACCGGCAGCTTACTTGCGAATTCTGGTTCAGAGCAGGCCACCGCCTTGAGATGACACCTTTGGAAAGTCGCGGCCGGAGCGACGTGTGTATCGCTTCCGCCAAAGAATAACGTCAAGATGCCACGTGTCGCTTCCACATAGTCCCCGTTCTGACCATAGGTAACTCGACAAGCTTCACCCCGTGTCGACTGACACAACTTACTCGGTCACTCGGCGCTGCAAGGCCGTCAGACTTCACTAGCTGTGAGCGAAAGATCTGCAGTATGAAGTGACTCCGCAATTCCAGAATTGCCCGCAGCATTTGCTCCGCCAAGCGGCATCGCGCTTGTGATTTCCTTTGTGCTGCTGTTGGGCAGGGGAACACTTTTACGCGACAGCCAATCGCTATTGCTCAATGTACACAGGGCGTAAGCCTTCAAGGGGATCAACAGGAATATCCTGATTAACGCGTGCATTGAATAGCCGATGAATCGAAGCTGCCGAGTGCGGAAAGATAACACCGTAGATCTGATTATGGTCATCGTGACAATAGCCAGCACCGTCCACCAATTTACTGTATGTGAAAATAGTAACTCACCGAGCGCCGTTACTACCGCGATGCCGAGCAACAATGGGCCGAGATTCTCTCCCATCACATCCAAAGTTAGATAGCGATCCAGGCCACGCAGTAGACCTCGCGCAAGCATCGTGTCCCGGAAAGTGCTTCGTGCCCAGCGGAGTTGTTGGCGCAAATAAGGTCCCATCTTGTCCGGAACGACTGTCGCCGCGACGGCACCTGGAACGTACTCGGTTCGAAAGCCTGCTTTCAGCATGAGGATCGTAAGATGACGGTCTTCACCGAAGTCGCTTGGTTTCCCCCTGAACAGCTGCGTCTCGTATTGATCCAGCAGAGAAAGGAGACAAGACCGGCGGTACATTGCACATGGGCCGCAGCAGCACATGACCGCACCAAAGCGACCTTGCGCCGCGCGCTCCTCATTGCAAGCCAGCCAGTATTCCATATCGATCAATCGGGTCAACCAAGTGTCGCTGCGGTTGTATGCCGTCAGCTGGCCCATGGCCGCTCCGACCATGGAATCCCGCATTTTTACTGCAAGCTTCGTGATGACGTCGGACGCAAGTGTCGTGTCAGAGTCGACGCTGAGCACGAAATCTCCAGATGAGCGGCGGATGGCGGCGATCTGCGCCTTGCGTTTGCCAACATTTTCGCGGAGCAGAATGAAATTGAATCTCGGGTCGCCCTCGTAGGCGTGATGTACCGGGATGACGGCATTACGATTTCCAGAACCGTCGTCAACCAGATAGACCTGAAATGTTCCGGAGTAATCTTGATTTGCAATGGAAGCTAAACACGCCGCGAGTGTGCGCGGGTCCTCATTGTAGCAGGGGATAATGACATCCACGCTCGGCCAACGGTCGGATCCGAACAAGCTTTCCGACGGCGGCGTAACATTTTCCGGTTGGGAGTAGACCGCTTGCATGCCTCTGTAAACAGTCGAGAGCACCGCATAAGACGAAACGGCAACAGTACTGGCTGTGGTGAGAAGGTCCATAGGATCTCTGTTTGTTCAGGGATGTTGAGGAAGTGATCGGATTACAAATCCGCGGCCGTGCAATTCTGGAATTAGGCGTGACAACGCTGTCACCGTCTGGTCGCGCAGACTGGCTTGATTGCCTGGTTGCAATTCGTCGGGAGCGCACCCGTCGTGCAACAGCACGATTGCGCCCGGCCGGATATCGGCGAGCACTCTGTCGACGATGGCGTCAACGCCGGGGCGAGACCAGTCGCGTGGATCAATGGACCAATGGACGGGCGCCAATGCCTCACCCGCTAATGCAGCGATTACTTCTTCGGTCCAGATGCCATAGGGTGCACGAAAGTACCGAACCATGGCCTGCGGGCAAGCCATCCCTATGACTCTGTTTGCCTCAACTATCTGGCAGTCGACTTCGACGGACCCGCATTTAGCTAGGTCCGGATGAGTCATCGTGTGGTTGGCTATACCGTGGCCGTCTGTAATAATTCGGCGAACGAGTTCCGGCTCGTCGGCCGCGTAGGCCCCAACAACGAAGAAGGTCGCCGGCACCTGATGTTGCGCCAGCACATTGAGTATCTGCGGTGTGAAAAATGAATTGGGACCGTCGTCAAACGTCAGATAGACGCTGCGCTCTGCAATGCGATCGGCATTGTCACTCTGCCCTTCGCATATGTAGTCCAGAGGCTTCATAGTTCCGGACCGTTCCGGTCGATCAGGGTACCAGACGGCCACTCGTCCATCGAGCGTCCGATCGGCGAAACCAACACGAGTACGTCTTCCAGGCGCGTGGGCGGCAGGTCGGGATGCACATCTGGACGGGTCGACCGTACGCGAACGCCCGACACAATGTTCGCGAGGCCGGCTCTGCAGAATCTTTCGACATGGTTTCGCAGCGCGTGCCGAACCGTGCCGAAAGCGAATGGAACACCCAACTGATGGAGCACTGGGTACGCCACGCGCATCGAAAAACCGATTCCGAGCCCTTCAAGATCCGGACGAACCGCGTACAGGCCCAATTCAGCGACGATCAAGTCGACCTCGCCAACTTTGATGAAGCGCCGCAGCATGCCGATGTGAGCCGCTACCCCATGCGCGTCGTAGCCGATTGCGCGGAATTCCGGCCTCGCGCCGGCCCAACTGCGGCCGCCTTCGAATGGCTCCGCGTTGAAGGCGCCAGTCCGTCCATAGGTCTTTCGAAAAAAGTCGGAGAGTTCGACATGGTCGGCCAGTTGCAGCTCATTTTCCCAGCACAACTTCCACTCGACATTCGGACGCATGGAAGACCTCACCTTGTAGCTGTCTGGTTGAGATAAATGTCCAAGCATTGATTAAATAATTGGCGTCGCGCCAACGGGGCGTAACTTGTGGGGACCGCCGAAAGACCAAGCCGCAATGCAGATGCGACTGACTTTGTACGCCCCGCACACCAGATGATGCTCCTCAGATCCAACGCAACCATCGGAACTACCTATCTTTCCAACTTGAAGCGCTTCTATGGGACCTGCAGCAAAAACGGTAAAATCCTTTGTTTAGATGAAAGGTATCCACGCTTTGGATAACTGGGCGAATGCGTTCCATATGGCTGGTCAATTATCGTCGTCACGCTCGAGGCACTTCTGACGAAGCGCAAAGCTCACGCCCGCGGCACGCGCGGCCGTTGCCGGGCCGCGCGATTATCTCCGTAAGAGCCGAGTGGAGCTCAGACACGACGATTGATCAGAATCTGATTCGCGGGTTCAGTATCTCTTTCGTGTATCCAGCTCTGGGCTGTCCTTTGGCGGGAGTTAGGTTCGCCCAGGTTCTGAGCCTGGGGCGTTGGCCCGTTCGCCGCGCAGGCTCCTTCGCACATCGTCGAGGCCGAGAAAGAGGGGCCACACAGCTCCCCCTGTACTTTCCACCACCCGACACCAGCGCTCACCCAGGGCGCCGGCCTTGCTCACCTCAACGGATAGCGCACTCGCGCCGCTTCACGATTAAAAGAATTCTACAAGCAAGATGCCTGTTTGATCGAGAGACGTCCGCTGCCAATTCCCGCATCGCAGAGGCAGCCAATAGCGCTCGCTTTACATAGTGGTCCGGCAAGCAGCTAGATACGACAGGTGACCTCAAATGAGGCGTCTTGCATGGCTTCTACACCTGCCTGAATGCCAGAACTGCGTTCGTACCGCCCATGGCGAAGGCGTTGCTCATGGCGACGCGCACCTTGCGCTCCCGCGGCACATTGGGTGTGATGTCGAGGTCGCAAGCGGGATCTGGCTCGCGATAGTTGGCGGTCGGCGGCACGACGTCCTCTTGGATTGCCATCACGCAGGCGATCATTTCAAGCGCGCTCGCTGCGCCGAGGCAATGCGCGTGCGTGGACTTGGTGGAAGAGATGGACATCGAATAAGCGTGGTTTCCAAACACACGCTTGATCGCCGCCGTTTCAGTCTGATCATTGCTCTTGGTACCGGTGCCGTGCGCGTTGAGATAGTCGACGTCCTCGGCATTCAGCCCGGCATCGGCAAGGCAGGCGCGCATCGCCGACGCTGGCCCCTCGACAGATGGCGCGGCAATGTGGAAGGCATCGGCGGAAAGGCCGACGCCGGCGATCTCGGCAAGAATTGTGGCACCACGCCTCGTGGCATGCTCGTAGCTTTCCAGCACGGCCATGCCCGCACCCTCGCCCAGCACCAGGCCCTTCCTATCGGCGGAGAAGGGCCGGCAGGTATCGGGTGAAAGCACGCGCATTGCTTCCCATGCTTTCAGCACGCCCCATGCGAAGGGTGCGTCGCTGCCCCCGGAAACCATTACGTCGGCCCGGCCCAGCTTGATCTGGTCCACCGCCGAGGCGATCGCATGGTTGGCCGAGGCACATGCGGAGGTCACCCCGAAGACCGGCCCGCGCAAGCCGAGGCTCAAGCTAAGATGGACGGAAGCGGCGCTGGGCATCACCTTTACTCCAGTGAAGAGTTCAGCACGGATTGCGCTACCCAAAAGCAGTGAGCGGTAAGTTTGTTCTGTTGCGTACGAACCGGTAAATCCGACGCCCACTGTCGCGCCGAAGCGATGGGCATTCCCCTCGTCGCAGGAAAGTCCGGCCTGCCGCATGGCTTCGCGCGCTGCAAGCACGGCGAGCAAGCTGAAGCGGTCCATGGAGATGAGATGCCCCCGGTTGATGTCGTGCTGGGGCAGCGCCTTGATCTCAGCGCCGGTCATGCCCTCCAGGTCATGAAGCTCGGAATTGGCGATCGGGCCGATGGCGGAGCGGCCTTCGCGCATCTCTTTCCACATAGAGGCGGCCTCGGTGCCCAGTCCGCACAGGCCGCCCACTCCGGTGATAACGACGCGCCTGTCCATTCAAGCCTCCTTCGCAAGCAAGCCGCGGACGGCTTCCACGACGTCGCCGACATTCTTGAGATTGGACCAGGCATCGGCCGTGTTCATGTCGATCTTGATGCCGTAGGCCTGCTCCACATCCCAGAGGACGTCCGCCAAACCCAGCGAATCGAACCCGAGCGCGTCCAGTTCCGTGGCGATTGTTATCTCGCCGACGAATGACGCAGGCATTCCCTCACCGCTCTCCGACTCGGCGCGTTTCTTGATCAGGGCAATGACGTCCGTTGCGAATTGATCGGCCATTCTGTTTCCTGTCTTTCTTTCCCGCGTTTCGACCTGGACGCGGCTCAGTTCCTGAGGCGCGCCGCGTCGCGAAAGCCATCACGCTTGGGCAACTGACAAAACCCAATGCTCATAAAGCCGGATCAGGTCCGGCCGGTGTGTGGCGTAGGTGCAGTATGACGATGTGAGCCGCTACACGTGCGCGTCTCCCGGTCTGTCCATAGGCTCGGAAGAAGTCGGACAGTTTGACATGGCCGGTCAGTTGCAACTCCCTTTCCCAGCACTCCACTGCCCGGTAGAGCGCATGAAAAATCTCCTTTCGGGCGGTTTCTTAAGACGCTCGCCACGCCATGAGGCAGTGGGGGCATCGGTGTCCATCAGGTGCTTCTGCCCATGCAGGATTCCAGAACATTGATGAAATCGTTTGTTTCGATGAAAGGCATCCACACTTTGGATGGTTGACCACGCTTTTCAAAGATCGTGAACTACATCTCCTCGTTGTGCTCGACGCACTCCGGACAAGTAACCTCATGGGCGCGGCATGCAGGATTAACCGAGCCCAGCCGGTCATGAGTGCGGCCTTGCCGGGTCGGGCGATAGGCAGTCATGCCCTGCCCTTCCTGCGGGTCAAGCACTCCGAAAAAACATTTCCCCCATAAATGCTAGATCTTCCGTTGCCTTTTCGCGTCACAGGCCGTCAAACGCCCGGCCGTTCACAACAGTGATCCGGCAAGTGTTTGGCTGCGCGAGACGATGCTGCAGGGAGTCGTCCTGCATGGCACTTCGCTATGATGCTGCGGTGCCGTCTAACGGCGCCTCGTGCTTGAACGCACTGAACGGCCACCGCGATCAAAATCGATGGTTCGAGGACCGTTGATCATCACCCCGCCAGCCTCGATCTTGTTTGCCGCCACGAGAGCGACACAGAGACTGCTGGTGAAGATGCCCGCCTGCCCGCTATGTTCCGGATGGTTGACCATCCCGGATGGACCCATCGAGGGTGTCAAGGCGAGCATGAGCACAGGCGCGAACAGTTCACGGGCAGGCGCGACGGTGGCCGCAAAGCAACGTCGCGCCAGCATGCGATCTCAGCAGGATCGGCACCATCCTGTCAGGGAGCAATGCGAGTGGCTGGCTTAGCCGCTGCGACGCTGCCCGGCATCGCGTTCAATTGATCTGGCGCCTTAAATGCAGGAAGGCTTCGCGGCCGGTACGAGGCGCATCCCTCCTCCGAAGCAGCACGCCCAAGTATCATCACAAGCCCCGAGCGCCCGCGTTCGGCGATGTCCAATTTCCGACAATGTCGGAATACAGTCAGATCTGCTGGATTGACTTTAAATGGTTTTCTCATTTGGCACAGCGCATGCTGGTTATCCGGAAACACGTGACCGACCAACAAGAAGTCGCATGACACAACCGAAGCCATCCATGTCTGACGGGCTGCCCAGGATACCTACTGCGACCGCGCTTGCCCGGTGACGACCGCTCCGGCTCCGCCCGTTACCGACGAGGCAAAGTGACGGATTTCCTGCGTTTCAACGACATGGAGGTGGTTGTCATTCCCGCTGGGGGACAGACTCGGCCTGTTCAAGGCATTGCGCGAAGGCGGCAAGATGACGGCCACCCGTGCGCGAACTCAAGGAGCGCAGCCTGTATCGTGTATCAGGCAAATAGGCCGTCGGTCAGTGACCTTGACACAGGGGACATGCGCAAGGTCCTGAAGTTTGATGCAGCGATAGAAGGGTGCCAATGACAACAATAGCTTACAGGAACGGAACCATGGCTGGCGACGGCCGAGCCTTGGGTTTTGACTCAGTATCCGTCGGTGAGAAAACGAAGGTGTTTCGCTTATGCGACGGCACACTCATCGGCGTTTCCTCTTCGTCCTTGGGTATTCCAAAGGCCGTTCGAGACTGGGTTGAGAAGGGCATGGATGTTTCTGATATTCCTGTGCCGCGCAACGACGACAATTTTGAATTTGAGGCGCTGATAGTGCGCAAAAATGGGGAAGCCGTATTGTTGGACGGCAATTGGCTGCCAAGTGATCCCGTGAAAGGTGAATATTATGCCATCGGGAGCGGCAAGCAGTATGCTTTGGCCGCGCTGGTTTTGGGCAAGTCAGCTAAGGAAAGCGTCGAAGTTGCCGCGAAACTCGACGTTTGGACTGGTGGCACAGTCACTGCCATAACTCACTAAACCCGCCTTTCGGCGGGAGTGTGACAGTGCGAGCGTGGAAGTAGGGCGCCACCCCGGGGCACGTCGAGCCCTGTCATGTGAGCTGGTCCATAAGCGCGCGAAAGCGTCCAGTTGTGGCCAAAAGCACGATTTGCGACAGAACCGGCCCGCTTCTATGAGTATGGGCCGCTTTTTGCGGCCAGCGTGCTTGCCATCCTGCCGCCAGTGGCCGTCGCCTTCTTCTTCCAAGGTTACCTCGTCATGAAGTAGAGCACCACGATCTTGTCGGAGAGATCGGAAGGCGGACGGCCCTTCCGTCCGCGTCGGCCAGTTCGAAAGGCGGCGCGGCCTGCTCGTCGATCGCCTGGAAGAACCTCTCCGCGCTGTCCCTCATCTTGTCGAGATCGGCGCCCGGATGGTGGGCCAGCGCGGAGGTCCCGAGGATCAGCGCCAGAAATTGAATCGCAAGCGACGGTTTCGCTTTCATGGACAATGCATTCCGGTTGGGGGCGTTCGAGGGCTCCGCGGCTAGGATTGGTCTCACTGTGTCTGCTCCCGCTCCCGGCGGCTCATCTGCCTGATAGGCGCGTTCCCGCTCGGGCCATGTGCTTTTGATGAAGGCCAGAACGGCCCGGATCTCCTCGTCGGTGAGGACATTCCCGAAGCCCGGCATGTCGCTCTGGTAGCCGCCGCCGACGACCGCGGCCGGTCCCGGCGCCGGCATGCGTCCCGAAGGCAGCGGGCTTTCCAATCGCGCTGACCTTCGCCTGGCTAAAACCGTCTTGCCTAGCGCTATCGCCGCGGCCGGGGCGCGGCCATCCGGTTGGCGAGCCAAGGCAATGTCCAGACCAATCCGAGGCCTGCCGCGGCCACGCATCGATAAGAGGACCGACGCCCTTCTCCTTTGCCGCCGCTGGAGAACAGGTATTTGATCAGCGCGGCCGTCCCGAGGACGAGCACGACGACGACAAGCAGCCACACCAGGCCCGTGCCGAACATCATCATGCCGCTCATGCATTCCATCATCGAAGCCTCCTATTCCGTGGCGTAGATGCCGCCGGTCGCGTCAGACTTTCGGATTTCGAGAATCTCGAAGGGCGCTTCCTTCGTGCCACTCATGCCGGGGGAGCCCATCGGCATGCCGGGCAGCGTCATGCCCTTTGATGTCGGGCCGCTCGGTCAAGAGCTTGTTGACCGTGCCGACCGGCACATGGCCGCTCACCACATAGCCGTCGATGAACGAGAGAAGGCAGCCATCGGCTTCCGGCGGAATGCCCTCTTCGCGGCTCATGGCGAAAAGGTCGTGAGTCGGCCTTGACGGTGATTCCTGGAAGGCCGATTCCAAGGCGAGCTGGCTTGAAGGCCGCGGTCCGGATGGTCGACTAGGCAGCTTGGTTCCACGATCGCAATGCTTGATCGCTTCATTGCAGGCCATGGGCTCTCGCCCCCTCCTTTTGCCACACGAGGCGCCAGCTCACGTGTTGTTGTTGGCGTGCGCCCCGGCAACCGCTTTCACCAGCCGCTCCAGCGATCCCGCGCGCTCCAGCTCCGCAAAGAATGATGCGGCGTGACGCTACCCAGCCGGTGCTTCTCGGCCTTCCAATTAAACTGTCTCGACGAAAGAGCCGTCTCCGTTGCTCCGGTCTCGGTGTTGAGTTCTCTAAGGCTGCGCCACACCTTGGTCCCCACGCCGGCAAATGATCTCACTATGCAGCCCGTGCTCGCACGCTCTCAAACTAATTACCGCTGCTGCAACACGCCGCCTGGCGGCCTGCACCGAAAAGCCGACAGGGGTGCATCTGAATAGCCGTGAACCCAGGTCTCAAAGACCATCCGGCGCGACGAGCGGACGCACCGCACGTGTGACACCCGCCTTGTGGGGCAGGGTTGCCTTTCTCAATCCCGGCGTTGGTCGGCGTCCCAATGAGCAGCAAGCTATTATCGGCCGCCGAATCTTAGTGGCTTCGTCGAGAGCCTCAATCAACCAAGCGGCGAAAGCCCCGCTAGAGTCTCCGCCCGCCTGTCGCTATGAAGCAGTTGCAGCCAGCGCTGCTTCAGGCGCATGAACTCGCCCGATGCAATGATTTCCGTCGCCCTGGGTCTTTCGAAGGGCACTGTTTCTATTCCCTTCTTCTTCGGCGCGCGGCTTGATGCCGACATACGGTTTCTTGACCTGCCGCCTGAACTGGCTGCCGAAGCGGGTGCCCCGCCAGCGACCCCGACAATCCCCTGTTCCGCAACTGCTGAAGAGCCGACTGCGCTCGCATCCCGATATTGCGCAACGGCACTATGCCGACATTCTGGAGACCGCAGCCGCATGAGCCTCGAGATGTTCCGCCGACCGTCGACAAAGGCGTCCTCTCGCCTGCGTCCGCCATTTGTCAGTGCTCGATCTGATTGGGGAGACGCCGGTCGTCGAACTGAAGAGATTCGATACCGGCAGGTGTCGTCGCTTCGTCAAGATCGAAAGCCAGAATCCCGGCGGATCGATCAAGGATCGCATTGCGTTGTCGATGATCGTTAATGCCGAACAGCGTGGCACGCGCGGGGCGGTACAATCATCGAAGCGACCGCTGGCAACACAGGGCTCGGCCTGGCCATCTGGCGGCACGAAGCGCGTGATCGCGTGTCCAAAAGCTGACAGCGTCAGACAAATGTCAGGTTCATTACAACCAACATCTGGGCACTGACGAGGTTTTTCGAAGCAATGGGCGCTAACTGCGCGCTGAGCGCGTTGGCATGGCTTTTGAGACTGAGTGACTGTGACTGCACTCAATGGGGCAAGACGAGCGATGCGCTCCTCCCTGAACCCGTGTGCCGTCTCTGAGAGGAAACCAGCTCGTGCAGAAACCTTTGGAAATAGCTTTGGACCGCAACGTGGTATTGCAGATGGAGTCCCCGGCTCCTTCGATTAGAGTCGAGAACTGGCTGCATGGCGAGCCCCTCACGAGCTTTGAGCCCGGCAAGTGTACATAGTCGAATTTTGGGCAACTTGGTGCGGCCCATGTGTGGACGGGATGCCCCATCTGATCCAGCTGCAGGGCGTCGCCAGGCGCACCATCTGGACAGCAGGAACTGGACTATGGGCAAGGTAACAGGCTTTCTCGAAATCGACCGGCAGGTGCACAAGTACCAGCCGGCCTCCGACCGCATCCGGCATTTCCGCGAATTCACGCTGCCGATGTCCGACAAAGAGGTCGAGAAACAGGCCGCGCGCTGCATGGATTGCGGCATTCCGTTCTGCCATGGGCCGACGGGCTGCCCGATCCACAACCAGATCCCGGACTGGAACGACCTCGTCTACAATGGCGACTGGGACAATGCGATCCGCAACCTGCATTCGACCAACAATTTCCCGGAGTTCACCGGCCGCATCTGCCCCGCACCTTGCGAGGAAGCCTGCACGCTGAACCTCGAGGACATCCCCGTCGCCATCAAGACGGTCGAGCAGGCGATCGCCGACAAGGCTTACGAGACCGGCCATATCAGGCCCTATCCGCCGGAGAAGAAGACCGGCAAGCGCGTCGCCGTCATCGGCTCCGGCCCGGCCGGCATGTCGGCTGCCCAGCAGCTCGGCCGCGCCGGCCACGACGTCCATGTCTATGAGCGCGAGAGCCGGCCCGGCGGGTTGATGCGTTACGGCATTCCCGACTTCAAGATCGAGAAGCACTATATCGACCGGCGCATCGAGCAGATGCAGGGCGAGGGCGTCACCTTCCATTGCGGCGTCAATGTCGGCGTCGACAAGCCGGTTGCCGAGCTGCTCGCCGAACATGACGCCGTGCTTTATTGCGGCGGTTCCGAAACGCCGCGCGCGGCCGGCATTCCCGGCGACGATCTCGGCGGCGTGCATGACGCGATGCCCTATCTGGTGCAGCAGAACAGGCGTGTCGGCGGCGAACCGATCCAGTCGGTGGCGTGGCCGTCGCATCCGATCCTCGCCGGCGGCCAGCATGTCGTCGTCGTCGGCGGCGGCGACACTGCCTCCGACTGCGTCGGCACCGCCTTCCGCCAGGGCGCGGTGCGCGTCACCCAGCTCGACATCCGGCCGCAGCCGCCGGAAAAGGAAGACAAGCTGTCGGTCTGGCCATACTGGGCGACCAAGATGCGCACGTCATCCTCGCAGGCCGAAGGCGCCGAGCGCGAATTCCAGGTGGCGACGCTTGAATTCATCGGCGAAAACGGCCAGCTGACCGGGGTCAAATGCTGCGAAGTCGACGAAAAGCGCAAGCCGATCGCCGGCACCGAATTCGTCATCCGCGCCGATCTCGCGTTCATCGCCATCGGCTTTGCCGGGCCAGCCGCTCGCGGGCCGGTGTCGGAACTGGCCGGCCAGATGAAGATCGCCATTGACAGCCGCCGCTCGAAGAATGTCGAGGCCAATGACCGGGACTACAGGACCAGCGTCGAAAAGCTCTATGCGGCGGGCGACGTGCGGCGCGGCCAGTCGCTGGTCGTCTGGGCGATCCGCGAGGGCCGCCAGGCGGCGCGCGCCATCGATGAGGCGCTGATGGGATCGAGCGTGCTGCCGCGCTGAGTCCGTCTCGAGACCCTACTTGTGCGGCCACCTGAAGGCGCTTTCCGCCCTTCCGCTGCCCCGGGCAGCTTACGGACTGATCGCCGTGGTCGTTTCGGTTGTGGCCCCGGCCGCAGGCTGCCGCCTTGGCGGCCAAGAAAAATCGTCGGCGCGGCCGGGCGCAGCAGCGGGCGCCTTGCCCTCGACGACGAATTTTTCACCGGGCCCGTCCGGCTTGGCCGGCGCTGCGGCACCGAGAAGTTCCGAACCGCCGTCGAGTGCCGGTGATTGCGAGTCGGCGTCGGTAGCCGGGTCGGCGGCCTCAGTCTTTTCCTTCGAGGGTGGACTACGTTACTGGCCAGTACCGGCAACGCATCGAAGGAACTTTACAATCATAAAGGTACGTCACTGGTCTCGCGGCTCACCTATGACGATCTAGACGCGCATTCGAGTCCACAATCCGACTGGCATTTTCGTAAAGGCCTCCTCGGTGCGGGCGGCATCAGGGAGGATTTTCTCATGACGAGGACTTCTTACGGAAATGGGGGGCTACTCAAACACATTCAGTGATCAGCGCGGGGGCGGCGTCAGCTATTTCACCGCCGATCTTGGATATAATTTCTTGAACTCACCGCGCTACCGCATCGGTGCTTTTGTTGGCAACAATTTCTGGCACGAGAGCTACGATGCTTTCGGTTGCACGCAGCAGGCGACCAACTGGGGAACCTGTGTGCCAACCGTCCCACCTACGTCAACCTCTCAGCCAGGACAACGATTGGCATTCGCTGCGACTCGGCTTGGCCGGGCAGACGCAACTCACCGAGCGACTCAGCCTTTCTGGTGACGTGGCGTTCCTCTTCACGCGGCTCGACGGCAAAGAGCAGCACCACATGCGCCCAAGATCAAGCTAATTCCCGAAGACGGCGATGGGCATGGCGTCCAGCTCGAGGCGGTGTTGCGGCCGTGGCGAATAACGGCACCGCTCATTTCGAAGAGGCAATGGGCGGTCGTGGTTCCCCGCAGGCCGACGATTGGAAGGCAAAGCGCTACGGCGTTTTCGTGCAGGCTAGCATCAAGTTCAACTGAGAGAGCAAGAACCGAGGAGAGCGGCGATGCCACTCCAGCTCATTACGATCATTGGATCAACAGAAGGAAGTTTTCCGAAGAGTTTTGCAAGCGTGCGCAAAGTCGCCAGACAAAGTTCTCTCGGTCCATAGTGTACGTGCCGTCACGCCCGTTCTCGACATGGTTGAATGATACGTCCCGCGCGATCGATCAAAGTCGTTTTTCATTGGTTTTCCGGAAATCGCGGGGAGCACAGCGTGCTGTGACCCTCGCCTGCTGGTTTTCTGTCAACGCGCAGATGAGGGAGAATGAGCGTACAGCAAAAATCATCAGTGCTGTCGCTTTCGCCAAAGCCCGCCGCAGCTAAACGGGGTCCCACGCCCGGTAGCGCCCCCTGCCGGTCACCTCACGGATGCCGAGTTCGGCACCAGCCCGAGCGCAGCGCGCTGGCTAATTTTCAGCTCGGCCGCGACCAGACCTGCCGACACCAGCGGCCGCGCCAGCACCAGCTCGATCAGCGCCGGCAGGCTCGAGTTTTTGCGCCGGTTCCTGAGCCGGCGCTCCATCTGGCTTTTGGCCAGCGCCTGGATGATTGCAAGGCTGAAACAGTCGATGGAACGCCCCTCCAGCGAAGCCGAACCGGACGAGGCGCGCGCGCCAGGTCCTTCGGCTGCCATCGGCACGCTGGGTTTAAGTGCTTGGGGTGACACGGCGTGATCTCCGCCGTTGGCGGGAACAGGGCAGTGCAATAGTACTGCCCTGTTCCTTTTGATCAGAGGCCAGTGCGGATTTCTTCGGCAAGCGCCCTCAACGTCGTCTCGACGTCATCGCCGTTTACCATCTTCTGCATCGCCACGGCCCATGCGTTCATGGCTTCGCCGAAGCCGACACGCGGTGTGAAAGCCAGCGCGGCTTGGTCCTGTATCTTTTTGAAGCTGTCAACGAAGTTGTTGAACTCGGGCTGCGAAGCGTACTTAGTCCAGGTGTCGTCTGCCAGGTCGACGTGCGCGGCGGATTGACGAGCTGGCCAGCAAGGGCACCCTTGAGCGCCACCTGCTTGGAGGTGGCCCACGGGATGAACAGCCAGGCCGTGCCCTTCTTTTCGGAAGCCGCGTTCATGGCGAGAGCCCAGATCCAGATGTCAGACTCCAAGCTCGTGGCGCTCGGTGCGTGCAGCGGCGGAGCGAAGGCGATCTTGCCGGATGCCGGCTTCCCCGCAACATCGTTCCAGAAGCCGAACATATTTGAGTCGATCGTCATCGCGCTGCGGCCGGACGCGAAGGAAGGAGCCGCGCACTTCTTGATCATGTCCACGTAATGTAGTCGTATCCAGCATCGGTAAGCTTCCAATCGCTCAGGTATTTGTCCAGCGGCTCCAGGGCGCCACTCGGAGCGAGGTCCTACGCGGGCTGAATGCCAGTGCCGAACACATCCCATGCTGGCGACTTCGTCGTCAGTTGGATCGTCATCTTGTTCCAGTAAGAATCGTCTGGGTAGAGTTCCGGCGTGACCTTGATGCCGGGTCAGCTTCTCGAACTCCGGAAATTGCGCAGCGAGAGCATCCGCATAGGGGTGGATGTCGTAGGCCCAAGTTATGCTGGTCCCTTCGAATTGACGCCAGTTCACGGTGTCGGCAGCGGCCGAATTAGTGAGCGATGCCGAGACGGCAAAAAACGCCAAGTCAAAAGCAAGCTGTTTGCGAAGCGACGCGCACCTGTAACGAGTACGGGGAATGAGCGACCCATGTAATCCTCCCTGGGGCATTTTGCCAATTTTTGGGTCCACTCCTCCATCCCGAGTTCGCTCATAGCCACAATAAGCGGTTTCCAACGAGCTCGCTCTGAATGCACCAGGCCAACTGGGTAAAAACGGGTAACCGGCACTAAAAGGCGTTGTAGTATCGCCACCAGAAATACTGCTCCGTGGTGCTGGCCTTTGCCTGGGGGCGCAACACGGCAACTACCCGCTCAAAACGGTTGGTCCTCTACCTCTTATTCACCGTCGCTTTCCTCGCGGCCTAACCCGGCCGGAATATCCGTTGCCAGAAAAAGGCCTCGCGGCCGGTTCGAGGCTCATCCCTCCTCCGAAGCAGCACGCTCAAGTATCGTCACAAGCCCCGAGCGCTTCGCGTTCGGCGATGTCCAAATTCCGACAATGTCGGATACAGTCAGATCTACTGGATTGCGTTTGAATGGTTTTCTCATTTGGCACAGTACATGCGGGTCATCCGCAAAACACGTGACCGACCAACAAGAGTTCGCATGATCACCTTACCACAACATACAGCCGCCGCGGAACAATCACTTGGCCCCTGATCGCCCACCCCGGCACCACAACCGGAGTCATCGATGTTCTGACAGGCTGCCCAAGGATACCTGCTGCAACAGGGCTTGCCCTGGTGACGACCACTCCGGCTCCGCCGGTTACCGACGAGGGCAAAGTGACGGATTTCCTGCTTTTCAACGGCATGGAGGTGGCTGTCATTCCCGACCACCGCGCCGGTCGTCACCCATATGGTCTGGTGCAGGATCGGCAGCGCGGAATGAGCCGCCGGGGATATCTGCATGTCTTCGAGCATCTGATGCTCAAGGCGCCTCATGACGAGCACGGCTCCGTCGCCTGGAGAGATTGAACCCAAAGGGAGATTCAGATGTCTGAAGCGAATCAGGAAAAGTTGGACGCATTCTTGGGGAAAATGGTCGGCGATCTCGGTGCGATCGCAACGGGCGCGGGAGTCCTGCTGGGGGACAGACTCGGCCTGTTCAAGGCATTGCGCGAAGGCGGCAAGATGACGGCCGCCGAACTTTCGACACGCACCGGCACCCAGGAACGCCTCGTAAGGGAATGGCTTTCCGGGCAGGCGGCGGCGGGTTACGTCGACTACGATGAAGCGAGCGACAAATTCTATCTCAACGCCGAGCAAGAGCTGGTGTTCGCTGATGAAGACAGCCCGGCCTTCATGGCAGGCGCATTCGAGTTCCTGTCCGCGCTGTGGCTCGATGAAGAAAAGGTGAGGCAGGCATTCCAGTCCGGCAAGGGCGTCGGGTGGCACGATCATAGCGCGTGTCTGTTTCGCGGTACGGAACGGTTCTTCCGTCCAGGCTACAATGCCAATCTGATCGACTCCTGGCTGCCGGCCTTGGAGGGCGTCGTCGAGAAGCTCGAACGCGGCGTGGACGTCGCGGATGTTGGATGCGGTCATGGTGCATCGACCGTGCTCATGGCACAGGCCTTCCCCAATTCGCGCTTCGTCGGCTTCGACTATCATGCCCCTTCGATTGAGCGCGCCCGCAAGGCGGCCGAGGTAGCCGGCGTCGGCGTTAACACGCGGTTCGACGTGGCGGCCGCCAAGAGCTATCCCGGAACCTATGACCTCGTCACATTCTTCGATTGCCTTCACGACATGGGCGACCCGACGGGCGCCGCCACCCATGTCCACGGATCGCTCAAGCCGGACGGCACGTGGATGATCGTCGAGCCGTTCGCGCATGATCATCTGGCGGCGAACCTCAATCCCGTCGGCCGCGTTTACTATGCCGCTTCCACTTTCGTGTGCACGCCCGCATCCGTGTCGCAGGAAGTCGGGCTCGCGCTTGGAGCCCAGGCCGGTGAGGCGAGGCTGCGCAAGGTTGTGACCGGCGGCGGCTTCAAGCGATTGCGTCGCGCCGCGGAGACACCGTTCAACATGGTGCTGGAGGCCCGCCCTTAGCGTGGCCGTCGCCAGAAATTGCAGCTCATCGCATTTGATGAAGATCACCGCCAAAAATCCGGACGCATCGGGCACATTTTCAAGGCGTCTGGGTTCACGCAGAGGTCGCTGCCGAGTTGTGTGCCAAGAGTCCCATACGTTGCGGCTCAGAAAGGACCCCACGCACGGCGACGAACATGCCCATAGCGATGGCCGCTATAATCACATATGTCCACCATGGCGCGTTCACAAAGCTGGTAAGCCACGTCGCACCGAACGCGCTTACGACAAAAACGAGAGCCTCGATAAAAAGACTGAGCCTGTACACATTCAGTCGTCTCATCCTCATACCACCCATCCAAAGACTGAGCTTGTTGCGCTACTGCGACAGAGCCTAACATATTGGAGAGTGCTCACTAGTCGACCGTGAACAATCCGAGCCCTAAGCGGCGACCGGCTTCGGCCGGATTTGAAGCAGGGCAATCAAGAGCGACAA
>NZ_VFTA01000005.1:0-246822 GCF_007003935.1 Mesorhizobium sp. WSM4310
CGTCGTGGGTCCGACCGCTGCCCGGCGGCTGAACTATTTGCCGCAATACTGGTCGTTCACGTTGCCCTGAGCATTCGCATCAGGACCCGCTGTGCCGTATGCACACGGGCCGGCTGGACCAGAATTGCCAAGGCTGTCCAGCCCAGAGCGATCGCCATTGATGCTTCCGGTCGTGTTCTGGTCGACGCCTGAGGACTCTTCGTTGCCGAACGGCCACCAGCTGTGACGGTTCGAATATGCGCCGTCGGACGATTGTGCCATCGCCGATGTGGTGAGACCGATCGTCAGAACCGATGCTGCAAGAAATTTCCTGTACATTGCATTACTCCGTGTCTTGGTCGCCTTGGATGCGACACGGGGTAAACCCGGCGGTCAGCCGGTTGGTTCATTGAAATTGTCGTGAGGCTGTGGTGATGGAAATGTGCGGACCGCAATCCGCTCGATGAAGCCAATCACCCGCTTGGGCTCGGCGAACTGCGGCATATGGCCGACGCCGTCGACGGGTTCGAAATCGAGCCCTGCGATCTTGCCTTGCATCGGCTCGCCATGGATGCGGATGTCGATGACGCGGTCGGCCGTACCGAAGAGGATGCCGGCAGGCATGACAATCTCGCCATAGCGCTGTTCGATGCGGCCGAGATCCTGTTCGACGGCCACCACATCGGCTGATGTCGCCTGGAAATGGACTGGCCGCAGCCCGAGCCAGCCGCCGCCGTCAACCATGTAGTCCGCGGGAAAGACCTGCGGCGCGAAGATGAATTCCATTGTCGGCCGCGCATAGCGCAGGCTCAGGGGTATCGCCACAGTATAGGCCATCATCCAGCGCTGCAGGCGCGAGGGGATATAGAGCAGGTCAAATCCTTGCCGCGCCCTGTTTTCCAGATGCGTCAGCGGCGCCAGCAAGGCGATGCCCGAAATTGCCTCGGGATGTTCCACGGCCAGGGTCAACGTGACGGCGCCGCCCAGCGAGTGGCCCACCACCAGCGGCCTTTCCAGCGCCAATTTTTCGATGAAGCGGCGCACCAGGGCCGCCTGTTCAGGCAAGCGGCCGGTGGCACCGTTCGCGCGCGTCGAATAGCCCGATCCCGGACGATCGAGCGCGATCAGCCGATAGCCCGGGCCGAAATGTCCAAACAGGGTGTGCCGGAAGTGGTGGAGTTGCGCACCAAGCCCATGCAGGAAGACGATCGGCCGCCCCTCGCCGACATCGACATAGTGGATGCGGTTGCCGTCGATCTCGATGAATTTTCCGACCGGCGGCACCAACCTTTGCGCCTTCGCCGCGATCCATAGCGTCGCCAGCACCAGGCAGGCGATCCCCAGGACCGCCAGCAGGAACAGCAGGGCCAGCAGCCACGACAGGATCGATATCAGCATTGTTCACCCGGACCAGAACCCGTTTGAGCTTACCTGCATCCGGTCATGCTGCAACCTTGCATCGTCCAGGCACGGATGTTCACCGCCGAGGTGGCATTGCCGATAGCCACGCGCCGCGCTATTTCAGGCGACCCGTCCTGCCGGAGCCCTCCATGACCGAAATCGTTACCGCCGCCATGCTCGTCATCGGCGATGAGATTCTCTCCGGCCGCACCAAGGACAAGAACATCGGCCACCTCGCCGATATCATGACGGCCGTCGGCATCGACCTGAAGGAGGTGCGCATCGTTCCCGACGAGGAAGAGGAGATCGTCGCGGCGGTGAATGCCGTACGTGCGCGCTACACCTATGTGTTCACCACGGGCGGCATCGGGCCGACCCATGATGACATCACCGCCGATTCGATTGCCAAGGCGTTCGGCGTGCCCTGCGAATACGATGCCAAGGCCTATGCGCTGCTGGACGCAAGCTATGCGGCGCGCGGCATCGAATACACCGAGGCACGCAAGCGCATGGCGCGGATGCCGCGCGGTGCCGACCATATCGATAACCCGGTGTCGGTAGCGCCCGGCTTTCGCATCGGCAACGTCCACGTCATGGCCGGCGTGCCCTCGATCTTCCAGGCCATGCTCGACAATGTCGTGCCGACGCTGAAGACCGGCACGAAAATGCTGTCGGCGACGGTGCACTGTCCGTTCGGCGAAGGCCTTGTCGGCGGGCCGTTGGGTGAGATCCAGAAAGCGCATCCGGATACGATCATCGGCTCCTATCCAAAGTATGGCGACGGCAAGTTCTGGACCGAACTGGTCGTTCGCGCCCGCAGCCAGGAGGCCCTCGACGCCGCGCGCGCCGATGTCGAGGCAATGGTGGCGGGTTTCGTCGCCAAGGCGAGTTGAACCCGTTGTGGCCGGAACAAAGCATGGCGCGCCGGCGTTGCTTTCACGCGAGTTCGAACACTCGCCAGATTGAGGGATCACCATGCGCTTCAGGACCATCGTTGCCATTCTGCAGAACGAGCAGGACGCCGAGCGCGTGCTCGACTGCGCCATTCCGCTCGCCAACCGCTTCCAGAGCCACCTGATCGGCATTCATGCCGAGGCGCTTCCGGTGCCCTACACGTCGGCGACCGGCTTTCCCGATACCGAGTTCCTGCAGGTCTCGGCCGACATGAGCCGGGAGCGGGCCGACAAGCTGCAGGCCGTCTTCCTCAGGCGCATCGAGGATTCCGGCCTCTCCTTCGAGTGGCGCAGCCTGGAGAGCTTCTCCGGCGACAGCGCGTTGACCGGCATTTCAAGCGTGCGCGCCGCCGATCTTATCATTGCCGCCCAGCGCGAAACCGGCGGCGATCCGAGCGCCGATGTCGACACGCTGGTCTATGACGCCGGCCGGCCGGTGCTGGTGGTGCCGAGCGCGGGTCCGCTGGTCACCACGTTCAAACGCGTGCTGCTCGCCTGGAACGGCAGCAAGGAGGCCGCCCGCGCCGCCTTCGACGCCCTGCCCTTCATCATCGAGGCCGAGAAGACCGACATATTGGTCATCGATCCGCCCGATACGTTCGACGAAACCCCGGAGGCCGCCGGCGCCGAAATCGCGTCGGCGCTGTCACGCCACGGCGCCAATGTCAGCGTCTCGGTGCAGAAATCGGGCGGCACCTCGGTCGACGACATGATCCAGAACCGGGTCGCCGAAACCGGCGCCGATCTGCTGGTGCTTGGTGCCTACAGCCACTCCTGGCTGCGCCAGCTGCTGTTCGGCGGCGTGACGCGCACGGTGCTGCGCACGGCACAGGTGGCGGCCTTCCTGTCGCGATAAGTCCACAGCCATCGCGGTAAGCCGCCCTTGCCAAGGCCGAGGCTTTCCAGTTAATTCCGCGCGCATTCCCCTGTTTTTGTGCGCGCGGTCCTCGCGTGCTGCGGAGTGCGCGAAAAATGTCCCTTCCCGAAAAAGCCTTCCCGGTCTCCTGGGACCAGTTCCATCGTGACGCCCGCGCGCTTTCCTGGCGGCTTTCCGGCGCCAACAAGGGGCAATGGAAGGCGATCGTCTGCATCACACGCGGTGGGCTGGTTCCCGCGGCGATCATCGCGCGCGAACTCGGCATCCGCATCATCGAGACGGTCTGCGTCGCCTCCTACCACGACTACACCAGCCAGGGGCAGTTGCAGGTGCTGAAGGAGATTACCCCCGCCCTGCTGGCCGACGACGGGGCCGGCGTGCTGATCATCGACGACCTGACCGACACCGGCAAGACCGCCGGCATCGTGCGCGCGATGATGCCCAAGGCGCATTTCGCCACCGTCTACGCCAAGCCGAAGGGCCGGCCGCTGGTCGATACTTTCGTCACCGAGGTCAGCCAGGATACCTGGATCTATTTCCCCTGGGACATGGGCTTCACCTACCAGAAGCCGATCGCCGACGACCACGCCGGCTGATTCGCGACACGCCGCTTTTTCCAACTAAGCCGCCACCGACGACAATATTTGCTTCCGTGGATGGCTCCCCGGGGCAGGATATCCTGTGAAATCGACCTCTGTTGGCGGGAATCGGCCAGCCTGATCAAAGTTTTTACTTTTATTGGTCAGAATTAGCCGTAAGATTCGTAAGGCGGCAAACGATTCTGGAGGCTGGGGCTAGCTTCTCCGATGTTGACAAGGCCAACGACGCACAACCATCTGGCCGAAAGGGTCCGGCGACTCTTCGGCACCGCTCCGTGCCGTCTGCAGGTTGCCGCGCTGCCCTGGCGCGACACCGGGAATGGCGTCGAGATCATGCTGATCACCAGCCGCGACACGGGCCGCTGGGTGTTGCCGAAGGGCTGGCCGGAAGCCAAGGAGCCGCTCTGCGAGGCGGCGGCGCGCGAGGCAGGCGAGGAAGCCGGATTGCGCGGAACCGTCTCGCATCTCGAAGCCGGCCGCTACTTCTATGCCAAGGTTCTGGCTTCGGGTGAAGAAGTGCCCTGCGAGGTGCTGGTGTTTCCGCTGCACGTCGACAAGATCGCCGACCGCTGGAAGGAAAAGCACTCCCGCACCCGCAAATGGGTCAATTCCAGCGAAGCCGTACGCATGATCAATGAGCCGGACCTTTGCCAGATCATCGCCTATTTCTGCGCCGACCCGCACAGATTCTCCTAGCGGACCTCCGCCTTCTCCATATTCACAACCCTGTGATGTGACGGGCATGAAAGGTTTGCTAATCCTTCTTCGCTAAGAATCGACCAATCTGGCGTTTGATCGATGGCGAATCCTGTAGACCCACTTCAGCAGCATACCGGCGAGCCCGAGCGCGAGCACCGTCCGCGCGTGCTCAAGGGTGGAACCGTCATCACCGGGATTCAAAACTCGGAAATCGCCGTGATGCTGCGCAACCAGCATGCGGGCGGCGCCGAATTAAAAATACCGCTCGAGGCGCGGGTGCCCGATCATTTCCTGCTTTATGTGCCGCTCGACGGAGTCGCCTATCGCTGCGAGGTCCGCTGGCGCCGCAACGACCGGGTCGGCGTGCAGTTCACCGGCACCGAGCCGAAGCCGAAGCTGCATTACGGCTGATATCTGGCATATCGGCCCGACAGGTTTTTCGAGGCGGCCAGATTGCTCACGACCGACGCCTCCCGGCGGTCAAAGTGCACAGATCCACCGCTCGAAACGGCAATCGCCGCGGCGCATTTCTATCCCCGTTATCCACATGTGTGACACACAAGATGTTGGGGTCACAAAAGCTACGCAAACGAATCCTTGACGGCGCAAAACGAGTCGCCTTTTATAGGCCATGTGCTCCTGTTGAGAGCGCGACCGGAAAGTTCTGAGCCCGGTCTTTTTCCCGGATTATGTGCGTTTTTGCCCGCATTTCCGCCCGTTTACGAGGCCGGCGGAAGCGTTGGGATTGTGGGGTGGCGGGGCGACGAAAGGGAGAATTGTCGGACTGGAATAAATTGTCTGTTAATACTATATTTAGTGTTTGCAGGTAGGTTCGACGCTAGATAGTGTGAATTTCCCTCGAGTGAGGGAATCGAAAAAATCAGATTTGAGGGACCCGCAGGGTTCGCCGGCGCGTTGTGACAGAGGCTTCACGAGAAGCCCAGGCCGCAAGTGCTGGGGGAGATCGCGGAATGGAGAGCCGGCCGTTTTCGAACGCCGGCAGACGGCGGACATGCGCGTTTCGCATCAGGGGGAGAAATCCCTGGGGAAAAGCGCTATATATAGACAAAAGGACCGAACCAATGCGCATCGAGCGTCGCTTCACCAAGCAAGGGCAATCGGCTTATGCGGAGATCGAATTCCGCAAGGCGCTTTCCGAGATCAAGAATCCGGATGGCTCGGTGGTGTTCCGCCTCGACAACATCGATGTGCCGGCGCAGTTCTCCCAGGTCGCCGCCGATATCCTGGCGCAGAAATATTTCCGCAAGGCCGGCGTGCCCGCGCGGCTGAAGAAGGTCGAGGAGAACGACGTCCCCTCCTTCCTGTGGCGCTCCGTCGCCGACGAAGCCGAACTGGTCAAGCTGCCGGAAGCCGAGCGCTACGGTTCCGAGATCGACGCCCGCCAGGTCTTCGACCGGCTGGCCGGCACCTGGACCTACTGGGGCTGGAAGGGCGGCTACTTCAAGTCGGAGGAAGACGCGCGCGCTTTCCGCGACGAGCTCGCCTATATGCTGGCCACCCAGCGCGTCGCGCCGAATTCGCCGCAATGGTTCAACACTGGGTTGCACTGGGCATACGGCATTGACGGTCCGAGCCAGGGCCACTTCTATGTCGACCCCTTCACTGGCAAGCTGACCAAGTCGAAGTCCTCCTACGAGCACCCGCAGCCGCATGCCTGCTTCATCCAGGGCGTTCAGGACGACCTCGTCAACGAGGGCGGCATCATGGATTTGTGGGTGCGCGAGGCGCGCCTGTTCAAATATGGCTCGGGCACCGGTTCGAACTTCTCGCTGCTGCGCGGCGAAGGCGAAAAGCTGTCGGGCGGCGGCCGCTCGTCCGGCCTGATGAGCTTCCTCAAGATCGGCGACCGCGCCGCGGGCGCCATCAAGTCGGGCGGCACAACGCGCCGCGCGGCGAAAATGGTCATCGTCGACGCCGACCACCCCGATATCGAGGAATTCATCGACTGGAAGGTCAATGAAGAGCAGAAGGTCGCCTCGCTGGTGACCGGCTCCAAGATCGTCAAGAAGCATCTCGAAGCCATCATGAAGGCCTGCGTCAATTGCGAAGGCAATGGCGAGGACTGCTTCGATCCGGCCATCAACACGGCCCTGAAGCGCGAGATCAAGGCAGCCAAGAAGTCGGCGGTGCCGGAGAATTACATCTACCGCGTCATCCAGTTCGCCAAGCAGGGCTACACGTCGATGTCGTTCAAGACCTACGACACCGACTGGGATTCGGATGCCTACCTGACCGTTTCGGGCCAGAACTCCAACAATTCGGTGTCGCTGAAGGACAATTTCCTGCGCGCCGTCGAGGACGATGCCGACTGGCACCTGACCGCCCGCAAGGACGGCAAGGTCTTGAAGACGCTGAAGGCCAGGGACCTGTGGGAAAAGATCGGCTATGCCGCCTGGGCGTCGGCGGATCCGGGCCTGCATTTCAACACGACGATGAACGACTGGCACACCTGCGCTTCGGCCGGTGCGATCCGGGCCTCCAACCCGTGCTCGGAATACATGTTCCTCGACGACACGGCCTGCAACCTCGCATCGATCAACCTGCTGCCCTACCGCAACGCCGACGGCACGATCGACATCGCCGCCTACGAGCATACCGTGCGTCTGTGGACCATCGTGCTGGAAATCTCGGTGATGATGGCGCAGTTCCCGTCGAAGGAGATCGCCAAGCTTTCCTACGAATACCGCACGCTCGGCCTCGGCTATGCCAATATTGGCGGCCTGCTGATGACCTCGGGCATTCCCTATGATTCCGACGAGGGCCGCGCCATCTGCGCCGCGCTCACCGCGATCATGACTGGTGTGGCTTATTCGACATCGGCGGAAATGGCCTCCGAACTCGGCGCCTTCCCCGACTATGACCGCAACGCCCAGAACATGCTGCGCGTCATGCGCAACCATCGCCGCGCTGCCTATGGCGACAAGGACGGCTATGAGAAGCTCGCCGTCAATCCGGTGCCGCTGGTCGCCTCCGACCTCAAGCAGCAGGCGCTTGCCGAACATGCGAAAGCCGCCTGGGACCGCGCCATCGAGCTCGGCGAGGAGCATGGCTACCGCAATGCACAGGCAACCGTGATTGCGCCGACCGGCACGATCGGCCTGGTCATGGATTGCGACACCACCGGCATCGAGCCCGACTTCGCGCTGGTGAAGTTCAAGAAGCTCGCCGGCGGCGGCTATTTCAAGATCATCAACCGCGCCGTGCCGGAAGCGCTGCGCACGCTCGGCTATTCCGAGAGCCAGATCGCCGAGATCGAGGCCTATGCGGTCGGCCACGGCAATCTCAACCAGGCGCCCGGCATCAACCCCGGCTCGCTCAAGGCCAAGGGTTTCAGCGACGACAAGATCGCCGCGCTCAATGCGGCGCTGAAGTCAGCCTTCGACATCAAGTTCGTCTTCAACCAGTGGACGCTCGGTGCCGACTGGGTGAAGGAGACTTTTGGGTTCACCGACGAGCAGCTCAACGACTTCTCGTTCGAGATGCTGCCGGCGATGGGCTTCTCCAGGAAGGACATCGAGGCCGCCAACATCCATGTCTGCGGTGCCATGACGCTGGAAGGAGCGCCTTTCCTCAAGGCCGAACACCTCGCCGTGTTCGACTGCGCCAGCCCCTGCGGCAAGATCGGCAAGCGCTCGCTGTCGATCAACAGCCACATCCAGATGATGGCGGCCGCGCAGCCCTTCATCTCCGGCGCCATCTCCAAGACCATCAACATGCCCAACGATGCGACGGTTGAGGACGCCAAGGGCGCCTACATGCTGTCGTGGAAGCTGGCGCTGAAGGCCAACGCGCTCTACCGCGACGGCTCGAAGCTGTCGCAGCCGCTCAACGCCTCGCTGCTCGCCGATGGCGAGGAGGATGAGGACGAAGCCGTCGAGCAACTGATCGCGTCCCCGCAGGCGGCGCGCGCGGCGCAGATCACCGAGCGGATTGTCGAGCGCATCATCGAGCGCGTGTCGCGTGAGCAGGAAAAGCTGCCCGGCCGCCGCAAGGGTTACACCCAGAAGGCCAAGATCGGTGGCAACACCATCTTCCTGCGCACCGGCGAATATGATGATGGCCGCCTCGGCGAGATCTTCATCGACATGAACAAGGAAGGCGCCACGCTGCGTGGCCTTCTCAACAACTTCGCCATCGCCATTTCGCTCGGCCTGCAATACGGCGTGCCGCTCGACGAATATGTGCACGCCTTCACCTTCACCAAGTTCGAGCCGGCCGGCATGGTCATCGGCAACGATGCCATCAAGAGCGCGACGTCGATCCTCGACTACGTGTTCCGCGAACTGGCCATCTCCTATCTCGGCCGCAACGACCTCGCCCATGTCGACCAGTCGGACTTCTCCAACACCGCACTTGGCCGCGGCATCAGCGAAGGCAAGACCGACGCCGTTTCCAAGGGCCTGACCCGCGGTTCGCCGGTGAAGCTGGTGTCGAGGGCGATCGGCAATGAGCCGAAGGGCTTTGCCGGCGGCTCGACCGGCACCCCTGCCCGCTCGGCGCCCACCGCCTTCTCCGGCTCCAACGTGCTGGCCCTGAAGCCGGCCAGCGACGAGGCGATCGCCTACAAGCGCGACTATGAGGAGCGGGCCAAGGAACTGGCCGAGGACATCGCCTTCGAGGAAGCGGCGGGCTCTGCTTCGGTAGCCTCGGACGCGACGGCGGCGCTGTTCACCGATGCGGCTGCGAACGAAGCCGCCGAAGCGAAGAAACTCGCCGCCGACCGCCGCGCCAAGTCACTGCTGCAAGGCTACACCGGCAATTCCTGCTCCGAATGCCAGAATTTCACCATGGTGCGGAACGGGACCTGTGAGAAGTGCGACACGTGCGGCGCTACGAGCGGGTGCAGCTGAGGGGATTTGATTGATGGTGCCACACCCAAAGTTGGGTACCTGAAAGCCAATGTTATGTACTTGGAGCGGCTCTGCGGCCGCTCTTGGCTCACCCTCCGGCAAACGTCGGAAATGCAATAAACCCGGGCGCTTCGGCGCCCGGAAGAACAAGAAGGAACAAATTGGCAACGCTCGAGAGAAGCAGTTCAAGCATCCTCGCTCCAATCCCAAAGGAATGGCCTCACGATGACTGCATACCTGACATTTTTCCCCCTCGGCAACGCTGACACTACGTTGATCCGGCTCGCTAACGATGACCTCGTCCTGATGGACTACGCCAACATGCGCAGCACGGACGATCCGACGGACAAGCGCATCGACCTTCCTAACGCGCTCCGGGACGAATTGGATGATGCCGACCGCAAGTCATTTCGCGTCGTCGCATTCACCCATCTGGACGATGACCACATCTGCGGTTCTCGCGATTTCTTCTGGTTCGACCACGCCCGCATCTTGCAAGGAGATGACCGCGTTAAGATCGACGAACTCTGGGTGCCAGCGGCTGCGATCACCGAAACCTCCCTCGAGGGTGACGCTTGGACCATCCGATCCGAGGCTCGCCATCGTCTGAAAGAAGGCTACGGCATCAAGGTGTTCTCGCGCCCAGCCAACCTCGCCAAATACCTCGCCGAATGGGATCTGACCGTGGAGGACCGTGCGGATTGCATAGTCAATGCCGGAGAACTCGTTCCGGGCTTCTCGAAGTGGGACGCGGGCCAAGCGGAATTCTTCGTGCATAGCCCATTCGCCTGGCGCACCGACGACGGCCTCGAGGATCGAAACGAGTGCTCTATCGTGGTGCAGATGACGGCGCGCGAAGGACTGAGCGAGAGTTTCGCCCTTCTAGGCGCCGACATCGATTACGAGTCACTCTCGCAGATCGTCCGGACATCGAGGGAGCACGGCAACGAGCATCGCCTTCACTGGGACGTGCTGAAGCTCTTTCACCACTGCTCGTACAAGTCCCTGTCTCCCGAAAAGGGCGATGATATCACCGAACCCGTTGAAGACGTGAAGTGGCTGTTTGAGGAGCTTGCGCGCCAGCGGGAGATCATCGTCTCGCCGAGCTGGCCGATTCCGGCGAAAGGCACTGCCGACGATAAGGACAAGCAGCCGCCGCACAGGCAGGCCGCGAACTACTACAAGGAAATCATCAAAGACTCGAACGGGCAGTTCAAGGTCACGATGGAAACGCCGACCGAGTCGAACCCGAAGCCGATCAAGCTGAGGATTTCCTCGACAGGCGTAGCGGTCATGATGACGACGGCACCGAGCGTCACCAGCATAGCTGCGGCTAGCACGACGCGGGCGGGATGACGCATGTGGCAGCCCGAAGGAAGCGAACCGATCAGACGGAATGGCCTCGCCATCCCGCTGGCCATCGCCTTTGCGGACCACATAACAAAGGCATGCACCGAATTCGCCCGCTCGGTCGGATACCGCAGGCTTCCCGGGAAAGACTTAGAAATCGTTTCTTTCGAGATCGACCTGGGCGTGCCACAGCGCCCGGTCTACGCCATCAATCCCGTCGAGACAGTCTCGGTCTGCTTCTGGCCGAGCAACGCCGCCCCTCCTCTCGTCGCGGTCGCACGGCCCGACTTCCCCGACACCCCTCACCAGAACATGGTGCCCGAGGGATTGCCGTGCGTCCTTTGCGTAGATGACAGGCCATGGCAGGACGTGCGCAGCGACTATACCGCTTCGGAGCTAATGGCACGTATAGCTGTATGGTTCGAGAAGGCGTGCGAGGGCGAGCTTCACGGCGACGACCAGCCGTTTGATCCTGTCTTCCCATATGACGGTGCCCACGAGCTGATCGTCACGCAGGACGGAGCAGAGGCAATGGCCGAGGGTCGCAAGCTGAGCGTGTGGGCGGCGGACGAGCGCGCCCGCTTCCTGCTCGTGACGAGCGCGCAGGACAGAAGGAGCGTCAATGGTCAAGTAAACGTGCACCTCCTGCATGTGCAGGTTGAGCCGCAGTCGATGAAGCGTATGCGCAAGGCTCCTGGCACGCTAGGCCAGCTTGCGCAGCTTCTGACGGAAAGGGACGCTGATCTTGTGACCGCCCTGAAGCAGGCGATCCTCGAATGGCAAAAGCTGGGTAAGGCAGACGAGGACAGAACCTGGATCACCTGCATCCTGGTCAGTATGCCTCAGCTTCATCCCCACACCGGAGAGATCGGCGCGACGAAGCCGGTGGCGTTTCTTTGCAACGAGAGTCCTGGCAGGATCGGGGAGGCACTAGGTCTTCTCGGCCTGAATCCATCCCAAGCAGCAACGGCTGTCCGCTACGTACCGCTATTTGCGCCCACGATCACCCGATCTGGGTTGGATGACTTTCCAATCCAAATCGCACCCGTCCACCGTGAGCTGGATTCAGCGCGGGCTTGTGAAATCGCAGGAAGAACTGCCGACCTCCGACGACTGGTGCTGGTCGGCGCAGGATCGCTGGGGTCGCACCTAGCTGAATACCTTGCGCGAGAAGGGCTGTTTCGCTGGACGGTGGTCGATGACGACGATTTCCTCCCTCACAATGTGGCACGCCACACGCTGACCGCTGGCCAGATGGGGCAAGAGAAGGCCTGCAACCTGGCTGCGCGCTTGCAACTCATCCGCCGCGATACATCCCCTAGCGCCATCCGGGAGAACGTGTTGGCCCGTGAACAGAGCGATGGGCTTGCGGAGGCGCTACGGGGTGCGGATCTCATTCTTGACGCTTCAGCATCCGTCCCAGTGTCCCGCCGGCTCTCGGACCGTCCAGAGTTCGCTCGTCGCATGTGCGCCTTCTTCACGCCTGACGGACGGTCGGCGGTCCTCATGGCGGAGGCGGCCGACAGGTCGGCGAACCTGCGCGACATCGAAACAACATACCTTCGCGAAATCTTGGCGAACCCCTCGTTGAAGGACCATCTCCGGCCCGGACAACAACTTCGTTACACGGGGGCATGCCGCGCCCTTACCAACAAAATTCCCGCCTCTTCCGTTGCCGTACTCTCGGGCCTCCTTGCGGCAGGTGTCGCGACTGCCTCGCGCGACGATACCGCCGTCCTGCGGATCTGGACGATGCGGGAGGATGGAGGGATCGATTGCTTGAATGCCCCTACTTCCGTGATCAGGAGCTCCATGGCTGGCTGGACCGTCACCCTTCCGGCGGAGCTGCGCGATGACCTAACGGCGAGGCGCGAAGGCGCCTTGCCGAACGAGACAGGCGGACCGCTCGTAGGTGTCGTCGATCAAGAGGCAAAGCATGTCGCTGCGGTCCACGCCCTTACCACGCCCTCTGACAGCGCCGGGACGAGATCGGAATTCGTCCGCGGTACCCGAGGCCTGCGGCGGCTCATTGAGGAGGCACGAGGCCGTTCCGGAGGTCAGGTGCGCTACATCGGCGAGTGGCACTCGCATCCGCGCGGGGCATCGGCATCGCCCAGCACCACAGACATCCGACAGATCTGTCAGCTGTCGCTGGTGCTTGACCTGGATGGCCTTCCGGCGCTTTCGCTGATCGTTGGCGAGCAGGACCTGGCAATGCTTGTCGGCAAGGTGGCCTGATGGGCGGGAAGGTTCCGCTTGGTAAGACCAGCATCGGTCTAGCCCTTTCAGGGGGAGGCTTCCGCGCTGCCGTTTTCCACCTAGGTATCCTTAGGTGGCTGGCAGAGGAACACCTCCTTGAACGGGTCACACAGGTCTCAACCGTTTCCGGCGGCAGCCTTGTGACTGGCGCCATATTCTCAGCTGCTGGCGGGAAATGGCCATCGTCATCGGAGTTCCTACAGACGGTCTATCCTTCTGTCAGAGACATGCTCGTGTCCCGGGACCTCTTTAGCTTTCGAGCGCTAGGGGCTGACGGTTTCCTGCGCCAAAACTTCCGCATTTTCTTCCGCCGCGCAAACGTGCTGGCCTGGCTCATCCGCGAGCGTTGGCAGATCGGCCTGAAGCTCTCCGACCTTCCGGAGAGCCCAATATGGCATGTCAACAGCACCTGTCTTGAGACCGGAAAAAACTGGCGCTTCACGCGCGACTCTATGGGCGACTGGCAGTTCGGGAGGCACTACTCCCCTGATGTGGCGGTCGCGGATGCCATGGCGGCCTCGGCCGCTGTGCCCTACGTCATCGGCGCCCTCAAGCTCGAACTGCCTAAGGAGGGGTGGTGGCAAACTGATCCCGCCACGAAAAGCCCGTTGCGGAAAACGGAGCTGCGCTACGCGAGCGTCCGGCTCTGGGACGGAGGCGCTTACGAGAACATGGCCCTTGAACCTCTTTATAAGCCCATAGAAGGCCTTCAAGGATGCGACGTGTTAATATGCAGCGACGCCTCAGGTCCTCTCGGCCCACCCTCTCGAATTCTGTCGAGCCTGTTGAAAGGAAGGCTCGCGTCGCCACGCCTATTCGATATCGCAAGCGATCAGATACGGGCGCTCCGTTCGCGAATGCTGATGAAGGCTATAAGTCAGGAGGAGATAGCGGGATTCCTTTTCCGGCTCGGCACTTCTCCGAGGCAGTTTAAGATGCAGGCTGGTAACGTAGGGGGCCTCACTGACGAAGAATGTGCATCCTGCCTGAACTATCCGACCAACCTCACGAAAGTTGCGGGTTCAGATTTCGACCGCATCGCTCATCATGGATACGAGGTCGCACGTATGACCATGGGGACGTACGGCCATAGAAACACTGATGCTGTTGGTTGCTGAGAAGGAACCCGTTTGCCTTACATCACCTACGCCATCGGCGACGTCCACGGTCGGGCCGATCTCCTGGAATCCCTGCTTGCTGCGATCTCAGGAGATGCAGGCACGTCCGACGCCGAACCTCGGGTGCTCTTCCTCGGCGATATCGTCGACCGCGGCCCTTGCAGCCGAGAAGCGATGGATCTCGTCTGCGACACCCTCGCCCGGTGGCCGCGGTCACGGCTGATCCGCGGCAACCACGACGCCTATTTCCTGGACTTCATGACCGCCGACCAGGTTGACGAGCAGAGGTTCGGTAGATGGCTGACGCGGATCGGCGGCTACCGACGATGGAGTCCTATGGCCTCCTGTCCGTTGGCAACATCCGGGATGCCGCGAGGATGTTTCGCACCAACCATCCGCATCACCTGCAGGCGCTAAAGGATGCCTCCCCGATCATCGTCGACGATCGCTTCGCCTACGTTCACGCAGGAATCGATCCTACTCGTTCCATCGGCGACCAAGCCCCCAAGGATTTGATGATGATCCGGGACAGATTCCTCGATTATGAGGGGCAGCTGTCGCACATCATCGTGCACGGCCATACCCCGACGTCGGACAGCATGCCAGACCCGAAGACCTGCCGGATCGCCATAGACACGGGTGCCTATGCCTCTGGCAGGCTTACCTGTCTGGCTGTATCCGCCGATTCCTGTTTGCTACGGCTTCGGGCGGAGGCATCGAGGTCGCGCGGGACGGGCCCTTAGTGAATCTGCCCGTGGGAGTCGATCGGCGTTCTTCTGGCAGGCGAGAAGCGATATGACCGCGTCATTCAACCATGGATCGAGAGCCATCGGGAGCTTTGAAGCAGGTATGGGAAGGCTTGCGCAGCAGCAACGTAGATGACGTGATTGTCGCTCAGCTTCTCGATAGTGCCATCTGAAATCCAACACAGCCGATATCCGTACCTGATCGCAAGCCTATCGAATGCACCCGCCTCAGTCGACGGTCCGATAGCCGACAATAGTGCGCACACAATCTGTAAACTCGATTGGATGTAGTTCTCACGAAAGCTCAGTATCGAGAGCTACTGTGATGGAAAGAAATATTGTGAGCGACGAACAGCCCCATATGACCTTTTTCATGGATGATTTCGGGACTCGCACCATGTGCAAGCCAGATGACACCCTACCAATGGAGGCTCATATTTTCAGTTTCGGACTCGGCGGGATTATCGTTCCGTCGGAAGCAGTCCCTGCGCTTTCTAATGCCACAATTGAGTTCTGCAAGCGCTGGGATATACCGGAGCTACACGGAAATAAGATTCGGTCAGGAAAGGGCAAGTTCGGCTTCCTAAAGAAGGATACGGAACGGAAGGACCGCTTTTTCGAAGAGTTAGAGGCCCTGATCATCGATGACCGCATTACGGCCCATGCTTGCGTGATCTGCCGACCGGGCTATCGAGACCGATACTATGAGAAGCACACAGAAGGTTCACGATGGCAAATGAGCCGGACCGCATTCGACATCGCAGTCGAACGTGCGGCCAAGTACGCGAGGCTTCGCGGCCGGAAACTGTCCATCGCCTATGAACGCACCGGCGCTACCGAGGACCGCCTAATCGAGCACTATTTCGAGGGGCTTCTAGAAAACGGTACTGGCTTCGATGCGACGAACTCGTCGAAGCATAGGCCTCTCGCGAAAGATGAGTTGGTAGAGACGCTTCTGACCATCTGGCCGGACGGGAAAAGTAATCCGATGCTGCAATTGGCCGATCTAGTGCTGCACCCTCTTGGTCACCGACCGACTGGCTTGAAGAACCGAGCGCATGACCGTCTGTCAGAAGCGGGACAAATCATCGATTTGAGGAACAACGGCGACGAGACGATCGCTGTTAAGTACTCCTGCTACGATGATCCATACAAGGAATGGGTGAACCCCAGAAACACTTAAGGGACCCGAAGGTCCCTCAAGGCGGTCGGCGTAAAGCCTGACCCCGTGGCAAAGCCATACGTGTTCTATAGAGCATCGCTTTCGATTTTTCAAGAGTTTTAGATCGCAAGACGTCGATTGAGGGAAACGTCGCGGCTCTGTTCAGGGGGACAACCTAGGGTCACCCTGACTCAGGAGCCGTTTCACCGAAGCGGATTTCCATCGTCTTGGGCGGAAGCAAAGCCTCGATATCACAGAGGTCGCCCAGAGAAGTGAAACCGAAAGGGCTCGCAAGCAAGAGACCGTCCTGAACGGCACTGCTTCGGCGACTGTCGAGCATGGAATGTCGGTCGATCTGCTCCAGCAATTCAGTCCGGCGAGGCGCATCCATTACCACCACATGCGGTTCGAAGCCAGCTGCCTCTATTCCTTTGATCATTTCCTCGTCAAGGTCGTGATCTGAGCGAGGAAAAGCGGCAAGTACCCTCCCCCCAAGCCTTTCGTTTATCTCAACCTGGCGTAGATAGGCCGGCGTCGTGGCGGAGCCCGGGGAAGAACTGCTCATGGAGAATGTTCCAGCTTCAGGATCCGCCAAGACGGTCCAAGCCATGGGCGGGTTACCGCTAAATTTCCCGACTATCTCTTTGGCGGGATTGAATGAATCCATTGCCGCGGAATTGTGGTGCTGAAGTATGTCGTAAAAGGCGATACCCCGGAGGATCGCCGCCTGAACCTCGTCATGCGGGACCTTGTCAGCATTCCCGCCGTTGCGCCGTCGAAGGCGCAACCCGTCATCCCAAATGACATAGTCGGCATGCGCGATTCCATTTCTAATGTCGTCACGGAACGCTGAGCCTAGGAGTCTAGCTAAACGCAGCATGCCGATCGCCTCGGCGGTCGTGGCCAGGTCTCGAAACGTCTTATTGGCATTGGGGCCGATAACAGCAGCCGGCTGCTTGCGGACGCGGACAAGGTCTCGGAACGGCCATAAGTTGTAAGGCAGCCGGGTTACGACCCCCATCACGTTTTTGATTGATTCGTATACGCCTCCCGCCTCGGCCAATTGGCAGTACAACATTAGGACAATCCGGTAAGCGGAGCGGCTGAGTGGCGCTCGCTTGGCCAGATAGGTACGCAGCTCCTCCCGCACCTGGGCGGCCGTTATTGTGGTCGACCAACCCGGGTCCTGCGCTCCCCTGAATTCCCCGCCGAGAGCGCCGGCAAAATCGAGCTCGTTCATTTGCCTGGCGAACCCATAGAGACGCGACAGTTCCGTGGCTAGGTCTTCGAGATACTGTTGATCGGCAGGTGTCATTTCGCTCAACGAGATTCAACGAAGGCACGCAACGTGCCAAGTTCGAGCCGTAAAACGGGACCTCGAAGGAGGCTTGCCGGGTTTTGGAAAAACTTAGCGTGGGGAGTTGTGCTTCCAGCTCCGTATACCCGCCACAGCTCGTAGCGCGGCCCCTCGCGCAGCGCTTTTTCAAACTCGGCGATACTCCATTCGAACCGGCCATCCGACCCAGTGGTGGACTTCACCTCGATCCAAATTGTTCCTCCGTCTACCCCGATTGACCGAATGTCGTGATCCGCACCCGGTTCATCCTTTGAGACCCAAACGACATGCTCCTCCGGGTTCTCGTAGCCTAGCGTGCGCACCCGCTCGAGCTCTGCCCGATAGACCAGCGCTTCTCCGCGAAGCCCGACCTCTCGGTCCCGCTCAATCTCCGAAAGCGTGCGCGGCGCCCACACCGAACCGTTTCGCCCGGCAACACCGGATGAGCCATGCCAGGGGAGCGGCGCCTTTCCCTCTGAGACCGACACGGACAGCTTCACTTCATCGAGAGCGGGAAGCGGCGCTGGAGGCACTGGCCCAACTGGCGGACTCGTGCGGGTTGGTGACGGAATTGGAGCTGGAGCGGGTTGTATCGCCAGCGACGGCGGAGAGATGTGAACCGAGGCCACGAGACTTTGGGTAATCTGCTCACGGGTGAGCTCCGCTGGATCCGCCTCAGAGTCTGCATCCGTATTTTGATGCCCCCACGTAGCAGGCCTAATGCCAAGCCGGCGCAAGTAAGCGAGCACCTCGGCCGGTCGCTCGGCTTGAAGGAGCGGCAGCACGCTCGAAGCTAGCGCGCGGACATCCGCCAGACGTGTCGCACCCACCAAGCGGGCCAACTCTAGGGCCAGGATATGATCGTATTCGGACCGGTAGCGTGGGGGCCGTAGGTAAAGAGCATCGCCTTCGATGGCGGCATCCGCAGCCACGCTGACCCGCTTACCCACCTGATAGTTTCGTTGGAGGTCGGTTGAGAACGCGATCTTTCTTATCGCTTGGAGCCGGCGCCGGATCAATCCCATGCGCAACGGTTGAAACTCATTGCTTTGTGCCTGAAGAGCATAAGCCAATTCAGCTAAGCCCTGCGCGAAATCCTCGCGATGAAGCTGCTCCAATGCCTTGCTCGCAGCCTTAGCTTGGAACCAACTCGGAGGGACAGCGGGAGCTCCAACGACCACCCGTCCTTCGCCGCACTTGTTGCTTAGCAACTGGATCCCAAGCGACCGGAAAAAGATGCGGCTCCATTCGTCCGTATCTGCAAAGGATACCTCGGCCTTGGCGGCAATCAGAGCTTCCGCTAGCTCAGGATAGTCGTCCTCCAGAAAGCGCCCTGCGAGCAAATCATCGAGACTGTGCACCGTGCCTTTAATGCTAAGCAGACACAGGGCGGTGCGCGGCAGGTCCGGAAGGCCAAAGCTCCCTCTCGATTTGTAAGCTTCGCGCAGGAGGCTTTGCTCGAAGGCTCCCACCTTGCCTTGAAATTCCCGAGCGCGGCGGTCGATCCATTGGAAGAACGAAACCCAATGGTACGTTTTGGGCAAGGCATGGGCGCCGAGCGCCAAATAGGCATCAGCCAAAGGTCCACCGGACTTGAGGACCGGAAGCGCCATCTGTAGGCATCGAGGCAAACGGAGCGCCACTACAGTCTCATGGGGAGAGACAAATCTCCCCTTCACATAGAGTATCGGACGGTGTGCCAACGGTACCGCAGGTTCTCTCTCAGCCTTCAGTGCCGCGACCAAAGCAGGATAAAGCTGCCCAATGGCTGGCGGTGGTTCATCGGCATTTCTCGCTCGATCTATGACTTCGAGGAGCACGGCCGACGTTGGCAGGGTCTGGCAGCCGAGCCGCCGATAGACAGCCTTGTCCTCCGAGAGAAGCTCTGAGTCCTGCAGGCAATTGAGGTTGAGAGGGGTCGGGAAATACAGGCGGGCCGGCGCGGCGAGGCGCCCACTTCGATTGCGCAAAAAGGCGATCCCCGCGAGGGCTGCGGCCACCTTCGGGGTCAGCAATGGAAGTTGCCGTCGCAAGAGGTCCTCGAACGGCTCAGCGAGTTCCGGGTCTTGCTCGACGGCCTGCGCCATTGTGACAAGGTCGTTAGCGATCACCTTTCGTCGAATTGCCAGTCGCCGGAGAATGTCAGGCCGCTGCCGCCATAGTGCATCCGGTGAGCGGACCACACGGCCGAGGAGAGTGGCGTCTTTCGGTGGCAGAAGGGCAAGGCTATCAGGGCGTGCCCAGCCCCCGTGGTCGTCCCGAACCACTGGACTTTTGCGGAGCACTCCGACCAACCGAGACGTGAGTTTTGCCGCGGGGGCCAACAGATGGAGGTAGAGGGCTTCGTGCTCATCCTCGGCGACTGTCCCAGCTGCCGCCTTTTCTGCCACTTGCTCGATCCAGCGAGCGAGTTCGAACGGCCGGCAATGGCGGGCGATAGCCATGTCGTCGTATAGCCGCTGGTGTAGTCTAGTTTCTAAGCGCTCCGGGCAGGCGTTCCACATCTCGGGTTCAACACGCACCAAGCTATGCGCCGGCGCGAGCTTACCTGTCGCGGAGAGCGTGGTCGGCGTCTCACGTAGGTCTCCCCGATTTTGCGAAGTGAGTTGTCTCTGCAAAATAGTCAGCGCTGCGGCCGTCCTGTGCTGTTCGTCAGGATCCAACGCCTCGCCTGGGTAAGGATCGTAGAAACAAGAGGACTCATCAGCAGCCAGTGCTGTCCGCAAACCCGTAGTCTTCTTTCCCCCGCAGCGCAGATAGACGAGCGAGTTGAGGGTAAAGCGCTTTGCGCCGCACGAAAGGGCAAGCTTGGCGAGATTGTCGTCGTCAACGAGGTCGGGATGGAGATAGTCCTTGGCAGAGAGATGTCCTCTCAGCGCGTCGTGACTAGGGATCACGAGAGTTGTTGCGGCTGCAGGAAGGCCGTCGGAAGCGGGCCAACAATCATTCTTCTTCAGGCGTGCAAGGATGACATGTGCAAAGGTCTGCTCTTCCGAGCCCTGCGGTAGAACCAACTCGAAAGCGCTTTTGCCGAAGCGGCCAAACCAATCGGCACCAACGAGGTCCGCGACCAAATCCGCTGCTTGGCCATTCAGCCACGTATTCCACGGACTTGGAATCGGGCGGGTCCGCTCCCCATCGAGTTGGAATGGGGCCGAGACACTCAATGCGCAGCCAGTTCGAGCGAGGCTTGCCTGCAAGGGATAGTAGTGGTGGCCTAGCTGGCTCGAAATCGGCTTGCCGCTCCTGAGCGCCATAGAGACGGCGATGCGCACCCGACCAGGGGACCTATAGTAGGCAGGAAAGTCGAGCGACTGAAATTCAGGAGGAAGATCTACGAATCGCGAGAACTCGAGCTCCTCGTATTCCCGCCGACTGCTTTTGGCATCGGGGGATACCGATTTCAACCGGCCTCTCCGTCGCGTCACGCTCACGCCCGAGACCTTGCTCCTCTGGTTCTCTGCATCCTGTCGCCATCGGAGCGATCGGCGGAGACGCTCCGAAGTGATCTCAAGCCCCTCAATGCCGCGCCGGCGACCAGGCATCGCCAACTTGACCAGCGTAGGGAAGAGAACTCGCTCGATGTCCGCGAGGGCCTCCTCTTCTCGTTCATGCGTGAATGGCTCGAAACGGCGCAATTGTTCGGTTCGAAGTGGCACCTGGATCAGCACTCCCTTGCGCCCCTTTGACACGGGATCAGCCTGTCGTGCAGTTCCGAAATTCCTGAAATCCAGCACCGCCATTTGCCCGTCAGAACGAACGTGGATGCGATCGCCGAAGTGGAAGAGTGAACGCATTCCGAGGTTCTTGGAGCCGATGCTGCTTTCTTTCGCAGTGATAACCTCACCCGAGGGATCACCGAGAACTTCGCCCGTCCCGATTAGTACTGATAGGCGAGCCCATCCTCTCGGCGAAATCGTTCGCCCAGTGCCGGTAACCTCAAGCTGAGTGTCGGTGATGCGGATGCCTATTTCGGAACCATATGCATCGAACTCGTTCTGAACCAGTTCGCGAAACACATCCGCTGCGCCGTGCGCCGCGACAAACTCGTCGACAGGACTCGATGCGATCCTTTGGCGCAGTGGCGCCGTCAGTTCCGGAATTGAGAAGTCCTGTGCAGATTTGGCCCCCTTGCCCTGTCGGTCTGACGCGGCATCGTTCTCCATTCGCCCCACCCCAACCCCTCTTCGAACCCCGCGACTCTGCCGCGCGTTCGTGTCTAAATCAGTGCTCCGGTATCGGGATCGATAGCGTGCCCTTCGATCTGATCGCCGAAGATGATGATGTCGTCAGTTCCGAAGGTCGTAAGGATCAGCTCCGCAACGCGGTTCGACACGACTTCGAAGGCGTACTGCTCCTCGTCCACGTCGAAGTCGACGACAATCCCATCGAACGGAATTGGCGCATTCTGGGCCACCTGGACGAGCCACCCGTCGGACGGCACTTTGATTTGCAACGCCTTGGGTCCTGCCGGCTCGATAGCGTCGTTCATCTGTGCCGTCAGAAACTCGTTGAAGAGTCTTCGCTCTCCGCCATTCACGAAGTAAACTGGATCCGTGTTACGAGTCCTCTCGGTCAGCCCCATGGAAGCCAAGTCGGACCTAAACCGAAGCAAAGCAGCTTCGCTAAGGTGGATGCTTGCTCGCGCGTTAGAAGGCTGCTGAATCGTCACGCCAACCATAATTTTGACGACCCGGCCTTGCATGTCTTTCGATTCAAACAGGCGAAGCACTGCAAGCTTGATACCCTTTGAGCGGGCGTACTTTCGCGCATCTTCGGTAAATCCCGTGCACGTGATTACAATTCCCACGTCGGCCCCAGTATCCTCGATCACCGACCGGAAGTTGCGGACTATCGCTAAGCCTACTTTCCCGTCTGAAATGTCGAAGTCCTTGCATTCTACGATGATGCGACGTGTGCTGCCTGCAACTTCTAAGGATACGTCGATCTGATGCTTTACCTCCGGATCTTCGCCGGTTAGTTCCATGTCATGGATGACGACACTACGGTCTTCAAGAGCCTTGAAAACCAGTGCAGCCAGCCGCTCGTAGCGAGTGCCCGCCTTTGTCGTCAGGATCGTATGATACTTGTCGTGAAGCTCATCATACCTCGAGCGAGCGGGCGGTTTGGTCGTCTTCATCTTAGGACTAGCTCCATTCAGCATCAGCGAGGAAAGAATTCCGCGGTGGCCAGGCCGCTGTGTTGGGAAGATAGCGCTCCTCCACATCTGAGATCCGATCGATCATGGCCATTTCAGTCAGGATGATTCGCAAAGTAAAGTCCGGTCCGGCGAGCGGTCAATGCTTCGTCAGCCATGTAGGGAGGGCACGCGGTGATTTGGTTCGAGGTTGACGAGAAAGGCGTGACGCTCGAATACGTAGCGGATTTGGGTAACAATCAATGGGTCGCAAGAGAGCTGGAGCAAAATGGCAGAGTGACGCTCACCAAAGTTTTCTTCTTCCGCCAGGCCGACCTCATAGATGACAAGCCTGACGACGGCGATGATGATGATGATGATGATGATGATGAGCAGAAGCTATACCGATTTCGGTTCGCAACGACGAAGGGCGGTTACCATCACATTCCCGGTCGCATACTCGGCTTGAAAAGCGACGTGCTGATCGTCGCGCAAGGGGTCATGCTCGACAGGAAGACCTTCGCAGCCGAGCGCAACATCGGGATTTTTCGGCACATCGCGAAGCTGAAGAAGGATAGCGGCGCCATCGTCATTGGGGGCGACAGAGAGGGCAACATTCCTCTCGAGGCCTTCCTCGAACTGTTGGAGAGATTCCCGAATACCATGGAGTTAAATCGCTACGCGGCCGCAAGGGTTGAGGCCGTTCTGGGCGAGTTTTTCGAAGGCAAGCAGAGTGCCAGGGAGCAGTACGAGACCTACTTGAACAAACGAAACGCCAGTGCCAGCTCGCGGGTGCGGAAAGAGGAATTGCTCCAGGCTGAACTCGACAAGTTTGTGTTCCTTCGGGACACGCTATCCGCCTGGCTGGATCAGGCCACGAACTACTCCGAAAAGCAGTGGCAAGCGATGGTCATCAGCGTGATCCTGTTGCTTTTCCCGAAATACGTGGCGGTGCTCGAGAACGTTAGAATCGCGGATTTCTATTCGACACCGGGCAGGAGGAAGAACCGCTATATCGACCTTTGCCTGGTCGATGCGAACGGCAACATCGACGTCATCGAGATCAAAAAGCCGTTCGACGACGTACTCCTCAGCAAATCCTTGTATCGGGACAATTACGTGCCAACGAAGGAGCTGTCGGGGACCATCATGCAAGCCGAGAAGTATCTCATCCACTTGTCTAAGTGGGGCGTAGATGGCGAGCGCGAACTGTCTGAGCGGTACGGAACCAAGCTACCCGCCGACCTTCAGATTCGGGTGACCAACCCCAAGGCGATGCTGCTCCTTGGCCGAGACCGTCGTGCAGGCGGCGCGGCAGCGCTTACCGAAAGCCAGTCGTTTGACCTGGAAGTGATCAAACGGAAGTACGCTAACATGATGGATATAGTCACCTACGACGACTTGCTGCGTCGTCTGGACCGGATAATTGCCTCCGTGGCGTCGCGCATGGCTGCGGAAGAGTAGTCCACGCCTGGGCATTGCATCATCTCTGCAATTCGCGCACAGTGCCATCAGTCGCGCACGTTGCGGATTTGTACGGATAGCAGCCAGTCCACAAACTCCGCCTGCTCGCTTTCGGACACAATCGCCCGTTCCGGCAGCTGCTGTCGAAGCTCCGCGAGCACCGCTTCCCTCGGAACTCCTCGCTCCATCCGATAATCCATTATGCCTTTCATTCCCGAGACCAAATTCCGGAAGGCTGAGTAAGCTTCATAGGCCGACATATGTGAAAGATTGGCGTGGAGCTTGCGAATTACCCCCTCGTGGTCGACCTCGTGAGGAGCGTTAGGAGTGATCCTTATGAGGCTGTCTCGGATATCGTCCAAGGAAAGATGGCTTTCGGGGGCCGAGCGGTCTTGCTGCCTGGTCGTTTGCTGGACACCGTGACAATCGGAACAGACCTGCACGAAATAAGAATCCCCGACCCATACTTCGTTTCGGAAATTTGGAAACAGTCGCTGGCGCCTGGCCATTGTCGTCGAATCCGTCTCATCGACCAAAACCAGGACGGTCCTGATACCGCCAGACCACTTTCCCTTCCCGCCCTTCCGAACAACGTCTCGCTTGACACGCCCACAACAGGGGCAACTCCAGTTTTGGCTGGCGGCTTCCCAGGCCTGGCGAGATACGGGATCTACGTAGGCGGCATACTCCTCGTCCGATGGTCCCACTGATTTTCGCGCCGAAACTGGCACTGCCAAGCGTCGGGAGTCGAAACTCACAGATCTTGTCAGGAACTCGTCCCGATAGCCCGAAAGCAGACGGCCACGTTCATCATCTCTGCCAATTTGGTCCCGGAGGGCGCGTGAAATCACTTCGCGCTCGTCGAGTCCTATGAGCACTGAGCCGAGGCTGAACCGACCAACATTGGAATTCGAGATACGACCGGCTCCCATCTCGCCAATCAAAGTATCGAGCAAGGCCAGCCTCATCTGGAAGGCATCGAATTGTGCTTGCCAGATGTCCGCAGCCTTTGCGAGGTCGACGTCATGCTCCTGACCAGGGCAAGCAATGACGAACTGTCTGATTTCCGACGCAGTAAAGGTGAAACGAGGATGCATGTCCGGGATGGAGGATTTAGCCTTCCCTTCCGCCGCGTTGCATTGGGAGCAAATCAGCGCGTAAGAGAACCGCGAAACAAGATCCCTGACGATATCCAGAACGTCACCCCCGCCTGGTACTCTCTGCCGCCAGTCTGCTCCAAGAAGCTCATCCGCTCGTGGCCATATCCGGTCGCGAATGTGATCGTGATGTAGCTCAAGCTTGGCAAGCAGTGTCCCTCGCTTTGACAGCCTGAAGCATTCGTTCTTGCTCCGACCGCAGCCCGCGCAGGACCAAAACTGCTCCGCAAGTGCCCAGTTCTCGTTTAGGTCAAGCCCCTCTGCCCCGAGACGCGACATTGCTTCCTGGGTCTGCTCGCTCCACCTTCCGTCGTATCCGCGGAAATGCCAGCGCATCTCCTCGTCGGACAGCTTCGATGGCCGATAGAAGACGAGTCCAACTGTCCAGAAAGAATCGTCTGCAAGGTCGTCGGAATCCTCGTAGTCCACATCGCTATTCAAATCAGGATCCCTCAGCCCTGCGTTTTCGGTTGTATCTACATCCAGTTCCGAACAAACCGTACACGCGACGACTCGTGGGAAAACATTTCCCGAACCCGCTGATGCCTACGAGAGCGATTTAAGCGCGGTCTGAACGCGGTCGGCCAAGCTGTCCGCTCCTGGTGCGGCAACCCAGGTTTGCCAGGCAACGTGAGCTGCTCTGCCTTCCGTCAGGCGACCGGCGAACAATCCTTGAGCTGCCGCCCGTGGCAAAGCAACAGCGTCGTGGAACTCAAATTCCCTGGTCCAGCGCACGGCAGCAATCCAGTCAGCCTTCTCAAGATTGTGTGGCTTGAGCGATATTCGAGGAAAGGGGCCATCCGTCCCAAGGATTCGCGACTTCACCTCGATCTTTCCGTAAATTGGCGATGTGACGTCGCTTCCCCGATTGTTACCTCCGACCACTTCGCCGCTGGTGGCAATAGCGACAACTAGCTCCGCAAGGAGCTGGTGACTGATGCTGTCATAGCGCTTGATGCAATTCGCCGTCCTCAAGATGCTGTACATCTCTGCGGCGTCCTGCCGTGCATATTTGGCTTTCACCGACTGCTCCGTGTAACTATTTGCATAGTCGAGCTACCAGTCGAGGGTTGCGCCAAGCTATCTGCACCCTGCCCCAGAGTGCCAGTATAGCGCGCCAGGGTTCGAAACCGCGATCCAGAAAATCAGTAATAAGCGCGTGGTTCTGTCGTTGATTGCACGGCATCGGCAAGTTAGGAAAGCGAGCGATAGAAAAGGAGAATTTACTTTGGCCGACGAGACCATCAATCTGATCGAACTGACCGCCGACGTTGTATCTGCCTACGTCAGCAAGAACCCGGTGCCCGTGGCGTCACTTCCGGAACTGATTGCCAGCGTGAATTCGTCGCTTGCGAAGATTGGTCAGCCAGCCGAACCCGAAATGCCGGCACAGGTTCCCGCAGTGAACCCGAAGAGGTCAGTATTTCCCGACTACATTATTTGCCTCGAAGACGGGAAGAAATTCAAATCGTTGAAGCGGCATCTGGGTGTCCACTATGGGCTCACTCCTGACGAATACCGTGAGAAGTGGGGATTGAAGTCGGACTACCCGATGGTGGCGCCGAACTATGCGGCCGCGCGGTCCGAAATGGCCAAGGCAATCGGCCTGGGTAGGAAAGCCCCCATCAAGCCTGCCAAGAATGCGCCAGCGATCCGGAAGGCTAAGCCGAGGTAACCGACAAGCCTTCAGACCCTTGGTGGTTAGAGTGGCTGTCGTACCGCCACTGCGGCAAGCCACGGCCCCTTAAGTTGCGCGGAAAGCTAAGCTGAGAATTCGTGCTCAATAACCTGCCGTTGGGAAGCCACCGTCTAGGGCAGCGGCTTACGGAAACAGGTGGGGGAAAGCGCCGGCAGAGACATCTCTATCCGCTCAAAAGCTGCTCAATGAACAAGTCTGCCAACAAGCCAAATAAGCACCATTTCCTCCCGGTTTTCTACCTGCACCAGTGGGCAGGCGCCGACCGGAAGATTGTGCGGTTCACCAAGCCCTACGGCAACATCGTCAGGCCGCTCCGCGTTCATCCCGACGGTGCGGGATACATTGAGCGCCTGTACGCGGTGGAAGGTTTGCCCGACGAAGCGAAGCAAGACCTTGAAACTGAGTTTCTGTCTCCGGTCGACAGCCGGGCAGCTGATGCGCTGAAGGCGATGCTGGCCGGCGGGGACTTCACGCAAGCGCAAAGATTAGCGTGGGCCGGGTTCATCGCCACCCTGCTCTTTCGAATGCCACGCGCTATCGCCAGTCTCAAGGAGAATCTCTCGCAACTCTGGGGAAAGTTCATTCCGGGGCTGGAGAAAATATATGCGGCGCTGCCCGCCTCTGACAGGAACGAGACGCTCGACGATTACCTCCATGGGGCCGGCAAAGGCGAGTTAGCTGCGAAAGCGATGGATGCCGTTCGAAGTCTCATGGGCGACGAGGACGTTGTACGTCTCTTGGCGGCTTTGGAATGGTCGGTTTTGACAACAGACAACGCCAAGCACGAACTTCTCACTTCGGACAGGCCCGTCATCCACTCTGACGGCCTGAACCACGCAGGGTCGCATCTGATTGTGCCCATGGGACCACGAAGGCTGTTTATTGCGGTCAAGGATCGGTCGCTGATAGCGAAGGTGAGGTCGGCGGGCCAAGACAAGCTTGTGCGCGCAGTCAACGATTTCGTTGTCTCCAACGCCACCGTAACCGTTTGCGGTCGCACGGACAGTCAACTGCAATTCATTCAGAATCGAATGGGAAGTGAAACGCAGCCCAGTCTTCTGTCGAGGCTGCCGGAGATGCAACAGGCGATTGTGGCGGACTTGATGCAGGCTTGGGAGATGCAGTCCACTCTTATAGCCGAGGCGCTTCCGGAGCGGCTCAAGGACTAAAACACAGTCGTTGGAAGCCAGGCTCGTAACTTAGCCAGCGATGATCCGGGCAACGTGCCCCACCAATCCCCTGCGTTTGATCTCCGCCTTGTCGCAGTGATCGCAACAGGCGTGGAAACGTCGCACCTTCGCCCGGGTGCCGAATGCCCAATCTAGAATTCTGATTGAAAGGCTTGGACGTCGAGTGACTTTCGGCCCCTGAAAGTACTCCGAGATTGCGGTGCGCATGCAGGATGGGGTCTTCATCAGTTCGCTAACTTGATCAATCTGGCGATAGCGCTGCTCCAGCATCGGCTCCCGGTCGAGCGCGAGGACCTGTGCTGCCTCCACCGTTTTGTCCGCCATGAAACGCAGCCTTGAGATATCGCGGCCGACGCTCGAACCATTGTGGAACATAACCGCCACGGAAGGCTTCCCATCCCTTCCGGCGCGGCCAAATTCCTGAAGCTGATCTTCAATCGAGGCCGACTGCTGCCAATGGATCACAAGGCGGACGTTGGGCACGTCGAGGCCCATGCCAAAGGCGTTGGTGCAGATGATCTGGTCGGCGACTGGCCTGCTTTGCCCGAGGAAGCGCTTGACGAGTTCCTGTCGTTCCCATGCGTTTCCCAACCTGGAATGGTAGAGCGGCACTTCAAGCCCGAGACTGCGCAGCGCCGCTTGCAACTCCTCGCCGACGTTCGTTGACGGCACGAAGACCATGGCCTTCTGTCCCTGGAGCGGTGGCAACCGCAGCAGCGATGCGATTGCGACGGCTCGCTGATCGGCTGCGCATCGCCATCGGAGGAGCGCGATATTGGGTCTGTCAACATCGCGCACAAAGACCTCGGCGTCTTCGACACCCAGCGATTTCAGGATGCGCTGCTGCATGTCCCGCCCGGCAGTAGCTGTGAACGCCAGGACGGGTGGCGCACCTAGCTTTTCACGGACCTCCTTGAGGCGACCGTATTCCCGCCGAAAGTCCCTGCCCCATTGATCGACGCAGTGGGCCTCGTCCACCACGATGAACGAAGGCCGCGTCTGCTTCAGGCGGGCACGTTCGCTCTCGCTCCTGACAAAGAAGCGCTCGGGAGCAAGATAGAGCAGCTTGATCGCGCCCCGTCCGAGCAGTGAAAACCGGATCTGTTTCTCCTCGACGCTCAGGTCGCTATTGATGAAGGTGGCAGGGACCTTTTTCGCCAGGAGATCGGACACCTGTTCCGACATCAGGGTCTTCAGAGGGCTGACAACCATGGTCAGGCCGCCACGAAGGACGGCAGGCAACTGGAAACAAAGGGTCTTGCCCGATCCCGTCGGACTGACGACGAGGACCGACTTTCCGGATAGGGCAGCGAGCACGATCGGCAATTGGCCTTCACGGAAGCGAACCTTCCCGAACAGGCGGAGGACCGGGCCGAAATTGCCAACGCCCTCATAAACCCTCCCCTCAGTGTCAAACCAACGGGCAAGCCTGACCGCCCATCGCTCGATGACGCGCCTTGCAAGGCCACCAGCCAGGTTTGGATGATGGACTGCATGGCAGCCGTCGCACAGGGTAACGAGGTTGGAGAGCTCGTCCGTCCCGCCCATCGACCGCGGCAACAGGTGGTGGACATCCGCTTCGGCCGATTTCACCGGCATCGAGCAGGATACGCAGCGGTAGCTGTCACGCTGGAGAACCTGAAGGCGTATTTCGTGCCACGAATCGGCGGCAATAGGTCGATCCATCTCTGCCCGTGTCCAAGTCCCCAAAAATAATGAAAGTAGCAGAACAGGTTTATAAAAGGCTGACCAATGATGCGTCGATCATCGGCCCTGACATGATGCTGGCGGGGTCTGCGTCAGGGAACTGCGGTCCTTGATCGTGCGCTCGCGCTGGCGGACCTCGATCGCTACGCCAAGCTTCAAGAGAGCGGAACGGCAACCGAGCAGAAATTCCAGCATGCGCAGGCGGCGTCCGACAAAGCCGCTGCCTCGCTTCGTGGCGCTGCGCCAAATCTTTCCGCGCTCGGGAAAACATTTCCCGAACGGCCAACAGCCAGTCAGTTCTTGTCAGCCTTTCCCGCAGGTTCTGCGCGCCCCCCGCTCAGTAGGAGCTCCTTGGCCGCAGGCGACCTGCGGCTCGTTGTTAGAGACAGTTGGAAACTGCGCTCGCGACCGACGATTGTCTGCGGACCATGATTGGCGGCAGCATCAAGCAATTCCGCGAATCTTTCCTGCGCATCGGCAACCGACCAGGAGTTCAAGTCGGTATTCGCAGGCTTTGGCCCCCTCCCTTTTTCCGGACCTTTGCCCATGCCGAATCCCTTATCCTCACTTTGAGACTATGCTTAACGATTTGCCGGTGCTTCTTGCATAAGTTCGCGGCGCACATTCAAGCCACTATAGTAGCCGGATAGCACCCTTGAGCCCACATCTTAGAATGTATGTGTTGGACACGAATGTAGTGAGCGAGCTCATCCGCAAAAGACCGCATCCAAACGTCGTCGGCTGGATAGCCGAGAGCGACTCTTCGCTCGCGATCCCGTTTGGTTGCGTCATCGAGATCCAGCGGGGAATTACGATGCTCCAACAAAGAGACGTTGCTAGATCCGTCCAACTGCAGGACTGGCTCAACCGCCTTCTGAGGTCGGACATGGCTTTCCTGCCCATGGATGCAGAGACTTCTAAGCTGTACGCCCGAATGACACTGGTGCCTCAGCTCAAGGACTTATGGACGCAACCTCCCCAAGCCAAGGCGGCAAGAATGAACCTGGACCTCGCGATCGCGGCGTCCGCCATCGTCCATCGCGCCGTCGTGGCAACGATAAACACGAAGGACTTCCTTCGGATTGACCGTCATTTCCCGCTGCCGGGACTGTTCGATCCCGCCTCGCGCGAGTGGAGCATCCTTCCGAAAGGCGGGCGCCGACGGCCACAAGGGGCGGCGGACCGTTTCGTAGCAGTTGCTCGCCCGCGCTATCTGGCGAGCGCTGCCCCTTCATCCCTTCGAGCCACCCTTTGAGGACGCTGTCCCGACGGCGAACTCGATAGCGGGAACGACGTCCTTGACAAGCCAGGCACCCATGTCCTTGGCGTCGGGCCAGTCCTCGCGTCCGCCGAGCTGGAAAAGAACCAAGGAAACCTTCCCCCATTGGCTTCTATGGGGGAAACGTCCTGGATGGACGATCCACTGGCTGTTGCTCTCCGAGTTCGGCTCTACAAAAACGGCCAGGCTCTGCAGCTCGCTGCGAGCCCGACGGGCTGGATGCTCCAATTTCGCGATGAGCGCTCCCTTGGCGACATTCTTGCCCTCGAAATGGGGCATGAGGGCCCCCTCGATATCGCTGAGCATGCCGCGAAGCCGCTCGACAAGGATCGGCACCCCGCTTTGGACTTTCGCGCGAGCCAGGGCTTTCAGGCCGTCGACGCCGGGGATGTCGGCCGGGTCTTGCTGCGCGGCACTAACTCCGCCCGAAACCAGCGCCTTGATCTCGCGAACGGTCGGCCGCTTGCCTGCCTTAAGGTCCGCAACCACGGAAGCGAGGGTTTCATCCTTTGCAGTGGCCAGCACGTACATGGAGGCCGCAGGCACGCTGCAGCCGACCAAAATCTTCCGATGGGCACGCAGGTTGTTGTGAACGGCGATGTAGTTGCCGGCTCCTCGCCGGGTCAGCCGGCACGCCTGTTTGGACCAACGCTCGAACGCCTCCTGGCTGGGCGCCTTGCCACGCGCCTTCGCAAGCATCTCTCCGCAGACGAAGACCTCCTCGGTCCGCTTCCGGCCGAGCGACGCGAACATCTCGCGGGCCTCTTCGAACGAGGGAATCGCGGCTTTCGGGATGCCGAGGCTGTCGTAGTCGATCGACTGTTCGTCCGCTTTCGCCGAACCGGGCTGGCGGCCGCTTCGCTGCGCCGGTGCGGTCGCCGCGACGTCTCTTGGCCGCGCAACCTGCTCAAATTCCTGAGTGGCTGCGTCCGGTGCCTTCGAACTATCCATCAATATGATCTTCCCACTATCCTTGTTGAAACTACGGCGGAACGAACCAAAAGCTAATACCCGGCCCACATACCAACTGCCGCCACTTAGGACATATTCGTTTAAGGATGCAGCAGAATGTCGGGAAATGTCTTCCCAATTCCGAAACCAATTATAAGGCAATCCGAAGCACGCCGGCTCGCGATGCCCTGCGCGGTCGAAGTATCGCTGCCTACAAGTGCGCGCACTTCGTCGGCCAGCAATCTCTTTTTCGCAAACAAAGTGTCCGCGATTCTGGTTAGCTCCGTCCGTTGGGCTTCAGGCAGGCTCTTGGCACGAGCGAACTCAGCGACCAGGACTCCTTCCACCCTCTTCCTGAGGTCGCCGTCCGTGTGCAACGCAACCATCAGTTCCTGATCGGTAGTTCCTGAGAGGAAGGTCAGCCCGCCCCCCGGAAATCTCAGAGGAGTGTTCTTGTGGCACTTGCTCCATAATGCCGGGGCTTTCGGCGATGTGATTGATAATCGCGGCATGAGAATTTGATCTCGATATGCAGGCACCGATGTCGTACCGGCCGACTGCGGGGGCCGGGCATCAAAGTTCCGGACATTACGATTGCCTGGCTGCGGATGTGAATAGCTGACATTCAGATCAACGCGGGCGTGATTTGTTTCACCACCTCGAATATTTTGTCCACGAGGACTTGCGAAAAACCAAAAAATACAATTTTCTGCGAGTGATGGGGGAGTTGGCGAAGTGAGACTGACAGCAGCGGCTACGCTTGTTTTTCTGGCGCTGAGCTATTCAAGCTTCGCGGGAGATCTGGAATTCAACAATGATTTTGAGATCCAACAAAATTTGAAAGGTACGATAAATAAAGAAGATCTCAACCTGCTTCAACTCAGGCCAAAATCCGTATCGCCTTGGCTCTCAAAGCCGTTGAGAAGCATTGACGGAGATCCGGGGTTTGGCGCTGACGACGGCACTTTGGGCCATGTCGATTGGAATGCTGCATTGCATCCTGATCCGCAACATTGTCCCGGTTGCATCCTCAACCCGCTCGACCCTCTCCCAGGAAACCAGCCCATCAATGTCACCCCTGATATCCTGTCGGGTATTCGGCCGGGCATGACGAAAGGCTCCCGGTACCGAACTCTTATCGCCTCGGGTGGCGACGATAGCGAAGTGCTGGGGTGTAACATGATCAACAGCGTTTATCTAAAGCAGGCCGGAAGGAAATTGCCCCAGTTCTCCTGGCGCCAATTTCCTGAGGTCGTGAGGCTGTTGATTAAGCAGCCCGGGACCGACGGATTCGAGGGCTGCACCGGGACCATCGTTGGGGAGCACTGGGTCTTGACGGCAGCGCATTGCATAACGGCCAAAGACTCGTCGAAACACGCCAGCAATGACCTCAGTCTCCCGGAAGACCAGGACTTTGTGTTCTCACCGCCCTCGGCAGAACAGGCGTTACAGGCAACGGTCAGCAACTCAGTCCTTACCGACGTTGACAAAGTCAGGTACGCCGACAAAGCGATCGTCAATAAGCTGTATGATAGAAGTCTCGCCGGCAATTCCCATGATGTGGCGCTATTGCATTTCGAGAACCCATTTGATCCGTCGGATTTTCCCGAAGCGTCGCTTGCGACCAAATTCGATGGCACCGCCACGCTCGCTGGCTACGGGGTCTCGAATACCAAATCACCCCTCGGGGAGTTTTTTGTGACCTTCCCGCCGGAACTGGTGCAAAACGGGGAGCACCTAATCTTCAAACCCGGTTCAAAAAAAGGGGCCTTCTGCCAAGGGGATTCCGGTGGACCTGTCTTTGTGGGTCTAAACCGCGGTTGCAAATCTGGCGATCTGTTTAGCGAAGTGCGGCCGCGATCGGTCCAAGGGGTCATATCGTTCAATGTAGAAACTTCAGCGAAATCTCTGGCCGCGTCGTGCCTGGAGGCAACCAATATGTACAGTGAGGACGTCACACAGACGGAGATCCACAACTGGATCTGTGGTGCGTCCGGAAGCGAAATCAATGGGTGCAACACACAAACTGCAGGTGCGAGCAAATGAACAGGCGTGAGGTACTGATAGGCGGTGGCGCGGCGGCAACGTTTGCGGCTCTCGGTTTGGCCAGGGCAATGGCTGCTGATAATCTGAACTTCAACCAGACTCTGGCTGCGCTCGAGAACACCGACGTCGTTCTCGTTGGCGCCGGCGGCAGTCTCGAGGCCAAGAACGCCCTGCATGCAGGCGTGGCCGCGTCGGCCGGTGTATCGAATGGTCCGATCTCAAAGACCCCAATCGACCCAGCGGCGATCGACCTGATCGTATATTGCGAGGTCACCAGCAAGAAGACGTATACGAAGAAGTATACCGGGATCATCTGGCCCGGCGGACTGTCGGGCGCCACGTGCGGGATCGGGTACGACGTGGGATACGTCAATGTTGATCGCCTCAAGGCTGACTGGAACGGCTATATTGCGGATACTGATATCGACATCCTTTCAGAAGCTTGCGGGGTCAAGGCTGACAAGGCAAAGAAACTCGTCAAGCACATGCCTGCGGTCCGTATCGATTACGACACGGCTTACCGCCAATTTATCGAAAAGGACGCTCCGCGCTATACAGGTGAAGTGGAAAACATCCTCTTTAATACCAAGTATCTCAGCCCAAAGTCTCTCGGAGCGCTGGTGTCCCTCGACTACAACAGAGGTGCGAGCTTTAAGGCACCCCCGCCGAAAGATCCTCACAAGAAGGATCGGTATTTTGAGATGCGCAATATCTATTCCCACATGCAGAACAAAGCCTTCGGCCTAATCCCACAAGAAATTCGTGATATGACTCGTCTCTGGGAGAACGACCCCAAGGCCTCTGGCCTCGTAATACGGCGGAATCTGGAGGCCCAGCTGTTCGAGGAAGGGCTGGCCCACAGCTGATCTAACATCACGACCGGGGGGTGCGCTCCTTGCGCAACGTCGACCTGAATTTCATTGTTGACGACGTCTGCTCCCGGGTAGTGGCGAAAGCGCAGGCGAACGATGGCAGCTCGATTGCTCGAGGGCGTAGTGCGGTTTTGGCGCGACTTCTTCCGAAAATACTTCCCTTCGCCTGAATTGCCGGCAAGCCGTCATCATGTCGATTAGTTGGGCACCACAACTTAGGGACTGCACGCAGAACGGTATGACAATCACTTGGCAAGGAGGAACCGGATGCCCAAAAACATCCTGATTTTTGCTGATGGCACAGGCAATGAAAGCGGGTTGATGCCCGATGAAAGCCGCACCAATGTCTATAAGCTCTACCGCGCGACGCGCACAGGGCCTGACTCCTCAATCGACCCAGCCAAGCAGGTCGCCTTCTATATCCACGGCATCGGCACGCCTGAGCCGGGTAAACCGATGCGGCTGATCGACCACATTCACCAGATGTTCGGAGGGGGCCTCACAAAGCGAATCATCGACGGCTATTCCTCTGTGATCAGTGTATGGCGGCCGGGTGACCGCATCTTTCTATTCGGCTTCAGCCGTGGAGCCTACACCGCGCGGTGCCTCGGGCACGTCATCGAACTTTTCGGCATCCCCACGCAAGACCAGCAGGGGAAGGCGATCAGCCTCCAGCCGAAGGACCTGCGCGCAATCTCACGGGGCGCGGTACGAGCGCTGTATCTGTGCGGCTACGCCAAGAAGGAATCGCCAAAGCGAACCGCAGACATCGAAGCCTTCCGCAAAACGTTCGCGTGCCAGGCCACGGCGGCCGCACCGTACTTCATCGGTGTATGGGATACCGTCGCCGCCGTAGGATGGTCGCGCTTGCTGAGGCGCGGGTACGACCTTCACCTTCCTAAGAGCGTGCACTTTGCCCGGCACGCCATGGCAATTGACGAGTACCGCAAGGACTTTGCCCGTGTGCCGTGGGGTGGGTCGAACCTGCCGCCGTCTCACGAGGGCGAACCTGAACCGTTCCAACAGGTTTGGTTCGCTGGCAACCATTCGGACATTGGTGGCAGCTATCCGGAAAATGAATCGCGGCTGTCGGACATTTCTTTGAAATGGATGGCTGACTTCATAGAGACCGAGATCCCCGCAGAGGCGCATGTGGAAATCGATCACCGCGTGCTGGCCCTCTACCCATCGTGCGAGGGCATGATGCATGACGAGTGCATGGTTGGGGTCGGGGGCTTGCCTGTTAAATGGTATCCGGCGGACCGCAATGTTCCTGCTGACGCTGTACTGCACGCAACGGTCTATCAGCGTCTTGAGCTGGAGGCCGTACGCAATTTCAGCACCTACGGCCCATATCGCCCTGCACCGTTGCGCAATCACTCAATTGCCGGGAAATACTTTCCTCCGACCAATCCATCATCATAGAGCACGCTCTCGTCAGCAGCCGAGACATAGTCGGCCGCAACGATCCGAAATTGAATGTCAGACGTAGCCACAGGTCCAGCTCGTTGTGCAGATATCTCGAGATATGCTCGGAAATCTAACTGCCAGTAACGCCCTGAAATCAGCTGCTGTCAGCCAACCAACTGGACTGCAGCTTGAGCTTGCAACTCATCTGCGGATTCTGCATGGACGACAATCGAGGAGCGAGGAACCGCCCCCTCTCCCCAAGGTCTTACGGACGGATGCGGATGACCGTCTTCCCCGTGTGTCGCTCGCTCGCGTTGAAGGTCGCAACGGCCTCGTTGAGGGCCGAAACTTTGCCGATGTTCGTCCGCAGTCGTCCGTCCCGCACCCGCTGGACGATCTCACTCAGTTGGGCGCGATCGGACTCGACAACGAAGTCAACCGCCAGGCCGTCTGCGGGCCGCGCCTCGGCCGGGCCGACGACGGTCACCAGCGTTCCTCCCGCCCTGATCAGAGCTGCGGACCGCTTCTGGATGTCCCCGCCGATGACATCGAACACCAGATCGACTCCACCGACGTCTTCCAGGGCGTCGTTCTCGAGGTCGATGAATTCATTTGCGCCGAAATCCAGCGCCTTCTGAAGGTCGGCGGCGCGCCCCGTGCCGATGACATAGGCGCCGGCCTCTCGTGCGAGTTGCGTCACCATCGAACCGACCGCGCCGGCTGCGCCATGTGCAAGGACGCTCTGCCCCACCTGAAGACGGCCGTGCTGAAAGAGTCCCTGCCACGCGGTCAGACCCGAGATTGGCAGGCTCGCGCCCACTGTGAAATCGACGTCGCCTGGCAGCGGCGCGAGGTTGCGTGCTTCCATGGCAATATGCTCCGCCAGTGTGCCGTCGCGATACCAATCCGCGAGACCGAACACCCGCTGTCCCACTGAAAGACCCGTGGTGCCATAGCCGAGCGCGGTGACCACTCCGGCCAGCTCGTGTCCAGGGATCGACGGCGTACGCGCCTGGTCGCGGCGGTCGGTCCAAGTCGAAGGCCACTCCAACTCGGTCGGAACGAAGCCCGACGCATGAACCTGAACGACGACGTCGTTTATCGCTGCCTGTGGCTTGGGCCGCTCCACCAGTGTCATGCCGGCCGTTCCCGCAGACTGGTTTGTCACAATGATCGCTTTCATAGGTGTCGTCTCCTCAGACATTTGTTGGTTCAGGGTAAATTGCAGGCACAGAAGGTCTTTTCGATCTCACGTAACCGGTTGTCGACCCAACACTTTGCGCGACGACCTTGATGTCAATTTGCTCGTGTGCCGCAGCGAAGCGGATCGCTATTGGCGAACCTGGGTGGTTCAAGCACCAGCAGCGGCCGAGGGTTAACTCGGCCGCTGCCACATGATGTCAGCAAAGGCTCTTAGGGGTGCGCCGTCTTCAGCGCGCGCTCCCCGCTTTCGGGCGCGTTGAGCACGAAGGTGACGAGGAGAACCGCAGCACCGTTCGCCCAGTAGTACCAGGCGTCCAGCCCCTGCAGGCCGAGCACGAAGGGCACGGCGACGAAAGTAACGCCGACGAGGCGGTCAACCGCGATATGCAGCCCATATGGCAGCACTCGGACTACACCGGTCCTGTGATCGGTGAACAGGGTCAGAATGAGGGCGGCGACGCCGGTTGCGACTGACACCCAAAGCGCCAGCGGATTGGCATGGCCGAGTCCGAGCAGGAACGGCGTTGCCATAAGGCCCAGCGCGACGGGATAGTCGAGGAAGGCGTGAACGGTCTTTGTGACGAAGCGAATATTCATGGGACTCTCCGGTTGATCGAGGACTGGGGACTTGCACACAGCTCATATGGAAGACTATGGGTGACGCTTGGTGCCAATTATTTTGCTGATCGTCCCGATGGACCCCTTCGCTGCCCTGTTCGCCCACGTAACGCCGACGGCCCGGACGTTCTTCACCGGGAAGCTGTGCCAGACGTTGCAGTTCACTGGTGTGGGCCATTTGCACCTGTTCAAGGCAGGCGCGCTCACGGTTACCCAGGACGGACAAGCCGACCTCGAACTCGTCGAGCCGACCCTGCTGTTTTTGCCGCGCGGGCGGACTCACAGTTTCGCAGTTGATCCCGAGCGGGGAGCCGACCTCGTATGCGCGACGGTCGAACTCGGGGGTGCGGAGGGCAACCCGATTGGCCAGGGCTTGCCTGAATGTGTGGTCCTGCCGCTCGCTGCTCATCCGGCGCTTGGCCCGGTCTGTGATCTGCTGGTCGGGGAAGCCTTCTCCGAAGCTGGTGGCCGCCAGGCGGCGCTCGACCGGCTGTTCGACTATCTCCTGATCCTAATCGTGCGTCACGTCGTTGAGAGCGGCGCCATTTCGACCGGCGTGCTCGCCGGGCTCGCCGACCCACGCCTGGCAAAAGCGCTGACCGCGATGCATGAGGGGCCGAAGAAGCCTTGGAAGCTTGAGGATCTGGCCGACGTTGCGGGCATGTCACGCACGCGGTTCGCCGATCATTTTCGGACGCTGGTCGGCCTTACGCCCATTGAGTACCTGACGGTCTGGCGCATGACGATCGCGCGCCAGCTTCTCGGCAAAGGCAAACCGGTCAAGAGTGTCGCAGCGCAGGTCGGCTACGACAGCGCGGCCGCCTTCTCGCGCGTGTTCAGTCGGGTGACCGGGCAGCCGCCGCGCGAGTCGACGCGCTCCGGGATGGATCTCGCTAATCGATGAACTCGGCACAAAGCGTCCGTACAATCGACGGCATGCTTATGGAGCTGTGCGGACGAGAATTGAAATTAATTGATCCGCGCCGCGGATGTCCGGTCGGTGGCGCAAGGCGGTCATGCCCGCCCTCATCTCCGAGAGGCGACTTCGGGTCCAAATCCGGTTACTCGCTTCTCGCTTGCAGACATCCGCCCCTTGGACGACATCAATTGCGCCCAGCCCACCTGTCTTGGGGCGCGGCTCCCTACTCCGCCGTCGGGCCTGCCTTGAGACTCATCCTCGTGAGTGATGCTCCGCCGTTCCAGCCACTGGCGCAAGAAAGATCGACAGTCCGTGGAAACTAGAGTGAGCTGGTTTCCCGTCTTCCGTGGTGACGGCCTCTCGGGTCAAGCACCGCGTGCTGCCTGCTCGACAAATGCCAGGCGTGGCTGCAGGTCCATCAGATACGACACGTCCTCTGCCGAAAGCATCTTCTTCCGAAGCAAGGACTCGGCGATCCTTTCGAGTTCGGTTCGCTTCTCTTCAGCAAGCTTCTTCGCGCGACGGAATTCGGCGGCAAGGACGTTCTCGACGCGGACCTGCAGACCGCCGTTCATATGCAGCGTCACAAGAAGTTGCTCCTCGCTTGCCCCTGATAAGAACGTGAACCCTGTTCCCAGCCCGTAAGCGGCTTCCACCTGCAGGGCAGTGACTGTGGCGGTGTGAAGGTCGGAACCTTTTCTTCCCCCTCCTCCGGCAGACCTCGAACCGAACACAACCTCCTCGGCTGCCAGTCCTGCAAGCGCGACGGCGATCCGGTCGAGGAATCCAGCCTTGGTCCGCTCCGGAAAGACATGCTCATCGAAACGCGCCCCTCCTCCCCATTGCGTGGACTCGCCTGACGAGTCGAAGGCGTCGATGATCTCCACGCTCCTGAAATCGCCGATGCCCAGCGTCAGGCCGACGACCACGTGACCGGCCTCGTGGATCGCGTTTCGCCACAGCATGGCTTCAGGGAGAGGTACCAGCTCGGGCAAGCCGGCGAGCAAGTCCGCGGTTTCTAGGTCGCGCCGCGCACGGCGCGCACGGCGACGGGCCTGCCGGGCAAGCTGTTCCAGAGCTGCCCCTGTCCAGCCGTTCGTGCGGGCGGCGACGGAAGTCAGGTCCAGAGCAGGCGACGCCGCCGCTAGATGCCAACCGAGAATTCCTTGTCGTCCCGCCATGTCCGGCAGCGGAATGTTCACATGCCTGTCGAGGCGGCCCGGACGGGTCAGCGCCGCATCCAGCAAATGGGGAAAGTTCGTCGCCCCAACCACAACGACGCCTTCCCTGCCACCGGATCCATCGAGGCATTCCAGAAGGCCGTTGACGACCTCGCGGCTATACTGTGCGTTGTGCCCGGAGAAGGCCATTCTGTCTCCGACGGAATCAATTTCGTCAATGAGCACGATCGAGGGAGCGTTCTTCATGCCTTCTGCGAACGTGCCTCTCATCGCCTTCAAAAGGTCTCCCAAGTGGCCCATTGCCTGCCAGCGCGCCAGCGAACCCAAGACAAGATGGACTCCGCAGGTTCGCGCGAGGGCCGCGGCGAACATCGTCTTGCCCGACCCTGGCGGCCCGCTGAGCAGGATTCCCCTGTCGACTTCCGACCACTCGATCTTGCCTGCGCGCCAGTCTTTCAAGTCGACGGCAAGCTCCCTTCCCCATTCGGCAGCGGCGCCCAGTCCATGGAGATCGTCCAAAGTCGGTCCCTCCACCAAGATCGACTTTGGCGCGATCAGGGTCGCGCGAGCAGCTTGCAGGACCTTGTCCAGTGCTCTGCCTTTGCGCCAGATTGCTGCGAGAACATGCAGCGGGACCGTCGACAGGAATGATGCATCCTCGTCTGACAAGATCTGACCGCGACAGAAACGGGCGGCCGCCTTGAGATATCGGGGCTGGACCGCCGGCAGCACCAGCACGGCATCTGCAACCGCGTCGACGTTTTCCGAGAGAAGGTCGCGGGAATGCGTGACGACGATGATACGGTCGTTGGACCCGGCGATCCCGAGGAGGTCGAACCGTTCGGACTTTTTCCGGCCCTCCGGTTTGACTGTCATGACGAGCGTCCGTTCGCGATCGTACCCGCTTCTGCTGATGAGCGATTCCCCCCGCGCCGGGAATTGGGACGCGCCCTCGTAAATATCCACGTCCTCTTCCGTCGGGGCGATCAGCACGATCACGCCCGGCCTTCCGGACAAGAAGTCCCGTTGATGCCGGAGTGCGCGCATCACCGAGCAATAGGCGGCGAACCGCGTTGCGTTCGAGGCGAGCTTGATGCTCAGCGCTGTCGACATGCGTTTCATTTGATGTCCTGACTTGATAGTTCCGGGCGCTCGGCGGCGCAGCGGCGATGGTGTTCGGAAGCCGCATTCAGCCCCGGATGCGGCGAACGGCTGTTTCCGGCCCGATCCGCGCTTCGTCGAGATCGATCTCGACGAAGCGATGCAGTACCAACGACGAAAGCCCCGCTATCGGGACCGTCTCTCGGAAGGCGGCGAGACATTCCCCTACGGACACGGAGCCGGCCTCATCCAGCGCTCCAAGCAACCGAATGCGGTCGCCCAAGGGGCATTCCCATCGGGCGTATCTCAGCAGGTCCTTTGCATTGGCGAGACGAAACCCATCCCGGATGGAAGATTTAGACCATGCCTGGTAGTCGCAACCACGTTCCCTGGCGGCGTGTTCGAGCCAAGGGTGTCCCGGTCCCGAACCCGCGTCGACAAGGGTATGCCGGCGTCCGCGCCTGATCAGGAAATCAGGAATGTGCGTGCCTTCTCCAGGACCGAGGGTGGCCGGAAGGCACGACCAGGCGTCCACTTCATCGTCAACGTCGAGAAGGCAACCAAGGTCGCGTGCCAGCTGTGTCCGGAAGGCTGGCGGTCCCTGGCATCGGACGGTTCCCCGTGGCAAGAAGACGTTCGACTGCGCGCGGCAGAGCGCGGCTTCGAGGACATCGTTCGTCGGGTATGTAAGGCTGGTCACTGCTGCACCTGCGGACTCGTTCGAAAATACCCGTGAAGAGCGGGTTCGGAACGGTCAGCGTATGAGGTGCGCGATGATTTTCATGATCGGAACAAATAGTGAACAAACCGCAGGGAGTCAATATCTTTTTTGCCTGATCCCAATCACCGCAGCGCTGGTCCGCGGTGGGATCCAGCCAAGCTTGTCGTTGGTGGCGTAGGCTTGTCCAACTCGCCGGAGCATTCGGCGAGAGCGGCGGTCATAACATGGTTATCGGATGGGGTGCCGCGCGAACCCCTTGATCCAACAGGCGCGATAACGAAACCGCAAGATTTCACAGGCTACCGGTTGCGAGGTGTAAGTCTTTAAGGGGGAGCTTGATTATGCCTATGCAACATCCTGAATACGAGAATGAAAACGACGAAGCCGACAACGCCGTCAAGTACGAAGAGCGCTTGGTTGATCAGGGTGCGGATGGCGAAATCTATCACGTCACAAGGCCGTATGAGACGCCCGACGAGGAGAAGGGAACCTTCATTTTGATTCCCGACAGAACCAAAGAGCGGCACACCTTTGTCGGCAAGCAGGGCGACGCTCACAAGATGCTCGGAGAACTGAACTTGCGCCCGGGATGAGCGGCGGCATACGCCTCCGCATTCCTGACGCGGACCGGATTCATATCGCCTCGCGCGCGCATGTCGACGAAGATCGGGTCATTTAGATCAAGGAGCGCGCCCTCGCCCCATTCGGCTTCGATCGCCAGCCCCGTCTGGGCCACTTCCAGCCACCGCGCGTATTTCGCCCTGACCTCTTCGGAGGTGGATGTCGCCAGGTCGGCGTAACTGGTCCGGAGGAGGCGATCCAGGGTGCGGACGCTTCCCGACAATTCGAGCGAGGCAAGAATTTCGAGCTTCTTCGCCTCGCTCGTAATGTAGATTTTTCGGCTGCCGTCGGTCATTTTTCTCGCTCCCCTTGACGTGCGAACTCGCCAAGGGTCGGACGTCAGTTCGCACACGTCAACGGCTCCTGTCGCTGTCGCTCTCGACGGATCCGGATCACTAGCCGATCAGAATTTGATTGCCTTCCACTGACGCCCCTCGCGTTTGCCGCACGCCGTTAACCACGTTCGCTAAAAGAACAAACCGGTTTTCAGAAAGCGTTTGACGGGGTCCGCGTCGGCGCCGTATTTGCCCCGCTCGCGGTTCTGTCTGATCAGATCCGCCCACAAGGACAGACTATGTTGATGATGAACATATCGATAGCTGTGCGGATGGCCCGCGAAGCTCAGGGCTGAGGCCCCGGTATGTTCTGCCGGGCATCAAGTCCGGCTTTTTGGTCCCTCCACTATCGAACGGCGGCGAGGCGGTCACTCAGTGGCATCGCGCGTGAGGACTTCGCGACCTGACGGTCGCGTTGGCCGCGCAACTGCCCGTGTTCTTCCGCCTTCCCGTTGGCTTGCGGGTGCTTCGCCGCTCGCCGGCATGCGCATGCCTCGAACCAGGAAAGGGAATAGAAATGCGTTGTCATAACCTGCTGCTCGCCGAAACCCTGAAGAACTACAGCCACGGATTCCAGCTCGGGCACGGACCTGTCGTCGCCCACCGGTTGAAGAGCATCCGTACCTCGGCTGGGGGCTTGTCCATACCGATGACTCTTCACGTGACTGGGGCCGGGACGCCCCTGCCCTAGAAATCGAGGACAGCATCGCTGACCGCGTGCCGCAGCCGAAGAAGCGCGACTCCAAGGTGGGCTTCGTCACCGATCCGTTCCGCATGCGGAGGGTCTGGTACGAGAGTGGCCTTGAAGAATCGGTAGCGTACTTTCTTCTCGCAAAACCCGAGACGCTGGAGCTGCGCGAGCAGCAGAAGGTCCAATACTTCCAGCATGGGCTGAGGCGCATCCACTGGATCGACTTCATCCAGCGGCAATCGGGCAGCCGGATCGCCTACGCCGTGAAGTACCAGATCGACGTCGACGAGGATCTCCGAGAAGCGCTTCGGCTGGCATCCGAGCAGGTGGGGGACCGCATCGCTGATGAATTCCGCATCTTCACCGAGAAGGACCTGACTTTCACGCAAATCGAGAACGCCAAGGACATCCTGGCTTGCGGAGGCGACTACGACTTCGAGGGTCAGTCGATCGTGGCTGCCCTTTTGCGAAGGCTGCCTTCTCAGGTTTCGCTCGATGAGATCGTCGAGGCAAGCGGACTTGGCAATCGAGGCTGGCGGGCGGCCGTCACCTTGATCCAGAAGGGCCTCCTTGTGATCCCTGCCAACGTCCGGCTTGGCGATCAAGCAATCCTTGTGAACCACGGCGCCCAGCACGGGCGCCGTTAATCTATTCATCACGGAAGGTTGATACGGCAAAGGAAAACAACAAAAAGGGGGGAGGCATGAAAGTATTGAATCCTGCCTCGGCAACAAGAGCCGAGAGAGCCCATCTGTTCGGCCGACACGATCGGCTGCTCATCGATGGCCAGTCCTTCAGGGTGGAGCGGAAGGTCAAGGACACGCATGTGCTCCAGCCCGTGACAGGCGACCTGATTGCGGAAGACTACTTCGTCACGAAGTCCGACAAGGAGATCAACGCACTGATCCGGTCGAACCGTATCCGGATCGACGAGGGCCACTATTCGAAGGCCTTGGCCATCCTGCGCGTGCGGTTCGACGACTCCGACTTGACCGACCTATCTGAGGAAGAACTCAGGACTCTCGCATGGAAGAAGGAATGGTGTGTCCGTTTCCTGGACTCCGCCGCGAACGTGCAGGGGCATTGGCGCCCACGCCGCATCATCGATGACTTCGCCCGGTTTATTGAGGAGAACCGCGATCGAATGGATCGATGGTACCTTGACACCTTCGGAGAACGCAGGCGCCCTGGGCGAAGAATTCAGGGTGAGGTTCGTAAGGCTTTTGACTATCCAAGCCCTTCCGGTCTGAAGAAATGGCTGGCGCGCTTCATCAACGGCAACTGCCGCATGGACAGCCTGCGTCCGCACTACTCCGAATGCGGCAACCGCAACCAATTGGACCCTCGCGTAGCCGACGTGATTGCGATCGAGGTCCGGAAATTTGCTAATCTGCTGCAGCCCAGGATGGCCGACATCTGCGAGAACGTGGACCTTGCCCTGTATGACATCAACGAGAGGCTGCCCAAACACCAGCACGTGTACGCGAGCCACAATGCCGTCCGGCGCAAGATCCACCTGCTTGATCCGTTCATGGTGGACGCCGGCCGCAAAGGACTCGACTACGCTTTTCGGAAATACGCGCCGGTCGGCAAGGGATTGCAGGTCACGCAGGCTTTGGGGCGCGTCGAGATGGACGACTGGGAGGTCGATCTCCACACGCTCGTTGCCAAGTCGAAATTCTGGAAATCGTTGACGCCTAAGCAACGCAGCCTCGTGCCGCGTATCCGAACGACTTTCACGGCAGGGATCGACTGCGCGTCGCGAGCCATCGTTGGCTTCAACCTCGCGTTCGGCCCTCCCTCCACCGCCGCGACGAAGAGTGCCCTCAGGTCGGTCATGATCGACAAGAGCGCGCTTGCCAATGCTGCGGGAGCAACGGCGTCCTGGCACATGCACGGTCGCCCGCTCAACGTGGCCACGGACGGCGGCCCCGTATTTCGCAGCGAATTCGACACGGCGGCTTCGAGGGTCAGCGTTCCCCGCGTCGTGCCGGAGCAAGATCCGCGCAAGCGAGGCACGATCGAAGCGTTCTTCAGGGTCATCAAGCGGCTCTGCCGCTATTTCGCGGGCCGTTCCTTCTCCAACGTCGTGAAACAGGGCGATTATCCCGCAGAACAGCTCGCCTCGCTGACCGTAGGGGAATTCTACAGAAGCCTCATCAGGTTCATTGTCGACCATTACCACATGAGACCGCATCGCGGCCTCGAGGGGCGAACTCCCTATGCAAAGTGGGAGGAACTCGCCAAACAGGGGCTGCCGCCTTCTCCCTCGGACGAACAGCTGGTCGTGGCCTTCGGGCTGACGCGCAGGCAGCGGTCGATCACAAAGCACGGAGTGGAGTCCGTCGGTATTTCGTACAACTCAATGGAGCTGACGGAGCTTCACATGAAGGTCGGCCAGAAGAAGGTCGACGCCATCGTCGAGCCCGAGGATCTCGGCCATCTATACGTCCTGATCCCCAAGCATATCCGGGGACGGCTCCAAGGCATCCCCGAGAACCAGCACTTCCTAAGGGTCCCTGCTGTCGACCAAAATTTCAAAGGTAAAACGCTGGCCGATTACCTGCTCGGCAAACGCGCTGTCCGTGACCTCCTAAAGCAAGAGGAGGAGTTGGGAAGGCCTATCCGCATCAGCGCACACCGGGATCTCCTGGACCTGTCCAGGGGTGTCATGGACAGGGCGGCGATCCCGAGCCACGTGGTCACCGAGAAGGCCCTCGATATGCTTGAGAAGCGTATCCGCTTCGCCGCTCAGGCGGCGCTTGGTCCCGACCAGTATGCCGAGGAGACGGATGGCGAGCAGGTGGGCGAACTTGTCACGACAGCAAAGAGACGCCAGTCCAAGCGCGACGAGCCCGACCAATCCACAACGCTACAAAGGCATGACGCTGGAATGAAGTCCAAGCCTTTCGGCGGAAGCTTGAACCTCTATGAGGGAGAAGACAAATGACTGCCACCGAAGACATCGAGGCCGCGCCGGAATGGAGTGACGCTGCGTCCGACGACGACTTTCTCGACGCAGTGTCGGAACGCATGACCGATGAGGAGAAGCGCGTCAAAGCGGCCCTCGAACTGGCCAAGAGCGTTTATGTCCCGTGCGGACGCGACCAGGGTGCCAAAAAGCTTCTTTCTCGATTCGTCGCGATGATGCTCGCGAAGAAAGCTGGCCGGCGAGACGACGGGCGCGTCTTGTTCGTCACCGGGGAAAGCGGCGCCGGCAAGACCGCGCTCGTCGAGCGCATGCTCGCGGAGAACGCTACCCTGGCTCCGATCCAGAGATCGTACGGCCTTATCAAGCCCGTTGTCACCCATACGTTGATGGGACCCTCGACTCTCAAGTTCCTGGGTCTGAACATCCTGAAGGAGGCCGGATACAAGATCACTCGGAAACTAGAGCAGGGCGAGGTCTGGGACATCCTGCCCGAGCAATTGCACCTGCGCAAGAAGCTGCTCATCCATATCGACGAGACGCAGCACCTGTTGAAACTCACTGAATCGGACAAGGAGCGGGATTCAATCAGGAAAGCGATCAAGGGAGTAATGAACTACAAACCGTGGCCAGTAAGCTTTCTTATGTCTGGGATGCCCGGCATCAACGCGCTTGCGGGACTCGACGAGCAGGTCGAGCGACGGTCACGTCATTTGCACCTGCCAGACGTCACGCTTCCTGAGGAGCGTATCCTGATTCTCAACATTGTCACTGCCATGTGCGACGCGGTGGGACTTGGCCATCGCGCAGTCACCGAGAGCGACCTTCCAGACCGCATCGCCCACGTTGCCAGGTATCGGTATGGCCGCATCGCACAGGTGGTCCTCGCGGGGATCGAGCAGGCTGCATTGAGGAGCGCATCCACCCTCACCCGCGACCACTTCGCCTATGCATACATCGACCATTCGCAGGCCCGTGGATTCGATCACATGAACCCTTTCCTCGTTGACGACTGGGAGCGCCTTGAGCCGGGCCTCTTCTTGATCGAGGACAAGTGATCGTGAGGACGAACGGTTGGGTTCTCGGACCGCTAGGTTTCGCTTACCAGCTTGAGGACTTGGAGCCTGCGGCCGGGTTCGCGTCCCGCCTCGCTGCGCTGAATGGCCGATCCCTAAAAGACCTTCTTCGCGACATGAGCATCCGGCAGCGAAGCCTGGATCTAGGCCTCGCCTCGGCGGTACGGGACGTCGCCACTCTCGGACGGGCGGATCCCGAGCGCCTGCTTCGGTACACACCCGTCGGCAAGACCGAAAAGCTGTACGAGGTTGCAGGCGAAACCGTCATGCGTTTGGCGGTCAACCGGACGTATTTTCGGTACTGCCCGCGATGCACCCTTGAGGATATGAGCCAATATGATGGACCAGCACGAAGCAGGCCTTGGCTCCGGCTCGAATGGACGCTTTCACATTTCCGCTCCTGTCCCCGGCATGATGTCTTTCTCACGACGACGAACCCCACGCGCACACCCTTCGCCCCGTTCGATTTCAGTGGCACTATGGAAACCCTGTTTCCTACTCTGCGGCAGGCTGCCGAACATGCTGTGTCTGCAGCCTCCTCCCCCTTCCAGATCTGGCTTCAGGACCGATTGCGCGGCCTTCGTTCCCGCGAGAACTGGCTCGACGACCTCCCGCTCTACGTCGCGGCTCCGTTCTGTGAAGCGCTCGGCGTATCGTCGCTGCACCAGCCGAAGGTCCGGGTGGCGAGCTTTGCGACGTCGGACTGGGCGTTGGCTGCCGACGAAGGATTTCGGATCGCCAGCGCTGGCGAGGAGTCCCTGCGCACTCTCTTGGAAAGGCTCAACGGCGGACAGGCATCGACGCGAGGGGTCTGGGGGCCCCGCGACACCTATGGCTATGCCTACGGGCTCCTGCAGAAGACCGTCGCCGATCCGGCTTACGGCAAGCTCCGCGACGCCGTGCGCACATTCGCTCTCGAGACCATGCCGATCGAGCCCGGCACCGACGTTCTTGGCGAGGTCGCGGGCAAGCGCAAGGTTCACACCGTCCGAACCGCTGCCCGAGATTCCGGGATGCATGCGTTGAGCATCCGTCGGCTTTTTGCTCGAATGGGCGTCGACGAGGCTGCCGATCATTCCGGCATGATGGACCATCGCATCCTTGTCAAATCCGAGGAGGTAAGCCGCGTTGTCGCCGAGTTGAAGGGTGCGCTCACCGCGCCGGAAGTCGAGCGTCTGCTGGGCGTTCCCCGGATTCACCTGAAGGACCTGGTCGCGCGGGGATACTTGGTCGGGCTGGCCGGGACCGGCAGCAGGCGGAACGCAAAGCGCCGTTTCTCGAAGGCCGATGTCGAGGCACTGCGAGATCGACTATTCGACGGCTCCCAGGAGATTTCCGAGCCGACAGAACGTCAGGTTGACGTCACTGGTGCCCGCCGTGCGGCCACCTGCACCATTCCCGACCTCCTGGACATGATCTTCACGGGAAAGCTCGCCTGGAAAGGACGGCTTGCCGGTAGGCATGACTACATGGCGTTGCTGCTCGACGCCGACGAGGTGACGCGGATCGTGCGTTCGGGCGGAGCACGCACCAATCTCACTAAGGCAGAGACCGAGGCGTTCCTTCCCGGTACGCATGAGCGTGTCGTGAACAGGCTTATCGAGGCCGGCCACCTCATGCTCGTTGAGGAATTCAGTCCCGACGCAAGGCGGATGATCCCGGTGATCTCGAGGGAGAGCGCAGAGGCGTTCAGGTCACGCTTCGTCTCACTAGGCGAACTTTGCCAAAAGACCGGAATGCACCACAAGAAGGTTCGTTTGATTCTTCGCCTGGCCGGCATTGAAGCCGTGCTCGATCCCGCTGTCGTGGGCGCCTTCTTCTACAGTCGAGACCTGGTCGACCGATCCGAATGCCAGTCACAGTCGATGTGGTCTTATGAAAAATCAGCGCTGCAAAGAAAATCCCGATCGCTCAGTGGGCCATCCCAGGGAGGCTCATCTGTTTCGCATACACAGTAGCGATCCGCGTCCGATCGTCCTTGCTAGCCAGCAACCGACGCAACGTCTGCGCGTCCCCGAACATAGGGAGGAAAGTCCGTTTGCAGCGCTTGCTCTCTTCTCGAACGAGGCCCTGAAACCCATCGTCGTCGAGATGCTCGTCTAAGAAAGCTCTCAGCTTGGGGCCCGGTTCCAAATCCCATGCGAGAATCCGTTGAACGGCCCTGTACAGATTTCCGAGATAGGAGGGATTGGGTAGCAGGCAGATATCCATTCTTCCCCGTCGGACGCCGTCCAGATAAGAGTCTCCGCAGATTACCTTTCGCTCTTTCAGGTCGTAAAGGATGGCATCCCAATCAAAGAAGGTGCAACGTGTGATGTCCTCCAGACGCTTGACCTCGACGTGCCCTTCCCTAGCCGCCCAAGTCGTCTCCAAGGCCCAGAAATCCAGCTTCCACCCTTCCTCAACGAAGGAATAACCACCGAATTGATTGCGCCGAGCGCCATTCCTTGCCGCCACCTGGGCAACGGCGGCGGCCGGCGCCTGTATCACCAAGTCGATGTCGGAATGAAACCCTCGCCTGCCGGCTCGGGCCATATCCCTGACCATCCCGCCAACAATCGCAACGCGCTCGAAATCAAGGAAATGCTTCTTAAGCAAAGAGCGCAGACGCACGTTTGTCGTGGATTTTTCCCACCAAAGGTACTCATCCATTCTCCGCTTCACGATCCGCTGCTCTGCTGCGACCGTCACTCCGGGATTTCCTTTATCTGTTTCCACAACTTCAACGCGAATGAATCGGTCATGCCCGACACCATATCCGTCAGCAGATGCAGTTCGCGATACCGCATCGCCGATGCATCCCCTGAGCCTAAACCGCTTCGGCCTGCCTCTTCAATATAGTTCGAACTCACAATGGACCAGCCGTATTTTGCCAAGGCGCCATTCCGCCGTGACCCAATGTCGTCAAAATCCTTTCTGTCGCTGATCGAACGCCAGAAGAACGTCATAAGGCCGTCTAGCGCCGCGGCTCCGATAGCCTCCATCTTAAGGACAGACGGGTTTGCAAACGCGTGCTTTTTTGCCACGTCTTTGAGGGCACTGCAAAGCGCCACGTCCTCCATAAGTGGCGTATCATGGGTTTTGGCCAATATGGCGTCTGACGAGGCCACGAAGCTCTTGCTCGCCTCCTGTATCAGCTCCTCTATGAGGTAGGCCCGGAGGTAACCGATCTTGATGTCCCGCGCCACGTCCGCGTCTCTCCCGCTTGCCTGAACCTTTGTAAACCTGTCTCGGGTTTTCATCACCGCCCCGGAGGATGAGCTGCGCGGGTCGTGGAGGAGGATCGCTAAGACGTCGTCAGGAGATATGATCTTCTTTTTCATGACGTCGTCCACATCAAGGATGCTGTACGCGATGTCGTCGCAAGCCTCCATGATCCAAGTGAGCGGATGACGTTCCCCTTCGGCCATTCCGGTTTCGGCACGGACCCAATCCACAATCTCGCGTTCGGATTCAAAGTATCCAAATTTCTTGTTCACCAGGTGGTCCGGGTCGATGTTGCTGGCACTCACCGGGTATTTCAGCAGGGCGGCGAGTGTACCTGCAGTTAGGTGGAGACCCGCATGATCGACGTTCGTCTGTAGACGTGTCACCAAGCGGAACCCTTGTGGATTGCCGTCGAACTTGAGGAATTCCCGGTGTAAGTGGGGTGGTACTGGTTTCTCCAGTTGCGCTTCATGGCCCTCCATCTCGTGAGTGAAGATCCAGTCCGAGCGTTGGGAGAACCACTTGCCGATGGCGGCCTCCCCTTGATGGCCAAACGGTGGGTTGCCCAGGTCGTGGGCTAATCCAATTGCCAGAAGGACGGGTTGGACGTGCGTATGTAGGTCTGCGCCGAAGAATGAAGTGCCCTTATCGAGCGCTATTCTCGATCCGATAGACCGGGCGAGATTGGCCACCTCATGCGAATGGGTAAGACGGGTTCGAACCCCATCGTTTTCCTCCATGGGCCAAACTTGAGTCTTGTCGGCAAGCCGCCGGACCGGAGTCGAAAACAGAAGTCGGTCATAGTCCTGCTGAAAGACCGATCTCCACCCTGGTGGGTCGGAATCCAAAGATCTGTCACGTCCCCAGCGCGCGGTAGACCAAATTGAACTCAAATCACACCCTCCAGTTTGATTTCCGGGAGGGAGATACCTCAAACTTGGTTGTAAAAGTGTTCGTGACAACTGTCCGTCTCGCCGGCAGCCAGAACCGACACTGGTGGAAGGACGAGGCACCCTTCCAAGGGGGGTATCGTCAAAATTGATGGCCGCTTTGAAACTTGCAGGTCCGCCCGCGACAATGGCTGGAACGAGCGAGAGGATAGGGCGGACATGGGCCGAAGGCGCAACAACAATGGAGTAGAGGGCCAAGAAGGAACCCGACATACTCGTAACTTCATCGTCCATTTCCGGCGCAACGAGTTTTACGATCCGGGATTTCCGCCTTTCTGGGAACTGACGGTTTCGAACTCCAGGCATTCGTACCGGGTCATGGTGGGCGTCCCTGCCGACCAGCTCGACCTGGCAATTACGAAGCTGCCGGAGCCATCAGCCGAAAGGCAGGGCGTCGACTTCATGCAAGCCTACAAGGAGGTCTACCTCCCGGACGACATCAGGCGGCTCACTGGCGAGAGCTTGATGGGGTTCCTCATCTACAAGGTGAAGTTCGCGCCGCCAGGATCGCCGTTCACAGAGGGGCGGTATTACAACGATGCCGACCTTGCCCGCCCGATCACCCAGACCGAGGCGGACACCGCCGCCAACGACAGGCGCAAGGAAGCCCTATTGGGAAGGCTGGAAGCCGAGAGAGCGTTCCAGCGAGTCCAACGTCATAACTACCGGATGCCCCGATAACGCATCCGAACGGTTTCACTTCACCTTCACCAAATTAGCCGCCGACGAGTGTCGCCACGAGCGGCGCCGGCTGGCTCTTCGCCACGCTTTCAAGAGCCATCAAATCTTTAAGGAGAGCCAAGATGCGGCTTGATCCGTCATGCAATCCCCGGGGATCCAGGCCAATGCCGTAGTACGCTCCCTCGTGTGCAACCGTAAGCCACTCAGGTGGCGGTGGGTTCCGGTCCACCTTGAAGAGAAAATATCGGTTGGTGGCGTCTGTTCTGAGGCCAGTATCCTCGCGCCCAACGTCGGGATTGAGGCCCAATTGGTATGCGGCGATTTTTCCAAGGTAGATAAAGCCAGCCGCAGCCGACCTGGGATGAAATTTTATCGCGACTTTGTTCGCGTCCTTGCTCTCTTCCTTCTGTTTCGCCCCACATATGTCGGAGGGAGATATCTTAAAGTTTCGAAGAAACCTAAATCGGTCGATATCGGTGACTTGACCAAAGTCTATTTGCCCGTTCGCCGTTCTCGGTCGGAAGCAAACCCTAAACTGGGATGTATCCTTTACCAAACTATAGCGACCGTTCTTCATCGAGACCCTTGGCGCCTTATCGGCTGGGGCAAGGAGCGCGGCAAGCACTTGCGGCTGTTCCAATCTGGCCGCAGAAAGTGACGGGCCGATTTGCTTCTCCGTAGAGATGTCTTCAATGTTCATCCCTCCATCGGAAACCAGCAGATCGACAACTTGCTGGAAAGGCAAGTAGCCATCTCTCCATCGCTTTGGATCGTTAGAGATAATATCCTCTCCCTTCTCATTGTAAAATATCAAGTCGGATGCCAACAAGCCAAAGACAATCCGGGGTTCGTACCCTTGTTGAATGAAGGAAAACAGGGTGGATTCCGAGAGAGGATTATGCAGGCCTTGGTAAAAATCTTGATCGTCTTGCGACGAGGAAGAAAAATTGTTTGACAGAGATGCCTGGGAGCTGATGTTGGCGCTGATCGTTTGCAGCGGCAACGGCGATGCGTGCCCACCTCGGAACGGGAACGGGATGGTCGCTCCGGCGGTCCCGTTTAGCGAGTTTATTCCGGTTGTTCCCGAGAGGTTCGAAAACTGCAGAGGCTCGGCGTAGGCCGCGCGAACGACGTTCTCCAAGATCATTCGATTTCGGAAAGTGTCTGCTTGGTCGTTAAAGGTCGTTGCACGGGGCGAAACCGCATCGACCGCCGCGCAGCGGGCTGAACCGAACATGAGCGCACAGAGCAATAAGAAGTTAGAACATATTGCCCAGAATCTGCTAGAATCCTTCGACATTGCGGTCCCCGCACTAATTGGCCAACCCTTCTACTATAGGCCTTCTACGATTCGTCGATGGTAGCAAGACCGAGATCATGTAAAAGGACTCTTGATAACAACTTTCGGAGAACCTCGATGTCTGAGCATGAAAATAACTATCCCGCCGCCAAGTTTTCAGCCGCCAGGATGTTTGCAGCGCTTGGCAATCGATCTGGCTTATCGGTGACCGGAGTTGTAAAGCCAGGCAAGGGCGATGCGTTTCATTTCGCGGACCCAGCCAGCGACGAAGATTGGCTAACAGTCAGAGAGCAGCGCGTTCACAGCTACGAGCCACTGGGATTTGCGACATTCCAGGGGCGAAGGTATCCGCGCGTTCGACTTCATTTGACAACCCCAGATACAGCTACGGAAAAACTGTACGCTAAAGCCGTAAGCGCCAGCTTTGGAGATGGCGGCGCAGGCAGCGGTCATTTTCCGCAAGACGGAGGATCGGGCAGCGGCACTTCTGATGGCGGCACGGGTTCCGGGCATCTTCCCCAAAAGGGAGGTTCCGGCGCCGGCAGCTCTGACGGCGGCACGGGTTCCGGTCATCGACGACAGGGGTAGAGGCAGCAAGGCACGCTTTGCAAGGCTAGTGGTCGGTCTCGACAGGTCGCTATTCCCCAGACGAACCCACTTTGCCAGAACCCTCCATCAGATCGTTCTGGCACCCTTTTGGATTCAGCGGCGCCGATCCGACAATTCAGCCGCGATGGCGCCGATCTCCTTCCCTATGGTCGCCCGCGCCTTTGCCCATAGTTTCCTCAAAAGGGGCTTAGGCACCAGTCCGTCAAATCTCGCTGTCTCGATATTCTCGACGAACGCCGAAATGGACTGAATGTCCGGCGGGCGCTCGGCTACCTGCCGAAGGACCGCCTCAGCTTCTTCAGGCGTAGTCTCCAGGACTGTCACGCCGACTTCATGCACCACGCATTCAAGACCCGCTGAAACTAGCGTGAAGGCGAGAACGGCATTGGCTTCGGTGCCTCTCCAGCTCAGGACGTGCGTATCCTTCCCTGCTGGCAGGAATCTGATCTGCCGCAGTCCGAGTTCCAGATAGGCCTCCCTTCCCTGGCGCAGGAAGTCAGCGGCGGCCGCGTCGAGATAAGCGGGAATGTCGTCGCCTTCCAGTACCGCCCGCATCTCGGCCGACAGCCTGTCGTGGACAGGCTCGCTCATCACGTTGTCGAACTTTGGAATCTTCCCAGACCGATGCCGCTCCACCTCGAGCACCTTGCTGCGGTCGTCCACCGATGCGATGCGCCAGCGTTGCCCCGCGAACGCAATGACTACCCCGACGGCGACCGGATTGGAGATCGGAATGGTGCCGAGCGTCCGGCCACCGGAGACGATGCGCCACTCCTCGTCCGTCGAGAACACCGCGTAGAAGTCGCGGCCAGCCGTGAGCCGCTCTCCGATCTCGCCGAGCATAATTGTCCCATCGGGCGCTTGCTCAAGCAGCCGATTGTCCTGCGATGCCATCGCTCGCAGGAGCTCGACGTAGTCGCCCTTTCCCAAAACGGATAGCGGACCAGCCGAACATATCGCGTCGAAGAGGCGATCGGCGCGTAGCCCGCCCTCCTGAGTGATCAAGGAGAGCGTCTGGTGAAGCGCGACCGTCGCGATGCCGTCGACGAGGGAAGGCGGCTCGACGAACTTCGCGACGAGCAGGCGCACAGTCGCAACTGCACGCACAGTCTCCAACCTCAGATGATCGAGTGGGTCGGAATCCGGCCCGAGATTTCGTTCCCGCACGTACATGCGAAGGATTGCCGGAACGCCGCGCCGCCGGCCGCTGCGTCCAAGACGTTGGCGGAGCGATGCGACCGACCGGGGCGCCCCGACCTGGGCCACCGACTTGATCGATCCGATATCGATGCCGAGTTCCAGCGTCGTCGTCGCGACCGCTGTCGTGGGCAGGTTGGACTGCTTCAGCCTGTCTTCGAGTTCTTCCCGCAACTCCTTCGATAGGCTGCCGTGATGGGGGAAGAATTCATTTGGGACGCCGCCATTCTCCGATCGCGTCCGCAGCCTGTCCGCCAGGGCCTCCACGCGCTTGCGTGACCCGGCGAATACAAGGTTGTTCGCTCCACGAAGCGTCGCGAACATGTGGTCGGCGATGAAGTCCAGTGCGACAGGCTTCTCCTCCGCCTCCAGCCCGTCGATTTCTTCGGCGTCCTCGCCATCCGCGTATGCCCGCACCTGGAGCCTTAGCTCAGGCGAGTCGGTCGAGGACTCCACGATCGAAACGGACGAAGGCGAAGCCGGGTGCAGCCAGCCGGCGGCAACGGATAGGTCGCCTATCGTGGCGGAAAGCCCGATCCGCCTTGCCGGTTCCGCGGACAACGCATCCAGCCGCCGCAGCAGCGTTGCCAGATGGAGGCCGCGAGGCCCGCTCAGGAAGGCATGCAGTTCGTCGATGACGATGAAGTCCAATGCGCCGAGCATCCTCTTTGCATCGCCCGGACGACGCAGGAGCATCGCCTCAATGGATTCCGGAGTTATCAGGACGACGCCGCTGGGGTCGCGTCTTGTCCGCTGCTTGGCGGCTTGCGGCGCGTCCCCGTGCCATCGCACGACGTCGATCTCCATCCGCTCGCACAGATCGTCCAGGCGACGGAACTGGTCGTTGATCAGGGCCTTGAGCGGACTGACGTAGAGGACCGACACGCCCGGCTCGGTCCTCGCAGCCACTTTGGTCAGGACAGGCAGGAAGGCGGCTTCCGTTTTCCCGGCCGCCGTGGCGGCCGCGATCAGGACATCATTCCGGCCGCCTAGGATCGCGTCGATCGCCTTGTCCTGGACGTCGCGGAGCTCTTCCCATTTCCGCTCCCAAATCCAGCGCCGGATCGTTTCATGAAGCCTGTCGAATCCGGAGGGGGCCTCAGAGCCTGACGGTGGCAAGATCCTCGTCCCCACCCTCGGTTTCGCCCTCGCTCTCGTCTGCCGAAGAGCTTTCGGCATCCGGCGCGACGTCGACACGGCCCACCAGGCTCGCCCATTCCGTTCCAGGATTCTGTTCAAGGATTGCCAGGAACTGCACGAACGCCTTTATCGTGTTCCGGGGCGTCCTGAAGTAGGCGTCGCCGACGTGCTTGTTGCAATGCTCCATGAACGCTGGGAGCGCCTCGTCGGGGACGAGATTCTTGTCTGGATCGCCGGAGGCAAACACTGCTCGGATATTTGAAAGAAGGATCAGAAGGTCCTCAGGCGTGAGGCTTTGGAGGCGAAGCACCGGACCGGAAAGATCGATCAGGCCGTTCGTCGCGAACGCATTCTCGGACAGGCGGGACTGCAGGGCGGAGTAGCTGTACAGGCCGCGGCGGGTGTCCATGAGGAACTCCGGCGTGCCGCCGAACGCGAACCCGAAGCCGCCGAAGGTGCCCTGCAGCACGTCGTTGAGCACGCGCAGGATCTGCTCGAAGTTCTGGTTGCGCGCCTGGGAACTCTGAAGCTTGTATAGGTTCACCATTTCGTCGAAGACGACGAACAGCCCGGCGTATCCTGCAAGCTTCACGAACGCGGCCAGCAGCTTGAGGGAATCATAGACGTTGTCGTCATAGATGATGTTTCGGACGCCAAGCGCTTGGCGTGCCTCCGTCTTCGTGGAGTATTCCCCGCGCAGCCACCGGAGGGCCGAGGCCTTGAGAATCTCGTCGCCCTCCTCGTTTCCTCTCCAGTACGCCTTAAGCACTGTTGCATAGTCGTAGCCGCCGACGTGTTCCTGCAGGTGCGCGAGACGCTGGTCGATGATGCGATCAACCGGCACGCTCGCTTGGCCCGCCTCCTGGATGCAGTCCGTAACGAAGCGCTCCACCACGCTTGGCAATGCACCGCCGTCGGGCCGCGTGCGCGTCGCCATGTTGCGGACGGCTTCAGCATAAAGTCCCCTCGCCTGGCCTGCCGTCGCATGAATCCTGCGGTCCGGCGCGAGGTCGGCGTGGATCGTGACGCATTTGCGCTCGAGTGCGACCAGGCGCACGAGGTTCAGGAAGAAGGTCTTGCCGGCGCCGTATTCGCCGATCACGAAACGGATCGCAGCTCCGCCTTCGCAGATGCGGTCAATATCCCGTACCAAAGCTCCCACCTCGGCCGCACGGCCGACCTGCACGTGGCGAAGTCCTGTCTTCGGGACGACTCCGGCGGCGAGCGCCTGCAGGATGGCGTCGCGGTCGCGCGTCTTGATAGTCGTCACTGCCGTCATGCTTCCACCCTCGCTTGCTGCAGCTTGTCCCTGAGATGCTCGGCGACTGAAATACGTTCGTCGCCATCGACTATAGGTTCGTCGAACCTGTCGAAACCCCATTCGTTTATCGTTTCGATCGCGCCGTCGGGCAACAGCCGAAGCTTCCGTGCCTCGTCTTCGAAGGCTTGCCGATCAAGTTCGCCGCTCTCGGCCAGAACGCTCAGCAACCTGGCATGAGCGCCGTCGAGACCAGCGAACTTTCCTTCCGCAGCCACAGGTTCCCTGAGTTGAGGCGGAGGGGCCGGCGGCTCCTCCTCGATGAAGATGCCCGCAAGAAGCTCCGACACGGCCGTGGTCTCCGATTTGATCCGCTCCAAACGGCCATGATCTATCCTGACACCGCCAGAGCGGGATGCTTGAGGCTGCGGGGGGATCGGAATGCCGGTCGCCCGCGTCTCCGGAGCGACGGCGACGGGCTCGTCCAGCGCGACCTCCCCTCGATGTAGGGCGGAATACAGGTCCTCTACCGGGTAGCCGAGCGCCTTGTACAGCCGCTCAAGGAATTTCACTTCGTCAGGAGCCGCGTGACCATCAGCCAGGACTGCCGACATGGCAGCCCGGACGGCGCTGGCGCGGGCATCCGCACCGATGTTGCGCAACTTCTTGATGGCGGATTGCTGCGCCGCTGGGTCCCTGAGAAGCGTGCTGGCGTACGCCATCAGCCTCCCGCGCTCGACGCCGCCCACGCCGGGAAACGAACGGATGTCCGCCTTGATCGACTCGAATTCGCTGGGCTCGACCCTTCCGTCGGAAACGGCCGCCAGCGCCGCCACCTCTACCACAGCCCTGGCGGCAGCATAGGCGGAGGACTCGCCGTCCACGGGAGCCCCTTCCTTCGCCTTGAACAAAAGGATGTAGCCGTCGGCTTCCAGGCCGCGCGAGCCGTATCTGCGGTCCGGCTCGAAGCCAACATCCAGCTTGTCCATCAGGGCGCCGATCTGGTTGCATAGGCCAGCGCCGAGTTTTCCCTTGGGCGGGATTTCCATTCCCAAGGCTTGCGCCAGTCGCGTCACCTTGACCCCGGCGATCCTGTGTTCGCCAAAAAGATCGTCAACGCGCTTGAGCGCCGCTGCTCCGGTCCCCGAGCCGGACGTCAGGATCTCCTTAGGCAACAGGAAAGCGGCCTCGACGGTGCCCTTGGCCTCAGGTTTCTTCCCGAGCAGTCGGCTATAAGCCGCAAGTTCGTCGGTGCACGCGTTGAGAAGGTCTCTCAGTCCATCGATTGGCGCGGAAACGGCAGCGACGTCGGGAAGCGGTCCGAGCTCGCTATCCGACAGGTCCACCCTGCCCCCGAAGCCTCCGCTCGCCGCCCGGTATTCGATTTTGATCTTGGTCGTCGGCGAATTGACCTTCAGCCCGTCCGGATAGCGCGACGTGAACCGCACGTGCCAGAGTTCGGCGAGTTCCTCGAAGCATCTGGCTGCGGGCGTGCGGAGCTGCGTATCCGGAAGGGACAGTACCCAAAGAAGCCCATCAGTGCTGTCGAAAGGAAGCTTGGAGCTTAGCTTTCGTCCGAGATGGAGCCTTACGGACAGAGGCATCTCGTAGCCGCTCTTCAGATCTGGAGAGAGTGCCGGGCGGGAGATGTCCGGGTCCGCCATCAAATCCGCCACGTCCAAGAACTTCGATGCGTAGCCCTTGAAAGAATAGTTCTCGCCATGGAGCGCAAGTAGGCGCCGAACCTCCGCGGCCATCGCCGGCGCCTCGTTCCTAGCCTCGTCGATGAAGAGACGACGTTCGAGGCCATAGAAGAATATGAAAACGTAGCCTATGCCGATCGAAGGATCGTTTCTGCCCCCTGCAAGCCATTCGAGGAAGGTTCGGCGCGCTCCAGGGGAGATCGAATGGTATGATGGCCAGTAAGGCAACGTCCTGCCTTCAGGGTCACCTCTTATGGACCCGACCTGACAAGTTGGATCAACCAGCCAGTTCTCGGCTCCGGATTTCCCGGTGAAGGACGCTCCGAGATAGAACATGCCTGAGTTGATCGAGACTCCTGCCACCCGAACGCCTTCTCCAGAAGGTATCCATTTTGCCGGAGCCTTGGGCAGACGACCGCTATCGCCTACGAGTGCGCTTGCCGTAACCGGGCGCCGCTCCCACTGGTTGCTTCCATCTGTGAAGCGCCTGCCAGGACGAGATCGTGGGTCCTGCCAAGGCTGCTGCGGCGACGCAGTCCGTTCGCTCAGCGGCGCAGACCGTTCCTGCATAGTTCGGCGTGAGCGCTGCGGCGCCTCTTCTGCGAGCCTTTGCTTGCGTCCCAGATAGATCAGCCACGCAACCAACGCCGCGCCGATCAGGAACCATTCCATAGTCGTCCCCCCGGACCCTCAGGATATTCCGCTGACATCATGGCATGGTCTGCGGGTATCGGACAGTCTTCGACCAAAGATTGCCGACGACGGCAAACAATTTCGACGTCGAAGAGCGCCTTCTTTGGTGATCACCGCCAAAGAGAACCAGCCAATAGCGTTGCGTGGCGACCACGCGATTACCACGCATCCCATTATCTTGCGGCTTCCGTGTACCGTTACGCGGCGAAAGTTTCTCCCGCTAGGGTTTATTAACGGCAGGGAATGGAAATAGGCTCCGTGGCAGCAATGGGGGACACGGTTATGCAGCTGGTTGCAGGCGAACTTCGGCTTAGCGCGAGTGACTTGGTAGGCCATCTAAGTTGCCACCATCTGAGCGTTCTTGATCGGGCCGTTGCGCAGGGACAGCTCACAAAGCCAACCTACTGGGACCCGCAGCTGGAGGTTCTGCGCGAGCGCGGCGCCGTGCACGAACAGAACTTCGTGCAGCATTTGATCGACAGCGGATTGGGATCAGCGCGGATCGACGGCATCGACGTCTCTGACGCAGCCGTTGAGGCGACCCTCCAGTTGATGGCAGCAGGCACCGAGGTCATCGTCCAGGGAGCGCTGCGTCACGGCCGTTGGGGCGGTCGGGCCGATATCCTGCGGCGTGTGGAGAAGCCAAGCAAGCTGGGCGCTTGGTCGTACGAGGTGCTCGATACGAAGCTTGCACGGGAAACGAAGGCCGGCACGGTACTTCAGCTCTGTCTCTATTCCGATCTGCTGGAACGAGCGCAGGGCCTTGCGCCGGATCACATGCATGTGGTCGCCCCGTGGTCCGATTTCGTGCCGCAGACGTTCCGCTTCGCCGACTATGCGGCCTATTATCGCCAAGCGAAGCGTCGGTTCGAGCAGTCACTCGAGCAGGAGAATGCTCCAGCCACGTATCCCGACCCGACCGCTCACTGCGACATTTGCCGCTGGCACGACACCTGCGATGGCAAGAGGCGGGAGGACGATCACCCCTCGCTGATCGCCAGCGTCACGAAAGTCCAAACCAGTGAGTTCGGGCTACACGGCGCCTCGACGATGGCTGGCATCGCAGCGCTTCCCCTGCCCCTTCCCTGGGGTCCCGAACGCGGGTCAGTCGGCTCCTACCAGCGCGTGCGGGAACAGGCGCGCGTGCAGGTGGAGGCGCGGGAAACGGGGCAGCGCAAATTCGAGATGCTTGAGATTGAGCCGGGGTTCGGACTGGCGCGCCTTCCTGAACCGTCCGACGGCGACATCTTCCTGGACCTCGAAGGTGATCCGTTTGTGGGAGAGCACGGTCTCGAATATCTCTTTGGCTACCTGTCCAGCGACGATCAAGGCGAAAACGTTTATCGCGGCGAATGGGCTCTCAGCCGATCCGAAGAGCGACAGGCTTTCGAGCGGTTCGTCGATTTCGTCATGGCGCGCTGGGAGGCGTACCCGCACTTGCACATCTACCACTACGCCCCCTATGAGCCAGCGGCCCTCAAGCGTCTGATGGGAAGGTACGGCACTCGAGAAGACGAAATCGACCGGATGCTGCGCGCGGAGCTCTTCGTCGACCTTTATTCGGTAGTTCGCCACGCCGTTCGTGCCAGTGTCGAGAGCTACTCCATCAAGCGTCTCGAACCCTTCTATGGCTTCGCAAGGCAGGTGCCGCTCCCGGAGGCGAACAGCGCGCTCACGAATTTCCAGGCCAATCTCGAGCTCGGCGATGTCGCGTCCATCAGCGAGGAAACCCGCGCGACCGTGCGCGGCTACAATGAAGACGATTGCCTCTCAACGGCTGCCCTACGCTCATGGCTCGAAGATCGACGAACCGAATTCATCGCCGCCGGCGTGGAGGTGCCGCGGCCTGCAGAGGGCGATGATGGTGCACCGAACGAGAACGTCACGGCCTGGCTCGCACGTATTGCTCCCGTCATCGAGGGTCTTCTGCATGGCATTCCCGACGATCCCGCAGTTCGCTCGGACGAGCAGAAGGGGCGCTGGTTGCTGGCCAATCTGCTGGACTGGCATCGGCGGGAACTCAAGGCTGCATGGTGGGAGCTCTTCCGCCTTGCTGCAGTGTCGGCCGAAGAGTTGCTCGACGAGCGGGCGGGGTTGTCAGGCCTTGTGTTTGTCGGGGAAATCGGCGGAACAGCTCGCGCCCCTATTCACCGCTACAGCTACGCTCGGCAGGAGACATCCCTGCGCGGTGGCGAAGACCTCCGCAATTGCGGCGGCGACAAGTTCGGAAAAGTGGAGGCGATTTCGCTCGAGGAACGAACCGTCGATATCAAGAAGCGTCAGGACACCGCCAGCCTTCATCCTGAAGCCATTTTTGCCCACAAGGTCGTCGGCGCCGAGGTCATCGCGGAAGCTCTCCTCCGCATTGGGGAATATGTTGCGGCGAACGGCGTCGAAGGCCCAGGCCCGTTCCAGGCCGCAAGAGATTTGCTGTTAAGGCGTCCACCTCCCATCGGCGAGCATCCTGTGAGGGACGCCGGCGAGAGCACACTGGATGCCGCGCTACGGTTGGCGGAGCATCTCGGCGAAGGCGTTCTGCCCGTGCAGGGACCGCCGGGGGCGGGAAAGACCTTTACGGCAGCGCAGATGATCTGCGCCCTCGTCCGGCAGGGCAAGACGGTCGGGATCACCGCAAATAGCCACAAAGTCATCCGAAACCTCATAGACAAGGTCATCGACGAAGCCGACGATCTCGGAATCGACCTCCAGTGCGGCCATAAAGCTGATGAAGTTGAGGACGGCCAACATCGCTTGACATTCGCCCGTCGGAGCGAAGATCTGATCGCGGCGATCGGCCAAGACGTGAACGTCGGCGGCGGGACGGCTTGGCTCTGGTCTCGTCCTGACGCATTTGAAGCGGTCGATGTGCTGTTCGTAGACGAGGCGGCACAGATGGCCCTCCCCAACGTGCTCGCCGTCTCGCAGGCAGCGAAGACGCTTGTCCTCGTCGGTGATCCTCAGCAGCTCGACCAGCCGATCCAGGGCAGCCACCCTGACGGGTGTGACGTGTCCGCCCTCCACCACATCCTCGATGGCGCCCAAACCATCCCGCCGGACCGCGGCCTGTTCCTCGACGAAACATGGCGGCTGCACCCCGACATCTGCGGGTTCACATCCGAGCTATTCTACGCGGGGGAGCTCCGTCCTCGCCAAGGGCTGGCGGGCCAGTCGATTGGTGGCTCGACACGCCTGTCCGGTGCGGGCTTGCGGTGGCTGCCTGTCGTGCATAGCAGCAATCAGAGCAATTCGCCGGAAGAGGCGGAAGCCATTGCGGACTTGGTGAAGGAAGTAACCGCCGTCGGCACTGATTGGACGGATCGCCTTGGGAACGTCCGTCCGTTGACGCTCGACGACTTCCTCATAATCGCGCCTTTCAATGCCCAGGTGTTCGAGATTCAGAAGCGCTTGCCGGGCGCGCGGGTCGGTACGGTGGACAAGTTTCAGGGTCAGGAGGCGCCGATCGCTATCTATTCGACAGCAACATCGAGCCCCGCCGATGCCCCGCGTGGGATGGAGTTCCTCTACAGCCTCAACCGCTTGAACGTAGCGACGTCCCGGGCGAAATGCGTGTGCGTCCTGGTGTCGTCCCCGGTACTCTTCCAAGCTGAGTGCAGAACGCCGCGCCAGATGCAGCTAGCAAATGCACTTTGCCGCTACTTGGAGCTCGCGAGGCCAATTTGACCTCGTCGCAACCGGTCGGGTGAGAGATAGGTTGCAACGGACATTATTAGCATTAGCTTTGCGAGGCCGAGACGGTTTCGCCAAAGAAAAGCCGGACCGACGAAGTCAATCTGAAGGACGTTACCAGACGGTTGTCCGCCACGCAGAGCGACAACCCATTCGACGCTAGCCGCAGCCGCGCCAGGACGGCCGGGAAAACATTTCCCGGCCCCGCGTTCCGCCCCAAGCGAACGTCTATCTCAATCGCAAAACGACCGAGATGGCCGCGAGTGAACTGTCTGCTAATACAGTGTTTTGTGCGCAAGCTGCCGTCTGCCCTAACCGAAATTCTCGTGCAACCGCGCTCCGGTTCTTGAATTTGGCATGTCAGAAAAGCGACAACGCGTCGCTCGTTGCAGAGCTTTGTTTCTACGAATTGTCACAAGACTGCTAGTGCTTCAGAACGCGCGCTAAAAACGCCCGCGCGCGGTCGTTTTTCGGATGGTCGAAGAACGCCTCCGGCTTGCCGATTTCCATAATGGTGCCCTGGTCGATATAGACGACCCGGTCAGCTACCTCGCGGGCGAAGCCCATTTCATGGGTGACGATCATCATTGTCATGCCGTCTGCGGCGAGTTCGCGCATCACGTCGAGCACTTCGCCGATCATCTCCGGATCCAGCGCCGACGTCGGCTCATCGAACAGCATCAGGTGCGGCTCCATGGCGAGCGACCGCGCGATGGCGACCCGCTGCTGCTGTCCCCCGGATAGCTGACCCGGATACTTGTGGGCATGCGCCGACAAGCCGACCCGTTCGAGCAGCTTGAATGCGGTGGCTTCGGCCTCGGCCTTCGGCTTCTTGCGCACACGCATCGGCGCTATCGTGATGTTCTCGACGACGGTTTTGTGCGGGAACAGGTTGAATTGCTGGAACACCATGCCCACGCCCTTGCGTATGGCAGCTAGTTCGCGCTCCCCGCCCAGCAGGCGGTCCTGTGCGACCGGCATGTCGTAACCGTCTACGCGAAGCCGACCCTTCTGGTACACTTCCAGACCGTTCACGCAACGGATCAGCGTCGATTTCCCAGAGCCGCTGGCGCCGATCACCACGACAACCTCGCCCCGCGTAACCGAGAGCTCGATGTCTTTCAGGACATGGTGCTGACCGTAGAACTTGTTCAGGCCCGACATTTCAACGATTGCGTTCATCGCGAGGCTCCTAGGGAATTGCGGCCGTCATCGGCTGCCGCGGGCAAGATGTGCTTCGAGTTTGCGGGCGAGGAAGGTAATGATCGAGCCGACCAGGAAGTAGGTCAGGAACAGGAACGAGTAGACCTCATAGGTGCGATCGCCGTAAGCCGGATTGGCGAGAATCATCTGCCCCGCGCGCAGAAAATCCGTAAGGCCGATGATGAACACCAGCGGCGCCGCGTTGAAGATGTCCAGCACGTTGCCGACCAATGCCGGCACCACCACGCGCAACGCCTGCGGGAGTACGATCGAGCGGTTGATGTCGAACTCACTCATGCCGACCGAGCGCGCAGCCTCGACCTGGCCGCGCGGAACCGCCTGCAGCCCGCTGCGGACATACTCGGCGACATAGGCGGAATAGAAGATCGTAAACCCGATCATGCCACGTGCGACGTCTGCCAGGCTGAGTTGAGGGGTCAGCACGGGCACGAGAATCCAGATCCAGTAGACGACCAGGATCAGCGGCACCGAGCGCATCACCTCAACGTAGCCGGTGCAGATCAGCCTTACGCTCGAGAACCGGCTTCGACGGCCGAAGGCCAGCAGGATACCGATCGGCAAGGTTACGATCGACGTAACCAGCGTCAAGAGCATGCTGAGCAGAAGGCCACCCCAGAGGCCGACGCCCGGGGGCGCCATGACCGCGAAGATTGCGATGATTACCACACCGGCGCCGGGGATCAAAAACTGCCGTGCGGCGACGAAAGTGGACATCGCATACCAGGCCGCACCAAAGGCTGCCAGAACGGCTGCAACATATCCGCCGGATGCGAACCCAAACGCGGCGCTCAAAACAACGCAAATCGCGGCCAGGGATGCAAAGAGCAGACCGTGTCGGCGCTGGAAAGCAAAAATGCAGCCAAGACCGGCGCCAAGAAGCAGCGCTATCAGCAGGACCGCTGTCCAGGCACGCCAGATCTGGTCCGCTGGAAAAATACCCGTCATGAGGACGCGGAAGCTGATAGGGATGATGTCCCACTGCGCGGTGGTGAGAGCCCATCTGACGGCGCTGAAAATCAACCAGATTACAGTCGGAATCACAGTCAACGACAGCAGAGCGTCAAAGGGCCTGCCGAAGAGGTTGTGCCGCGACCATCTGAGCGAATAAGCGATCATCGCACGGCTCCCAAGCGGTTGAGGCGGCGGTCCACCAGCCCGACGAGCGCGCTGACGATCCAGCTCAGGATCAGGTAGGTAAGCATCACGATGATGATGCCTTCCAAGCTGTGGCCGGTCTGGTTGGCGATGGTCCCGTAGATGTTGAAGAGGTCCGGGTAGCCGATCGCGATGCCGAGCGCGGTGTTCTTGGTCAGGCTGATATACTGGTTGCCAAACGACGGCAGGACCACGCGGAACACCTGCGGCAAAACGATGTCATTCACGGTGTTCTTGCGGCTCAAGCCTAGCGCGGCCGAGGCCTCCCACTGTCCCTTTGGCAAGGCGTCGATGGCGCCGCGGACGATTTCCGCGATATAGGAGGCACTGTTGAAGACGATGCCGAGAAGCAGCGCGGCCATCTCCGGGCTCACGTTCATACCGCCGCTAGCCTTGAACTTGTTGGCGACGGGGAAATCCACGGCCACAAAGCCACTGACCAGCAGGGCAACCGCCGACGCGACTGCCACGGCAGCGCAGATCCAACGGGCGCGGTGGTCGAAAAGAAGGCCGAGCAGGGCCACGAACAAAGCCGTCAACAAAGCCAGCGGCAGCATGCCCTCTCCGCCTTGCCAGGCCAGGGCGGGTAGATACAAACCCTGTTGGCTGAGGACGACGCCATAAAATTTGGCGGCGTTGGCAATAGGCGGAAATTGAAGGACCACCGCGAAATACCAGAATACGATCTGGATCAGCAGGGGGGTGTTCCGAATGAATTCAACAACCCAGAAGCAGAGGTTGCGGACAACCCAGTTGGTTGACAGCCGCCCGACCCCCAGCAGGGTGCCAAGAATCGTGCTGAGAACAATGCCAAGGATCGCGACCTTTAAGGTGTTGATCAGGCCGGTTACGAACGCCTGGGCAACGCTCAGGTCCGGTGTGAAGTCCATAAACCCAAACGGATTCAGCACCAGGGTCTTGCCCTCGCTGATGTCAAAACCGGCTGCATTCCACAGAAAGGCATAGGTAAAACGGATGCCGCGGGCGGCAAGGCCGTTGTTAACGGTAAAGCCGAACAGGACCACCAAAGCGATGGCCGCGATGACCACCGCCCATTGAGTAGCCTCATAGCGAATGCGATTGCGGCGGCGACGTGCGGCGAGCGAAACTTCGTCCGCGGCCGGTGTGCCCGCCTCTGTCTGATGCAGCGTCATCGTCATGTCCCGGGCCGCCTGTGATGGAGGTCGGGGCGAACCATCCGCCCCGACCGGTTCGGCAGGTTAGTTCCAGAGCGGGGAGTAAATCGCGCCACCCTGGGTCCAAAGGGCGTTCGCGGTGCCTTTGCGATCCAGGTACATCTTGGTTTTGGGGCCGAGATTCCGGTCGTAGATCTCGCCGTAGTTGCCGACAGCCTTGACCGCCTGCGCATTGAAATCGTCCGGCAGGCCAAAATCCTTGCCGAAGCCGCCGCCTGCGCCCAGGAACTTCTGGACGAATGGGTCGTCGCTTTTCAGCTTCTCCGCAAGGTTGGCCTGAGTGATGCCCGACTCCTCGGACTGGAACAGGCCGAAGCTGATCCAACGCAGCGCGTTGCGCCACTTGGAATCATTCGCGGCGACGAAGCCCGCAAAAGGCGATTTGTCGAGAATGTCCGGCAGGATTACGAAGTCCGCCGGACTGGCTGAGTTGCCTGCCCAAGCGGCAAGCGCCGAGCGGTCCGTGCTCATGGCGTTACAGCGTCCTGAGTTCAGGGCCGCGAAGAGCTTCTCGAGGTTTTCGTAGGTCAGGACCTTCGAGCCAGTCCAGCCGCGCGCTTTGAAAGCGGCACTGAGGACGGTCTCGGTGGCCGAGCCTTGGGTGGTGCAGAAGGTAGCGCCGTTAAGCTCGTCGAACTTCGCTATTCCGGCCTCCTTCTTCACCATAACGCCCATGCCGTCGTAGAAATTGATCGGCAGGAAGTCGATCGCGATGGCCGATTCACGCGCAGGCTTCATGGTCGTGTGGGCGAATACGACGTCGACCTGGTTAGTGGTTACAGCGTCGAAGCGGCTCTTGTCTGTCACGGTGACGAATTTGACCTTCGAGGCATCACCCAGAACGGCGGCGGCGACCGCCTTGCAGAAATCGACGTCCAGGCCTTCCATCTGACCGGTTGCTGTATTGAGGTAGCCGAAGCCTGGCGCAGTGTTGTCGGTGCCGCAGTTTAGTGTTCCGCGTTCCTTGACGGTATCAAGTATCGACGCAGCCGACGCCTGGGTGGCACCGATTGCCAGACCGGCCAGCGCTGTTGCCGTGAACAGTGTCAGAAATTTCATCGCATTCCCCTGTGGTATATGCTCCACCGATCGCGGAGCTCCCATGTTCGTACCGATGCGACGGGTGGAAGCCGGGGCTTTCTTTGAACCGATGTATCTGCCAGGCTCCGGTGTTCGGGAGCTGCAGGGCTCTGCCCATCTCACTCGGTCCTGAAACCGTAGGAATGCGCTTCATTCAGGTCTACTTAATTCTCCTGTACTATTAGATTAGCAGAAGTGGCGGATAGCCAAAATGCTTCGGCCTTTCGCGATCACGATGCTGCCGGCGGCGACAAGGGCCAGTTCGTCGCGACCTGCGCCTGGACCTGGCTTATGAAAGCCTGCAGGGTCGGACTCCGCTTTTCACCCTGACGGAAAGCAAGGAAAATGCGGCGCCGGATCTCAGGAGCAAGCCTGCACACCCAGACATCCTCAAGGTCATGGCTCGCGCGCAAACCAGGCAGAATCGAGATAGCGCACCCCTCGCGGATAAGGGCCACGGTGACCTCAAATCCCTTGCAGCGCGCCGTGATCTGCGGGGTGAAGCCCACCGCAAGGCAGGCGTCGGTGAGCATCTTGGTGTAATGGCTGGACGCCGTGTCGATCACCCACCGCTCCTCCTTCAGATCCTCTAGCGTGACGGTCGGCCGATCGGCCAGACGATGCTTCTGCGGCACCATGACGTTGAAGACATCCTCGATGAGCGGGACGGTTTCGACATTAGGGTCGAGCGCTCCGGCCGGAACGTTCAGGTCGTCGATGATCGCGACGTCCGTCTGCCAGCTCCTCAGCGCGGCCAGGCTCTCCTCCGGCTCCATCTCATCGAACTGGATGGTCAGCCGCGGATAAAGACGCGAAAGCTCCCTGATGGTGGAGGGCATCAAAGCCGCTGCAACCGAAGGGAACGCGGCCACGCGTAGCTCGCCAGCGATGATTTTTTTGATCTCCGCGATATCGGCGCGGGCGGCTTCGAGCTCGGCGAAAATGCGGTTCGCGCGCTGGACCAGTTGCTCGCCGGCAACGGTGAGGCTGACACCACGCCCCCGGCGCTCGATCAGGGTTGCCTCGAGCTCCTGCTCCAGCAAGGCAATCTGCTGCGACACCGCGGACGGCGACACCAAAAGGGCTTCGGCTACCGCCGCCATGGTTTTGCGTACCGATAGCTCACGAAGCGCGCGCAGGCGGCTGAGGTCCATGGATAACTCCCGTCGACACTAATACGTTAGCTGCCCTAATGATATATGCAAGGAGTATTCACTTTATCTGAATGAAAGCTGCAGCTACCGTCTTGGGTAGCCGCCTATGGAGGATCTCGATGACGATGCCGCAGCGCACTCACCAATACTTCCACGCCAGCCTCGCCGAGCGCGACCCGCTGGTGTTCAACGCGCTGGAGGGCGAGAAAAAGCGCCAGCAGGGGCAGATCGAACTGATCGCCTCCGAAAATTCGGTCAGCGCTGCCGCCCTCGAGGCTCTCGGCTCGACGATCACAAACAAGACCGTCGAAGGCTATCCTGCCAATCGCTTCCACGGCGGTGCGGACTTCGCAGACGTCGTTGAAAACGCGGCCATCGATCGCGCCAAGAAGCTCTTTGGCTGTGCTTTCGCCAACGTCCAGCCACATTCAGGCACCCAGGCCAATCAGGCCGTCTTCTTCGCTCTTTTGCAACCCGGTGACGTCGTCCTGAGCCTGGATTTGGCCGCCGGCGGCCACCTTAGCCATGGCGCGAAACCGAACCAGTCCGGTCGCTGGTTCAACATCGTATCTTATGGTGTGGATCGCGACACCGGCCGGATCAACTACGACGATGTCCAGAGACTTGCCGAAGAGAACAAGCCGAAACTCATCATCTCTGGCGGCTCGTCTTATCCGCGTGAATACGATTTCGCCCGCATGCGCGCCATCGCAGACAGCGTGGGCGCCGTCTACCTGGTGGACATGGCCCATTTCGCTGGTCTGGTCGCCGGCGGCGTGCACCCCTCGCCCATTCCAATTGCCGACATCGTCACCTGCACTACCACCAAGACTCTGCGGGGCGCACGCGGCGGTCTGGTGCTCACCAATCGTGAAGACCTCGCCAAAAAGATACAGTCGGCCGTGTTTCCGGGTGTTCAGGGCAGCGCCCACCTCAACGTCATCGCAGGCAAAGCGGTCAGCCTGGGCGAGGCGCTCACGGACGAGTTCAAGACCTATGCTGCAAACGTCAAGGCCAACGCTCAGTTGCTGGCGGCAACGCTCCAAAAGCGTGGGGTGGCGATCATCAGCGGTGGAACCGACACGCACCTGGTCCTAGTAGACGTATCGTCGAAGGGCCTTACCGGACAGCAGGCGCAGGACCTGCTGGGAGCGGTCAGCATTACGTCGAACAAGAACCCAATCCCGTTCGACAGTGCACGGCCATCCGAATGGAAGGGCCTCCGCCTCGGCTCGTCGGCAGGCACGACCCGTGGCTTCGGTCCGGCAGAATTCGAGGCCATCGGCAACATGATCGCCGATCTCTTCGACGCCGAGGCAGCAGACACGAGGGAGGCCACGGCCGCGAAGGTTCGGCACACCGTCGCCGAACTGTGCAAGGCCTTCCCGACCTACAGCTGAAGCCAGTCCTTCGCTCCACACGATCAATCAGAGGCATGGGTATGAATATCCGACTCCCTGATGACCCCGCTAGGTCCGACGTCCTGGCAGCCCGCCCTACTCTATGGCTCAATCCGAACCTGGTAGCGGACGGTATTGCGTCGTCCGCATTGCCTGTTCGGCAGTGGCAGGTGACCGAGGCGCAGGGGAATTGGGAACGCCTGGCGCCCGTGCTGCAGAGGCTTTTCCCCGAACTCAAGCAAAGTCAGGGCCGGATTCGCTCCGACCTGATCGATGCCAGAGAGCTGGCTGACGCCTTGGGTGATGACGAGGCAACGTTGGGGCGTCTGTTGATCAAGGCCGACAACAATCTGCCGGTCGCGGGGTCGATCAAGGCCCGCGGCGGAATCTACGAGGTGGCGATGCATGCCGAACATCTCGCCCGTGAGCACGGCGTCGTCCGAGGTGACGGGCTAGACTCTCTGACTGGGGAAAAGGCGCGCGCCTTGTTCGCCTGGCATACAATTGCCGTCGGTAGCACCGGCAATCTGGGCCTAAGCGTCGGCATCGCCGCCCGCGCGCTAGGTTTCCAGGCGGTGGTGCACATGTCGTCGGATGCCAAGGCATGGAAAGTCGAACGGCTACGACGCCTTGGCGTCCAGGTTGTCCAGCATCCCTCAGACTATACCCAAGCTGTCGAGCGCGCACGCGCGGAGGCCGAGGCAGACCCGCTTGTCTATTTCGTCGACGACGAGCGGTCGCAGCATCTGTTTTTCGGATACAGCGCCGCCGCCCACGAGCTCGCCGACCAGCTTGCTGCACGCGGCGTCGACGTAGATGCTGAGCATCCGCTTTTTCTGTATCTGCCGTGCGGCATTGGCGGCGCGCCGGGTGGCGTGACTTACGGCGCCAAAGCGGTATTCGGCGACAATGTCCACTGTTTCTTCGTCGAACCGGTTCAATCACCCTGCGCGCTGGTGCACATGATGAGCGGGTCAGACAAGCTGGTATCCGTCTACGATGTTGGCCTGACCAACAAGACCGAAGCAGACGGCATGGCGGTGGCTCGTATGTCGGCTTTCGTTGCCGAGGTCATGCGGCCGCTGCTTTCGGGTATTTTTACAGTCGACGACGACGACCTGTTTCGTTGGCTGTATCTCGCGAAGACCAGGCTGGCTATCCAGCTCGAGCCCTCGGCGACCGCGAGCTTCGCCGGTCCGGGTTTCATCGCCAATTCGCCGGCCGGCCGGACATACCTGAGCAAGCACGTGCTGGAGGCCAGCCTGCCGAACGCGACCCATGTCCTTTGGACCACGGGCGGTGCGTTCGTTCCTGCCGAGCAGTTCGAGATGTTTCTCGAGCGTGGCGCGCAGCTGACCCAGAACCCCTAACCCATCTCGGATATAACGATGCACCAGTCCTTCGGCGCCGCACTTATTGACGGCAAGGGTTTTGCCGCCAGGCTCCTGGCCCGGCTGAACCACGATGTACAGCTGCTTGAGAAAGAGACCGGCACCGTGCCGGGCTTGGCGGTGGTGCTGGTGGGGGAGGATCCGGCCAGCACCATTTATGTGGCTTCAAAACGCCGCCAGACCGTTGCGGCCGGTATGCGATCGTTCGAGCACCGGTTGCCGACCACCGTGACTGAGAGCGAGCTCCTCGCCCTTATCGCAAGCCTGAATGAAAACCCAAGCGTCCACGGCATTCTCGTGCAGCTGCCGCTCCCTGCCCACCTCAGCGCCGGCGTCGTCATCGACGCTATTGATCCGGACAAAGACGTCGACGGCTTCCATGTCGCGAACGCCGGACGGCTCGCCACCGGTCAAGAAGGGCTGGTTCCCTGTACCCCGCTCGGCTGCTTGATGCTCTTGAAGGAGCAGCTCCTTGATCTGGCCGGCCTCAACGCGGTCGTGATCGGCAAGTCCAACATCGTCGGCAAGCCGATGGCTCAGCTACTGATGGCTGAGAACTGCACGGTCACCGTGGCGCACTCGCGAACCCGGGACTTGGCGCAGCTTTGCAGGATGGCGGACATCTTGGTCGTGGCCGCAGGCCGGCCCGGCCTGGTGCGCGGTGACTGGATCAAACCCGGCGCCACCGTCATCGACGTCGGCATCAACCGTGTTGAAGAGACCGCTGGCCGGCCCGTCATCGTCGGAGACGTGGCGATCGAGGAGGCCGGCCATGCCCGTGCCATCACGCCTGTGCCGGGGGGTGTGGGACCCATGACCATTGCCTGCCTGCTTGCCAACACCGTGACCGCGTTCCGCCGTCAGCAGCAGATAGGGAGCTAGGAAAATCCCGATGGACAAGTTCCCCAAAATCACACTCCGCGTGACCTGTCATTCGGTACGCGGCATCTTTGCGGCCATCGGCGCGTTCCTCAGCGAAAACGGTTGCAATATCCGCGATTGCGCGCAGTTCGACGACTCCGAAACCGGCCGCTTCTGCATGCGCCTAAGTTTCCGATCTGAATTGGGGCGCACACTCGAGGAGTTGCGCGAAGCTTTCGAGCCGGTCGCTGCTAAATACAGCATGGAGGCGGAATTCCTGGATGAAGCCGCCAAACGCAACGTTCTCATTCTGGTGTCACGCTTCGGCCATTGCCTGAATGACCTGCTCTACCGGACGCGGATTGGCGCGCTGCCGATGAATATTGTAGGCGTGATCTCGAACCATCTCGACTACCAGAAGGTGGTGGCCAACAACGACATTCCCTTCCACCACATTCGCGTGACAAAGGAGAATAAACGTGAGGCGGAGGCGGCACAGATGCGCATCGCGGCCGAGTCAGGGGCTGAGTTGATCGTCCTCGCCCGCTACATGCAGGTTCTGTCCGATGAGATGTGTCAGAGGTATTCGGGCAGGATCATCAACATCCACCATTCCTTCCTGCCCAGTTTCAAGGGTGCGAATCCCTATAAGCAGGCGTTCGAGCGCGGGGTGAAGCTGATCGGCGCCACCTCCCACTATGTCACCGCGGATCTCGACGAGGGTCCGATCATCGAACAGGACATTATCCGCGTCACTCATGCCCAAAATGGCGAAGACTACGTCAGTCTGGGTCGCGACGTGGAAGCTCAAGTGCTGTCCCGGGCCATCCATGCGCACATCCACGGCCGTGTATTCCTGGATGGCAACAAGACGATCGTGTTCCCCCCGTCGCCCGGATCCTATGCATCAGAACGTATGGGTTAACGGCGCTGACCTTAGGGGCCAAGAGGAGATCAAAATGCCCTCACTTGCAAAGAGACCATGGGTACCCGTAGCGAGCGAGGAGTACGTCCAGCGTCTTGGGCGCGAGGTCAGTTCGCAGCGCGCCGATGCGATTGCCTCTGCCATCCAGGCTGCGATCGATGAGAACCGGACCATACATGTCCACGACTGTATCAATCTGAACCCGGCCACCAACATCATGAATCCGAAAGCCGAGGCCGCATTGAGTGCGGGGCTCGGCTCGCGGCCTTCGCTTGGCTATCCCGGAGCCAAGTACGAGATGGGGCTGGAGGGTGTCGAGAAGATCGAAGTCATCGCGGCCGAACTAGCTGCAGAGGTTTTCGGCGCTCGCTATGCGGAGATCCGGGTCGCGTCGGGTGCCATCGCCAACCTCTACGCCTTTATGGTGGCCGCCAAGGCGGGCGACAGCATCATCGCGCCGCCCCCGTCGATCGGCGGACACGTCACCCATCACGCGGCCGGCAGCGCCGGCATGTATGGCTTGATCACACACCCCGCACCGGTGGACGCCAAAAATTACACGGTTGATGTGGAGGCTCTGCGCGATCTGGCACGCAAGGTGAAGCCGAAGATGATCACCGTCGGCGCCAGCCTGAACCTCCAGCCGCACCCCGTCCGGGAGATCCGTGCCATAGCCGACGAGATCGGTGCGCTCGTGCTGTTCGACGCCGCGCACCTCTGCGGCCTGATCGCCGGGAAAGTCTGGCCACAGCCGCTGGAGGAAGGCGCACATCTGATGACGATGTCGACCTACAAGAGCCTGGGTGGACCTCCCTCCGGTCTGATCGTGACCAACGACGCGGCTATCGCGGAAAAGCTGGACAAGATCGCATTCCCCGGGATGACGGCCAACTTCGACGCTGCGAAATCGGCATCGCTCGCACTCACCCTGCTGGACTGGAAAACCCATGGTGTGGCTTACGCCACGAAAATGGTATCGACCGCGAAAGCCCTCGCCGCAGCACTGATAGAGCGGAACGTTCCGGTGTTCCAGGCAGCGAACGGTCCGACACAGTCCCACCAGCTGGCGATTGAGGCAGCGGGGTTCGGCGGTGGCCAGACCGCGGCAAGGCGGCTGCGCCGTTCTAATATGCTGGCATGTGGGATCGGACTGCCGGTGGGTTTGATCGCGGGCGACATGAACGGGTTGCGGCTGGGAACACCGGAAATAGTGCGCTGGGGGATGACCGAAGCTGACATGCCAGCGCTGGCGTCACTAATTGCTCGCAGCCTGCTCGGCAACGGGCTACCCGAAGACATCGCACACGATGCAACTGCGTTCCGCCGACGTTTCGTGCAACTGCATTACGTCAATTGAGCGGCTCCATCGCTGTGCGCCAGGCCGTGGGCTAGCCAGCTCCGGCAGATCGCTACCGCGTGGTTTCGACCGTGCGGACAATGTCTGCTTAGAGCCGACGCAAATCTGACCTCAAGGTCCGATATTAGGCGCGGAGCTGCCATTCGCGCCAAAAATTGCCGAACTCAGCCTTCAGAGGCCAGTCAGCGCTCCATCTGATGCTGCGCGGCGAGATCTCGGCCCTCGCTGCGCTCCGCGAGCGGCTCGGCACGAATCGCAGCGAGTGGTGAGCGGGCCGGCGCAGCAGCAGCCTTCCCGCTACGGTACAACGGAGCAAAGGTGCCGAAGCGTCAGTGTGATGGGTACAGCGGAAATCGCGGCTAGACTGCTCGCGAATGCGCTGCTGGAGCGCCTGCAAATCTGCGATTAGGAAACGCGGGTAAGTGCGATCAGATGGCCTTCGGCCACGAACCGCTGCAAGCCCGCTAGCCTGAACCTGAGCAATCCACACGCTATCGCCTTTTCTTCCGCGGGTCGCAGCCGCAGTCAAGTGCGTCCTGGTCCCGCTCGGAAACATACGGCTCAACCGACCTCTAAGCCGAGGAGAGACAGAGACGTGGCTTCCGCGGCGGAACGCCGTCCATCCAAGGATCGGAAACTGCCCCCGAAAACCTTCGCGGGACACTCAAGGTTACAACTTTGCGTCTGGGAGAGTCACAACTTTGGGTGTGGATTTTCTTCCTAAAAAATTCCCCAGGGATTTCAATAAGATCCAAAGGGGCAGAGTCACAACTTTGCCTCTCGTATCAATTGAGCCCAAAAGTCGTAAATGCAACGACGCCGACAATCCTAGATTTCGGCGTCGTTGAAAGCGGCATACGGGAACGTGAGAGCGCCAGCGTCTCGCGCAGCGATGCATTCACTAGACTTACGTTAGAAACTGTCTTTGGGCTACCTCAACCAGAAGTCGATGAGTATATCGTTGACGGCTTTGATGACCGTGGCATCGACATTGTCTATATCGACCACGACAATCGTGTAATAAATATCGGGTCATGCAAGACGGTTGTCTCATATAAAAATTCCCGTAAGAATTTCCCCGGCGATGAAATTGATAAAATAATCTCTTTTGTTGAAGACGTCGTTCTTAATCGCGAGGATATGCTCAAAACATGCAACGGCCCTCTAGCTGCAAAAGTTAGGGAAATATGGGATATTTTTGCAGAAGAGAGTTATCGGATTTCGGTTCATCTCTTTTCAAACCAGGCCACGCTTCAAAGAGATGCTCACAACCGACTAGTTGAAGCTCTGAGCCGTCACGAAATTTCCCTGTTCGAATATGGATTATTCGAGCTATCTCATGGTGTCGTAAAGGCCACTAAGCCTCGGTTCAAGAAGAAGATCGTTCCGTCAGATGATGCCGCGTTCAGCGTAAAAGAGGCCAACAAGCGGGCTGTCATGCTGAAGGTCTCGTTGAAGGAACTGACTCAGTTTCTCAGCGCAGAAAATCAAACATTCGACGAGCGATTAATCTGGCAAAACGTTAGATATTTCCTTGGCTTGGATAATGAGGTCAATAGGGAAATCCGCGAAACATTACTGTCCGGACAGGCAAGCGATTTTTGGTTCTTGAACTCCGGTCTTACAATCGTTTGCGAACAGATTGTTTCAGTAGCGAACGGCCGACACCCTATCACGATGGTAAACCCTCAGATCGTGAATGGCTGCCAAACAGCGACTGTAGTTCATGCGGTTTCGACCGGAACCATGGCCGACCTAGACGACGGCTATGTTCACGTGAAAATCATCGAAACGAACGATAGTACATTTATCGAGCGGGTTGCCCTCGCAAGCAACACGCAGAGCCGCATCTTGAATCGCGACTTGCGAGCAAACGACAACATACAGCGCCAACTTGTTGAGTGTCTTCGGCCTCACAACTATTTCTATATTAGAAAGCGCGGAGAGAACGCACCTCGTCCAGGAATGAGGATGATCGATGCGGCGAGAGCAGGCCAGCTCGTCCTGGCGTACCTTTGCGGCGAACCGACGAAGAGCAAAACTAATTCGAATGATATATTTGGCGACCTATATGAGGAGGCATTCAATCCTCATGCGGTAACGCCCGAGATAATTATCGCGGCGCACGAATGTTATTCCGTGATCGAGCGTCGCAGAAAAGAAATCCTGGCCTGGCAGGCATCGGTTACTCGAAATTCTTTTGAAGAATCATGGCTGATCGAAGGCCATTTTCATTTGCTATTCGTCATTGGGGAACTCATGCGCCGGGCTTCCATTCCGTTGTCAGAGACGACAATAGCCATTGGCTTGATTGAGAAGGCAAGCAGCATCTTGAGGACCTTTGTCGAGCGGAATCAAAAAGTTGCAAACTATCGACTCTTCCGTTTGGCTAGATCTCGGGAGGAAATCCTGAAGATCATCGACAATAACTCCAAGCCGGATGAGGCTAACCCAGTTCAGATCGAGCTGTTCTAACATTTAGGATCGGCTCAGCGCCTACTGCACCCGCAGCGTCTGCTCGTCGAACAACGGTTCGTCCTGCCCGACCCGGACAAGCAGCATCCTTCCGCCCCTCACCCTCCGGCACCTCGAAATACTGGATGCCGTCGGCCATCCCGCCCCAGTCGCCGCAGGGTGGCTCCGGGACCTGATCGGGGTTGGCAAGCGCTTCAGTTCTTTCGCATAGGCGGCATCGGGGCTGGATGTGCAGCGCTTGACGCCGGCAGGCATGGTGCCTTCCGTGTAGGGCGCCGGTACGCAGCGGGCGCTGACGGTCTTATCGGTCTTCTCCAGGAACAGGCGCTGCACGGCGGCCTCGGCGGTTTCGCCTGACTTGATGTCGAACACCTCGACCAGCGGGTCGGCCGCGCCGCCATCGCTGTATTTGATAGAGAGCGCGTTGCCGGCGAATTCGAAATGGATCTGGCGGAAGCCGAAGTCGCAGCGGTGCGCCCAAGCGGCAAGGCCGATCGTCTTGTCGCCCATATTTTCCCAGACCACGCGCATTTTATTGTGAGAGCGTTGTGAACCTTCGGTCCCGTTCTGGCGAGGCTGAACTCATGCAAACGCACGATGATTTAGCCCGAAGCGACAAGCACTATCGATAGGCGCTCGATAGACCTCTCTGTGACGCCGAAGCCTTGGGATCAGGCTTTTGGTCAGGGTCAAAGGGCCCTGTATGACGAGGAGGGGCAATGGAAATGGTTGGCAACACCAACTCATCGCGCCTGGCATCACTCGACCTTCTACGATTGATCGCAGCCTTGGCGGTTGTGTGCTTTCACTACCTTTATCGGGGACCGATTGCCGGAGATGTCGACGCTGGATATCCTGTGGCTGCCCCGTTTGCCATCTATGGCTATCTCGGTGTCAATCTGTTTTTCCTGATCAGCGGTTTTGTCATCACGTGGTCGGCTGAGGGGCGAAAGTGGCAGGATTTCGCCGTCGCGCGCTTCGTGCGGCTTTATCCTGGATTTCTGCTCTGCATGACCTTGACGTTTGTCGTTCTCTCGATCGCCGACAACCCTAGATTTCCGACAGATTTTTCGACCTATGTCGCCAATCTTTCCATGTTCGCCCGGGCATTCGGCAGGCCGTCCATGGACGGTGTCTACTGGTCGATCATGCTCGAGATCGTATTCTATGGCTGGGTTGCGATGCTTATTTTTGCGGGTGCCTTCCAGCGTTGGAAGTTGGCGATCGTTGCCATCTGGCTCGTGATTTCGGCAGGAAATGAGCTCTTCTTCGGGAACACGGCGATACGAATTTTGCTTATCACAAGCTACGCGCCTTTTTTTGCCGTCGGCATTTTGGCCCAACAGGTTGTCGCAAAAGGTCGTTCGCCGGCAGCGCTCATCCTTCTTGTCGCAGCGTTCCTGTTGTCGTGCCAGACGATCACATTCAATCAGGGCTGGATGCAGGAACATTACGGAACGGCCATTCCCTATCCCGCTCTCCTGGTCGCCAATGGATTTGTCTTTGGGATTTTCGCAGGTGCACTCCTGATCCGCTCCCGCGTGGCCCCTTCGAAGACCGTTCTGATGCTCGGCGGATTGACTTACCCACTTTATCTTCTGCACCAGTACATAGGTTATCTCTCTCTCAACGCGCTGGCCCCGTTTATCGGCAAGAACGCTGCGTTCTTTGTCGTTTTGCTCGCGGTGCTCCTTGCCTCCTTCTTGATCTGGCGCTTTGTCGAAACGCCGCTACGCAAGCCGCTTATCCGCGGTTTGACGTCCGCCATCGATCACATCGCATCGGCAGGATCCGCGCACGCCAGAAGGAACCGCCCAGTGGCGCGGACTTAGCGTAACCTTCGCAGGCGAGACAGGAGGTGGGTCGCCAGCGGCAGGAGCACTGGTCTAGGCGCCTGCACGCAACGCAACCTGATCGATCTCACGACGCTAGTCATCGCTGCACCCTGTCAGAATGAAGGCATCCCAGGCCGAGCCGTCCGGATTGGCGTTGGCGAAATCGGCCCATTCGGTGAAAGCCACACCGAAATCGGGCAACAGCAGCCCTTTCGGCGCCGGCGTCGCTTCGCGCGAATTCAACTGTTCGGCCCCGCCGCCGGTCAAGGCATAGACCTGACCGTCCCATATCCTGCACAGTCCGCTGCTATCCTGCAGGCCCGCTTCGCGATCATCGTCGGTGCAGGCGTGGCGGATGGTGCCGAGCGGAAAGGAATTCTTGCCGTTGGTCCAAGTGATATCGGCCGGCAGGTTTTTATCGGTGTTTGGCACGCTCAGCGAGAACACCTGCGCCGTCAGCGCCGCCGGCTCACTGTCCAGCGGCCGGAATTGCAGAACCGCGCCTGAGCGCGGCTCGCGGTAGGTGGCGTGGCTCAGCAGGCATTCCTTGGCATTCGTCACCTGGATCGGGCCGAGCAGGCCCAAGAAAACGCAAGCCAGTTTGCGAACGATCACTGGATGTCTCCGGGAAAGCGTTGTCGAAGCCAAAAATTCGCCCTCACACCAGCCCGACCAGAAAGGCGGCGCCGCCGAGAAATCCTGCCGAACAGACCCACAGCAGCCAGAGCCCGCGCACCCGGCATTCGAGCACCGCCGAGCCAGGGTTGGCGGGATCATAGTGCACGTCGACCTTGCTGCCCTCGGCATAGCTTCGTGCCTGGCCGCTGACGAGGCCGGGCAGCGAAGCCGTGACCGTGGCGCCGAAGGTGACGCGGTCGGCGCTGTAGCGCTGGCCAGCGACGCCATAGCTGTAGACGATGCGGGATTTGAAAACCGAGCGCCAGGGTTGATAGCTTGAATGGGTCCGCAGCGCCTGCAGGCCTGAGGCATCGATGCGGCCGGCGGCGACCGGCCATTTTGCCGCCTGCTCGGCAAGCGACTTCTGGGCAAAGCCCATGCGCAGAGCGAACAGGCCCATGAACAGCAGCAATGCGCCGGCGCCGAGGTTTTGCGGCTTGGGCAGATGCGGCCGGATCGCCTCAAGCACGCCGCCGATGGAAAACACCAGAACCGCCGTGCCGATCGCCAACCCGGCCGAGAGCTGGAACATGAACTTGAAGGCGCCGTCCGGCATGGTGCGCTCGATCACGGCCTTGCTCGGATCGGCCGGATTGTAAAAGACGGTCACCTCCGCATCGCGGGGAAACTGCGCAAGGGTTTCGCGGACTTCAAAGTTCCCCAAATTTTCCTTCACGCTGTAGCGCGAGCTTTGAAATTTCTTGCCGCCGACCTTGTATTCGAAGGTGATGGCCGGGAAATTGCGCATCTCCGTGGTATCGATGCTGTCCGAGCCAGCGCCCGAGCTTCTGACCTCACGCGCCTCGACGCGCGACGAGATGATCTTTCCCGGCGTCGGCAACCAGCGGCTCAGCGCCTGCACCTCCCGCCATTTCACGATAGTGATGAGCGACAGCATGCCGGAGACCGCGCAGGCAAAGCCGACAAGCAGAAATTTGAGTTCCAGCTCCACCCTGATCCCCCCCGGAGTGCAGGAACAGGCACTAGACAGCACTGCGGCGGCAATGTCTCGCTTATTCGCAAAGTCGAGAGATGAGCGGCCGGGCGTAACGCGCGCCCTCTCCTTCTCCCCTTGCAGGAGATGGAAGAAGATCCCTTCACGACGGCCTGACAGCCAGGAAGGTGTTCCATTCCTCGCTGTTGCGGCCCACGTTGAAATCGTCCCTGAGAAGGACCAGCCCGGCGGCTTCGAGACGGGCCGCGAAGTCGTCCCGACGCCACAAGACCGTATGATAGCTGCTGTCCGTCTCGCCATCGCCGTTGCGCATCGATACGAGGAAGGCGCCGCCTGGCCGCAGCGACCGAGCTATCCTGGCAAGCACCTGGTCGGTCTGGTCGCGCGGCACATGGATCAGGACGGCGAGCGCCAGGACGGCGTCATAGGGGCCGCCGAGATCGTCGGTGAGGAGATCGAGAAGCTCACCATGCTTGCCGCGCGTGGCCTGCAGCTCGAGAAACCGTTTTGTCGCGTCGGTGCGGCGAACCTTGACACCCAGGCCCTCCAGAAAGTCCGCATCGTAGCCCGCTCCCGACCCGACTTCCAGAATCCGGCCTGACGTGCCAGCAATCGCCGCAAGGCGCTTCAGCGATGCCTGCTCTCTGTCGTTGGGAACATGCCGCACGATGGCATCGTAGTGATCCGCATAATCCTCGTAGGCACTAATCGTTTGACGGCTCTTCGCCAGGGCCTGCGACAACACATCCATCTTGCCCTTCCTTGTATCCATGTGCGCCAAAAAAGCTTCTTCAGCGAATGGTGCCGGGAGGCTCGTGTCCGTCGAGGACGCCGATGTCGCGCAGGAAATGATCCGACAGCGAACGCTGGTCAAGCAGGCCGCGCCTGCGGGGCCTGAACGGAGCGGTGAAGAGATCGAGCATCGGGCGACGAAGCGTGTCGTAGAGGGTGGTGGTCATTGCCCTGTCCTTTCGTGTTGGAGTTGATGACCAGAGCATGCCTGTTCGCGGCCTTGGCTTCCAATCGAACGTCGCGTACCATGCATCAGGAGGACTGATGCGTCATGAGTTGGGAACTACCACCATTGGGGGCTATCAGGGTGTTTGAAGCCGCCGCGCGGCTGGGCAGTTTCACCAAGGCGGCCGAAGAACTCGGCATGACCCAATCGGCGGCCAGCTATCAGATCAAGGTTCTGGAGGAGCGCGCCGGAACGCCACTTTTCATAAGAAAAACAAGGCAGATTGCCTTGACCGTGGCCGGACAACAGCTGGCGCCGCATGCATCCGGGGCGTTCTCGGCCCTGGCCGATGCATGGGTCGCCACAAAGGGCGGAGCGACCGGAGTGCTGTCGGTGACGACCATGGAAACCTTCGCGACGAACTGGCTGGCCGTGTGGCTTGGAACATTCCAGCTGATGCATCCAGACCTTGCCGTGAAGGTCAATACATCGCCCCGGCTGGTCGATTTCACACGCGAGGACATGGACATCGGGATCCGGACCGGCGCCGGAAATTGGCCCGGTCTGACCGCGCACTATCTGTTCAAGGCCGACTACACGCCCATGCTCAGCCCAAGACTGGCCGAAAGCGTGGGCGGCATCCGCCAGCCCGAGGATCTCTACAAGGTGCCGCTGTGCTGCGCCGACGATCCTTGGTGGAAGATCTGGTTCGAAGCCGCCGGCCTACCCTTCGAGCCCGATCGCGTCATCGCAGGTCCGATGCTGGGGTCGCAGGCCTACGACGCAATGGCGGCTTTGACCGATCGGGGCGCGGCCATCCTCACCCGCAATATCTACAGCGCCCTGCTGGCGAAGGGCCAGTTGATACAGCCCTTCGAAGTCGTCGGATCCGACGGCGACGGTTATTGGCTGGTGCACCTGGAAAGCCGACGCAACGTGCCGAAGATCAAGGTGTTCCGGGATTGGGTGCTGGCCCAGACCGCCGAGATTCGGGCGCAGGAAGAGCGCCAGACTTAGCTTACAAGGTTCACGCGCAACAGAGGACCAGATGATCGATCACATAACCATCGAAGTGTCCGACCTGGAGAAGAGCAAGCTCTTCTACGAACGCGCTTTCGCGCCCCTGGGCTATTGCCTGTCCTTCGGCAAGGAGGGCGTGTTCTGGGCTTTCGACGTCGGCAGTGGCTGCCTGTTCGAGATCCAGCGAACAGGCGAGGCGCCGCCGCTCACCCATCTGCATGTTGCCTTCCGCGTCCGCAGCAAGGCAGAGGTCGATGCGTTCCACCAGTCGGCGCTGGCAGCCGGCGCCCAAGACAATGGCGCGCCCGGCCCGCGTCCCGATTATGCGGAGAATTACTACGCCTGCTTCGTACTCGACCCCGATGGCTACAACATCGAGGCAATGATCAACGAGACCGCGGCTTCATCCAAGGGCGCCAATACGAGTCGAGGATGACGGGCATAATGAATCTCGCCTCTCTGCGCCCTCGGCCACGGTCACCTGCGCACGGCATCTGCCGATCGGTTGATCCAGATCAACGCGGATGCATCGCCCGTGCGGTCTCCTTGCTCCTTGGCCATCGTCCCAGGGAGAACGAACGTGTCGACTTACGACCTCATGGTTATCGCCGCAGTCCTGTTCAGCTTCGCATCATTTTCCGCGGTTCTGGCTTTTGCCACCTTCGACGAATCGCGTCGCCGTCGTCCAAAATAAGGCGGTCGGACCGGTTGGATGGGCGACCATTCACACGACGAAGTGATATAGGTGCAATTTGACGACGGATCGGATCGAATGAGAACGTCTGGAAGATAGCAACCGGAAAACGGACATGAGCGACGAAAACGAGGACGACACCGACATCGTCAACCAGCTCGCCTATGTCAGAGCGGATCCCACCCAGCACGATACGATTACGCTTCTCACCATGATCGATGCCGCGATTGCCGAGATCATGGCGTTGCGGAGAAAGCTGCGGCTGAGCGAGGACAGGAATGGCGGGAGCAACCAGCTCCAATAGGCGGCAGGACCTGAACGGATGGCGACGCGAACCCTAATCCGCGTCGGCCATCATCTGACGGCCGCCGCCGCCGGCCCAGGCGCGCCATTGCCGCTCGTCGCCATGGAAGACGTTGAGGTCGACGCGGCCGGTCACGCCGTGCGACAGGCCAGATCCGGAATACTGCCAGAACAGCCATTTGCGGCCGGGATAGACCTTTGACGGGTGCCGCGCCACCGCGCGCAGCCAGAACGGGTAGTCGAGGAAAGCGCCCTGGAGGTTGTCGCGATAGAAATCGGGGGCGGTGTATATGATCGGGCGCTGACCGTAGTGACGTTCAAGCTTGTCCATGAACACCTGCATCTTCTCCAGCACCTTTTCACGTGACGGGCGCCGCTTGCAGCTGGAGTCGCCGTTCCATTCGACGTCGATCACCGGCGGCAGGGCGCCATCGACCTTCGGCACGTTGCGGATGAACCAGTCGGCCTGCTCGCCGGCGGTGCGGCACCAGTAGAAGAAATGATAGGCGCCGCGCTTCAGCCCGGCGGCATCGGCATTGCGCCAGTTCCTCATGAACATCGGATCGAGATGGTCGCCGCCGTCGGTTGCCTTGATGTAGGCGAAGTTGGCGCCCTGGGCGCGCAGCTTTTCCCAGTTCACGTCGCCTTGCCAGCGCGACACGTCAACCCCGTGCACGGCAAGGTGCCGGGGCGAGGCCCGGCCGAAATTGATGGGCTTGGCATCGCGAAAACCGTAGCGCGTGACGGGGCCGGCAAGCATCGCCGGTGCGGCACGCGACAAAAGTTTCGGTGGCGAGACCAGGGCCGCGGGCTCGACGGGCGGATCGACATTGTCCGGCAATTCGGGCGCCGAAAGCGCCACGGTTTCTTCCTCCGCCAGCCCAAAGGGCCGATCAGGAGCGTCCTCAGGCGCGGCCTCGGCCAGCTTGCGAGCATTGCTGGCCTTGCTCACTGGAACGGATGTGATCGGTGCGCTTGGCCGCACCACCGAACTGGTGGTTTCATTCGACGGCTTCTGCATGTCGAGCGCGTCCATGCCCGATGTCGAAGAGCAGCCGGCGAGGCACAGCGATGCGATCACGAAACTGATGGCGCCTGGTAACCGCATCTGGACCTGTACTCAAAACACAACAGACCGAAGGCAACGACCGACGGACAACAGCGCCAGTTATGAACGAGAAATTACCAATAAAGTTTGAATCAAGTTTTTTACCATGACTATGACCCGTTTCAGACATTCCCCGGCGACGCGGCCGGGCCAGCCTTGACAGTGCCATGATGTGGCTGTTGAGACGGGAGGCTGCGTTTGCCGCAGGCATTTCCCACGATTTCTTCAAAGGCGTCCGATGGCAAGGGCCGCAAGTTGCCGGTCGAGAATTATTACGGCTGGCTCGTCGACGACAAGCTCGACGAACTCAGAAGCCTGCTCGACAGCGGCAGCTGAGAAACGCTTTTAAACAGGAGCTTGCGTGCAGGCGTTCATCGACCAGAGCGTTTGTTTCATCGAGAACCATCAGGCGTGGGCCGGGATCGTGGTCGGGCTGCTGGCCTTCGGCGAGTCGCTCGTGCTGGTCGGCATCCTCTTGCCCGGCACCACGGTGCTCATAATCGTCGGCGGCCTGGTCGGGGCCGGCATCGTACAGCCTTTGCCCGTCCTTCTGGCCGCGATGATCGGGGCGGCGCTCGGCGATACCATCTCCTACTTTCTCGGCAGATGGCTGGGGCGCGGTGTCGTCCATAAATGGCCGCTGAACCGTTACGGCCGCGAGGTCGCCAGGGCGCGGCTGTTCTTCCATCGTTATGGCTTCGCAGCGGTTTTCGTCGGCCGTTTCTTCGGCCCCGTCCGCGCCACCGTGCCGCTGGTCGCCGGCATGATGGGCATGCACCGGCGCCGCTTCCAGGTCGCCAACATCCTGTCAGCGATCATCTGGGCGCCGGTCGTGCTGTCGCCGGGTTGGCTGGTGGCCAAGGGCGCCGGCAGCATCCCCGAGCTCGACGTGACCAGCCTGTTCGGGCTGGCGGCGATCGGTGTGGCAGCCCTGATCATCGTAACAGTGATCGCGCTCAAGCTCCGGAGCAGGCGAGCCGCCCGCGTCTAGCCGCGCTTCCTGAACACGCCGATCATCGGCCCCAAATTCCAGTAATCTTCGTTGCGGCCGATGGCAGGCGCGAACAGGCTCGATATCGTGCCGTCGAGAAACAGCGCATTGTCGCAGCCGAGCGCATCGCGGAACAGCCGGGCAAATGCATGGAAATTCACCGTGCCGTTCGAAATGGCAAAGACCGCGACGCCGTCCTTGCGCACCCCGACGCCATCGCGGGTCTTGCGTGAGGTGCCGTCGGACTGGAATTTCGGATGAAGCTGGCCGTCGACCACCAGCATCGGTCCCGATTGCGTGGCATAGTCGGTGGACGGCCGGTTCCGGACGAAGTCCCAGGTCGCGCGGACCGCTGCCTTGCCGCCGCTGATGTAGAAGATGCCATTCGGCTGCAGCGAAAAATTGCCGCTTCCCGATCCCGTCTTCACACCGGCCATTTCCTGGCCACGCTCGACATAGAGGCCGACCGGCCTGAGGTCCGGATGATACATGCCGGCGTTGACGGCGAACAGCATGGTGCGGCCGGCCGCGCGCTGGGCAGCGTCGAGATTGTGCAGCGACTGAAATGGCTTGCCGGCCGGATCCTTCCAGAACAGCTCGATCGAATACAGTTTCGGATCGACCTCGCAGATGAGATAACTGGTCGCCTCGAAAGCAAAGTCGCGGCATGGCGGCAGCGACACGAACCATTGGCTGAATGCCATCGTGCCGGCGACGGCCTGTGGCAGCGTGGCTTTGACCAGGCCCAGCAGCAGGGGCGCCGAGTTCAGAAGTGTCAGAAAGTCCATGTGCCCTGCGGATGCCAGCTTCAATCAGTTGTGGTGGTTATCACCACTTGCCGGCACCATGGAAGACCGGCACGAAAGGATCGGATCGAAGAGGTTCATGCTCGGACGCGGCGGAGCCGACCCGACTATTTGACGGCGCTGACCAGCTGTTCGTCGCCACCCAGAATCGAGACCCAGTGACCGGTGTTGTCGCTCGCCTGCCGCTTCAGGTAGCGATAGCTCGTCTGGTTCCAGAGGCGGACCTTGTCGGTCAGATTGTCGAGGATGAAGTCGCCCTTGTCGGTGCGCACCGTCAGCACGGCGTGACCCTCGCCATCAGGCTTGCGAACCACCGTCATCAAAAGATTGGCTATGGCAATGCCCAGGCTGTTGAGCTCACGCCGCTTTTCCAGCGCGTAATCCTCGCAGTCGCCAAGACCGTTTTCCGGATAGGCCCACCACTCGTCCTTGCCGTAATTATCCATGTCGCTCATCGGCTTGACGCGCGTGTTGACGGAGAGGTTCACAGCCGAGATATCGTGCAGCAGCTTGCTGGTCAGGCGTTCCGGCACGCTGTCGGGCGAGCGGATCGAACATTCGGCGACATGGATCCTGCAAAAATCATAGTGGCCGATCGGCTGGGAGGTCGAGCCGCCGACAACCATGGAGGCAGGCGCGGCAAAGGCCGACCCCACCACCGAACCGAAGACGGTCACGGCAACCGCCAGCCCCTTCGCCTTGCGGCGCCAACCCATCGAGGATGCCATCCGGCCCCACCCACCTGTTTTGTTAACAGAATGTTAAGGGCGGTTACATTCCGAAGTCAATCAACCCTAGCGATCACATCTCCTAGGGAGCGACTCATGCGCCCAACTGGTGCCGACAGGCAACACTGGGCCCGCTAAGCCAGCCATCCCATCGCAAGGCCGAGCAACAGGACGACGCCGAGCAGGCCGCGATAGATGACGAAAGGCCAGGCGGAGAAGCGTTCCAGCACCCGCATCAAGCCCCAAATGGCAAAAAAGGCGGAGATCGAGGCGACGACCAGTCCGGTGGCAAGAACCGACCAGCCATGGGCGTCAAGATGAACCTTGTGTAGTTCCCACAGTTCCTTGAGGCCGGCAAGCGCGATCGCAGGCAGCCCGAGCAGGAACGAGAAGCGCGCCGCCTCGGCCCGCTTGAAGCCGAGCCCCAGCGCCGCCGTCAGGGTCGAGCCCGAGCGCGAGACGCCGGGGATCAGCGCGCCGATCTGGGCGACGCCGACAAGCAGCGCATCGGCGAGCGACGCTTCTGCGATGGTGCGCTTGTGGCGGGCGAAAATCTCGGCCAGAGCCAGCAGGATCGCCATGGCGATGCACGACCAGCCGATCACGCTCAGGCTGCGCAGCGGCGAATTGCAGGCATTGAGAACGCCCGATAGCGCGACGCCTGCAATGACGATCGGGATCGTCGCCAGCACGATCCAGGACGCCAGCCGGAAATGCCGGTCGGAAAAATCGCGGCGCGCGAGCGCGTCTAGCGAGCCGAACAGGAGATCTCTGACATCGCCCCAGAAATAGCTGATCACGGCCGCAAGCGCGGCAAGCTGCATGGCGGCGGAGAAGGCGGAGCCCGGGTCTTGCCAGCCGAGTACCGCCGGCACGATGCGCATATGGGCGGTCGAGGAAATCGGCAGCAACTCGGTGATGCCTTGCACCAAGCCGAGAAAAGCGACCTTGGCATATCCCAGGCCGACAAAGCCCGTATCCACGCCCTGGGTGCAGATGTCAGCCATGTCGAGCCTTTCCGTCGGAGAATCTTGAAGAGCGATCCGCGCGAGCAATAGACGCGCGATGCGCGGAATCCAATTTACCGATTTGTAAGGCGTCTCCCCGGTTGACAAGTCGCGCATCAACATTATGATCTGCTAACCTTACATTGTAAGTTTGGTGATGGAGGAGCGCCATGCAGACCGCCCTGTCAGAATTGCAAGCGCCAGCCGAACCCCGCCCGCCAGCCATCGCGATCGAGAATGTCTCGCGCGACCTCAGCCGTATCATCGAGCGCGCCGAGGTGAACGCCTGGCTCGACCTCTATGCCGCAGCACCCGCCGATTTCGCCGCAAGGCAAGGCCTTTCAATAGCGGGAGAAGGCGACCTCGCATGGACCACCTGCACGACGATCCCGTTCGTCCATTTCAATTGCGTGAAGAATTTCGGCGTCGACAGCCCGGCCTCGGAAAGCCAGCTCGACGCACTGCTGGCGCACTACCGCGCCGCCGGCATTTCGCGGCCATGGTTCTATGTCAATCCACACACCGAACCATCTCGCCTCAGATGCTGGCTCGAGGCGCGCGGCCTGCAGCGCCAGGGCGGCTGGGAGCGGATTTATCGCGAGGCCGACCCGCTGTCGTCGGAGCTGCTTTTCACGATTGATGGGGTTTCGGTCGAACGCGTGACGAAGGCATCGGCAAGCGAATGGGCCGGCTTCATCGACAAAAGCTACCGGCTGCCCACCTCACCCTGGCTACTGGCTCTGGTCGGCCGACAGGGCTGGCATCACTATATGGCCAAGCGGGACGGCGCCGTGGCGGCGGTGCGCTCGTTGTTCATCGGTGCCGACGGCGCGGCCTGGAGCGGCATCGAAGCACCGGTGCCGGGCATCATGGCGCCGAGCTTCGATCTCGACGCGGTGCTTGGCGAAGCGTTGGTGCGCGACGGGATTGCGGCCGGCGCCAAACTGTTTGTCGCCGACATCGAGGCGCCGCACGAGCAGCGCGACGGCCCGGCCTATCGCAACTATGCGCGTCTCGGCTTCAAGATTGCCTATTTCCGCAGCCACTACAGCTATCTGCCGGCCAGTTCCAACTGACCGCGCCTAACTGCGCAGCCATTGCTGGAAACAACTTCTGGCCACTATATGGGCCGGCGGAACGACCGGCTGATCGGCGCGTGCGTCATCGGGCGCGCGGCTGCGAACCCGTTCGAGCAGCATGCGCACCTGTTCCGGGCGCACACGGTCGCGCTCCATGACAAGCAGGACCATCGGATCGCTCAAAAGCTCGTCCAGGGTGCTGATGCTGTCGTTCATCCGTCGTCTCCTCGAATGCCGGCCCGCGCAGCATAGATAGGAGGACAATGATGGCCCGCCAATGACGTTTTGCCGGCTATCGCGTGATGATTTGGATTAATTTTTGGTCATGGTCGCGCGCTTCCCTTCTCCCTTGTGGGGAAGGAAGACCTAGCCCGGCGGCGGAGCGCCTTCATGTTGCGGCAGGCCGTCATCGAGCACCACCCAAGGCTGTTTCGAGGCGGTGAAGATATGCATCTGCGGCCTGAAGACCGTGGGATCGTCAAGCGAGCCGGTGGTGATGCCGATGATGCCGGCGGAGTCGCGGCGCGAAAACATCGTCGTGCCACAGCTCGGGCAAAAGCCGCGCTTGAGATCGGGCGACGTGTTCACGGCCGCCAGCGGCCCCTCGATGGTCACATCATCGATGCGAAACAGCATGCGCGCGTTGAAGGCGGCGCCGATCGCCTTCTGGCAAAGCCGGCAGTGGCAGATGCGTTCGTTGATGGGCGCCGCGTCGGCGCTATAGCGCACCGCCCCGCACAGGCACCCGCCCTGATGTTTAGCCATATCACCGTGATCCATGATGAGAGTGTGCGGCCGAGGTAAATGGCAGGACTGATTGGGTCAATTGAAAAGCTTTGATACTGTTTCATCGATTACCGTGATGGGGGGAGCCGTGACGCAAGACATCGAAACCATCGGCATCGCGGACCTGTTCGGGCCGCCCTCGCCCGGCCGCGACCGCGCCGACGCCCGCATCATGGCCGCCGCGTCGGGAATAGGCTTCATGGCGGTTCGGGATTTTCCCGGAGACGCTTGGCTGACGCCGGAAAGCCGGGCGCAATTGCTGCGCATCTTCGCCCTTCCCGACACCGAGAAGCAGAAATTGCTGCGCTGGAATTTCGACCGGACCAGGAAGAATGTCTATCGCGGCTGGTTTCCGCTGCAGCCGACGGCCGTTTCCTATAAGGAAGGCATCGACATGGGGCCGGATATCGCCGCGGCGGCGCGTGCTTTGCCATCGGACGATCCGCTGTGTGAGCCGACGCCTTTGCCGACCGAAGGCGCCCTGCCCGGCTGGCGCGCGGCAGCGGCGAACTACTACCGCGCGATGGAGACGATCGGCAACGCGCTGATGCGGTCGATCGCGCGCGGGCTTGGCCTGCCGGAAACGATCTTCGATCCCTATTTCGATCACGGCATCTCCACCTTGCGCCTGATCCGCTATCCCCTGCGCGACGCCAATGCCGGCATCGATATCAGCGGGCCTGACTTCTCGGTCCTCCACAAGGGAGAGACGCGCACCATCATCGGTCGCGAGCATGCCGATTCCGGTTTCGTAACCTTGCTGGCGCAGGACGGCGTCGCGGGCTTGCAGGCCAAGAACCTCGCCGGCGAATGGATCGACGTGCCGCCCGCCGACGGCACGCTGGCGGTCAATTTCGGCCAGTTGCTGGAGCGCTGGACCGGCGGGCGTGTGCGGGCGACGCGGCATCGGGTGATCGCACCGAAGACGGCGCGGTTCTCGATCCCTTTTTTCTATGAACCGCGTGTCGACGCCGAGATCGCGCCGCTGTCCCTAAGCGGCGCCGAGCCTTTCGAGCCGTTTTTCTATGGCGACTATCTCTGGGAGGCGGCGACGAATTTCGTCGAGATGAGCGGCATCAAGCATCTCAGGCAGCCGCGCCGCGCCAACGCTTCCTGAGCCTGGACGCGACCGTCGGCGGAGCTGTCCTGTATCAAAGCGTCCTGGCAATCTCTTCGAGCTGGTCGGTGCACTGGCCCCAGCCCGCATCAAAACCCATCTGTTCATGCTGTTCGCGGCCGGCGACACTCCAGTGGCGGACGCGCGCGATGTAGCGGGTCCGGCCCTCGCCTTCGTCCTCAAAGGTCAGCACGACGGTCATGAACGGCTTTTCGGATGGCTCCCACGCCTGCGTGTAGGCATCGGTGAAGACGATCTTCTTGCCGGGAATGACTTCCAGGAAGACGCCCGGGTTGGGGAATTCATTGCCGTCGGGGTCGGCCATGATCACAAGGCTCGACCCGCCCGTGCGCGCATCCATTTCGGCACGCGGCGTCGTCCAAGGTTTCGGAGAGAACCATTGGGTCAAAAGCCTGGTGTCGGTCCAGCAGCGATAGACGTTCTCGCGCGGCGCATCGATGATGCGGGCGAGAACCAGTTCGCGGTCATTGGCGGGGGCGATGTCGAGCTTGGTGGTCAAGGTGGTCTCCTCGGTTTGATCTGGCTTCCGTCCCAAGGACGAGCCGACAGAACGCAACTCGACAAGACCAGTGAAAAAAATACCGGCAGGCTTTCAATAACGCGAGGACGAAGGAGGTGTCAGTGACGCTTGGCTTGCACCAGATAGGCGTCGATCTCGGTCTCGCCGAGCCACTTGGCCGCTTCCAGCCGGTGCAGGCCTTCGACAAGGATATGGCGCTTGCCGTCGTGGCGGACCTGGATCGGCATCTTCATGCCGTTCTCCAATATGTCCTCGGCCAGATGGCGGACGGTCTCAGGGTGCAACGTCTTCTTGCGCGCCGTCGGCACGTAAATCTCGTCGACCTTGACCTTTTGCACTCTCAGCATACTGGCTCCCCAGGCGGAACATACCGCCTCGCCTGAAATAGTCGCTTTGCCGGGTGCGGCCAAGGGCGGCTAAGCAATTGCTGGCCCGATCGTTTCCATTTGACGCTTGGCCGGCAGATGGCCGAAATGGCGGCCTTCGATCCTTTCCGGTGCTCATGACCCATCTGCCGACCGAATTCCCCGATTTCGGGCTGACGCCCGAGCAGCGCCGCCACGCGGTGCGTGGCCATTACTATGAGTGGCCAGGCATGGATGGCGAGCGTGGCGAAATCTGGTGCTACTCGGATCGCTTTTGCTATCGCGCCGGCGAGATGGTGACGCTGCGTGTCAGCTCGACAGCGCCGTCCTTCAGCATGGCAATCATCCGGGACGGTGGAACCGAGACGAAAGTGTTCGAGAAATCCGGCATTGCGGCGTGCTGGCAGGACACGCCCGACCAATGTTCCGCCGAGGGTTGCGGCTGGGAAGCGTCTTTTGAATTCCGTGTCGGGAGCGACTGGCCGTCCGGTGCATATCGGGTAACGCTGACTTCCGTTGGCCATGACGGTAGGCCGATCCATGGCTACCACCTCTTCATCGTCTCGCCCCAAACCGGCAAGAAGCCAGGCCGTGTGCTGCAGGTGGCGGCGACGGGCACCTGGCTTGCCTACAACACTTGGGGCGGCTCCAACCACTATCAGGGCATCACCGGGCCGGACCGCAACCAGTATTCGCCTGTTGTGTCGACGCAACGCCCCTGGTGCCGCGGCTTCGTCGTGCTGCCAAAAGATGCGCCACGCGTGCCGCTCGAGGTCGCCGTGCCGCCGAAGACGGTACCACGTTACCCCCACATGGAATGGGCGCTCGCCACCGGTCATTCGAAGAAATACGCCTCGTCCGGCTGGGCGAGCTATGACAGCCACTTCTTCCGCTTCGCCGAGCGGGCCGGCTATCATGTCGATCTTGCCAGCCAGCACGATCTGCATGTCTCGCCCGACATTCTCGACGGCTACGACTGCGCCGTCTTCGTCGGCCATGACGAGTACTGGACATGGGAAATGCGCGATGCGGTCGACAATTATGTTGAGCGCGGCGGGCATGCGGCGCGTTTCGCCGGCAATTTCATGTGGCAGACGCGGCTCGAGGACGAAGGCCGGCGGCAGGTCTGCTACAAATACCGCGCTCGCGCCGAGGACCCTGCCTATCGCGGCGGCGACGTCACCCGTGCCACCAATTCCTGGGAAGCGCCGGAAATCGGCCGGCCGGGTTCGGCGACCTTTGGCCTCAACGCGACGCGCGGCGTCTATGCCGGCTGGGGCGGCTGCGCGCCGCGTGGTGTACGCGGTTTTCCGGTCTACCGGCCGGAACACTGGGCCTTCGCCGGCACCGGCATCTACTATGGCGACCTGCTCGGCGCCGACAGCCATGTCTATGGCTATGAGGTCGACGGGCTCGACTTCGAGATCCGCGGCGGCCTGCCCTACCCAACAGCGACCAGCGGCGCGCCGGATGGGCTGCAGGTCCTCGCCGTCGGAATGGCATCCCAGGTCGAGGAAAGCGCTGATATCCCGATCGAGGACCAGTTCCTCACCGACGAGGATGGCCGCTTCACCGCCGAGACTTTGTTCGGCGAGGCGAGCGACGCCAATCTGGAAAAAGTCAAACGCGGCAATGGCATGATCGTCAATTTCCCGCGCGGCAAGGGCGAAGTCTTTCATGCCGGAAGCTGCGAATGGGTGGCCGGCCTGCTAAGGCAAGACCCGATGGTCGAACGCGTCACCCGCAATGTCCTCGATCGCTATCTCGGAAAGTCCTGACATGTCGAAAGTCCAGCCTGCCGCTCCAGAGGCCGAAGCCCGCCGCCAGTCGCACCTGTTCTATCTCTCCAGCCTGCGTCGGCCGCTGATCGACCGCGCCGAGGGCATCTATATGTGGACACAGGACGGCCGCCGCTTCATCGATGGCTCGAGCGGACCGATGGTCGCCAATATCGGCCACTCCAACCGCAATGTGCTGGATGCCATGAAGCGGCAGATGGATCGCGCCACCTTCGCCTATCGGCTGCATTTCGAAAACGAACCAGCGGAGGAACTGGCGCGGGAACTGGCAGGCAAACTGCCGGAAGGCATGGACCGCATCTTCTTCGTCTCGGGCGGCTCGGAGGCGACGGAATCCTGCATTAAATTGGCGCGGCAATGGGCCGTTGCCACCGGCCAGGCCAGCCGCTGGAAGGTGATCACGCGCTTCCCCTCCTATCATGGCGGTACGCTGGGTTCGCTCTCGGTCACCGGCGACGACGCCCTGGCAGAGACCTTTGAGCCGATGATGCGGGTGATGCCGACGGTGCCCGCGCCCACCGCCTGGCGCGACCGCGACAATCTTTCAATGGAGCAGCGCGGCGTCCGCTATGCCGACATGCTGGAGGACAAGATCGTGGCCGAAGGGCCGGAAAGTGTCGTTGCCTTCATCATGGAGCCGATCGGCGGCGCCGCGACCTCTGCGCTTGTCGCGCCGGACAGCTACTATGCGCGCATCCGCGAGATCTGCGACCGCTACGGCATCCTGCTGATCCATGACGAAGTGATGAGTGGTGCCGGCCGCACCGGCAAATTTCTCGGCGGCGATCACTGGAACTGCAAGCCCGACATCGTCGCGCTGTCGAAGGGGCTGGGCTCGGGCTATGCGCCGCTCGGTGCACTGGCGGCACCGATGCGGCTGGTGCAGCCGCTGCTGGCCTCCGGGGGCTTCCAGCATGGCCATACCTATGCCGGCAATCCGCTCGCCTGCGCCGCCGGCCTTGCCGTGCTCGGTGAAATGGACCGGCTCGACCTGATCGCCAATGCCGCCGCCATGGGCGACGTGCTGATGGACGGGCTGAAGGGGCTGGCGAAGCGCTTTCCCTTCATCGCCGACGTGCGCGGCAAGGGCCTGCTCACCGGCGCCGAGATGGTCGCCGATCCGGAGACACTGCGGCCGATCGACCAGAACAAGAAAGCCACGCAGCGCCTGCTGGACCTCGCCTATGAGCGCGGGCTGATCATCTATGGCCGCCGGGTCAAGGGTGGCATCGACGGCGACAATTTCATGGTCGCGCCGCCGATGATCGTCACCAGCGAACAGGTCGGCGAGATCGTCTCCATCATCGGCGACTCGCTGGAGGTTCTGGCATCGGAGCTCGACCTTCCGGTCGAAGGCCGGGGGTAAAGAATGGCGCCGCGAAAAGTCATCATCACCTGCGCCGTCACCGGCTCGGTGCATACGCCGTCCATGTCGCCCTACCTGCCGGTGACGCCGGACCAGATCGCGACCGATGCCATTGCAGCCGCTGAGGCCGGCGCGTCGATCCTGCATCTGCATGCCCGCGACCCCAAAGACGGCCGGCCGACGGCCGATCCGGAGGTGTTCATGCAGTTCCTGCCGCGCATCAAGCAGGCAACCGACGCGGTGATCAACATCACCACCGGCGGTTCTTCGCTGATGACGCTGGACCAGCGATTGGCAGCGCCGCTGCGCGCCGAGCCCGAAATGTGCTCGCTCAACATGGGCTCGATGAATTTCGCGCTGTTCCCGATGCTCGACAAGCCACGCGAATGGCAGCACGAATGGGAGCCGAAGCTGCTGGAAGCCACGCGCGACACCATCTTCAAGAACACCTTCGCCGATATGGAAGGCGTGCTTGAGAGGCTGGGCAAGGGCTGCGGCACGCGCTTCGAATTCGAATGCTACGATGTCGGCCATCTCTACTCGCTGGCGCATTTCCGCGACCGCGGACTGGTGTCGGGGCCGCTGTTCATCCAGTTCGTGCTGGGTATTCTGGGCGGCATCGGCGCCGATCCGGACAATCTTATCCACATGAACCGCATCGCCGACAAATTGTTCGGCGACAGCTACCAGTTCTCGGTGCTGGCTGCCGGCCGTCAGCAGATGCCGCTGATCTCGATCGCCGCGGCGATGGGCGGCAATGTCCGCGTCGGGCTGGAAGACAGTCTCTACGATGGCCGCCAGTTGGCGAAATCCAACGCCGACCAGGTGCGCCGCATCCGGGGCATTCTCGACGGCCTGTCGCTGGAGGTTGCCACACCTGCCGAGGCACGTGAGATGCTGGCGCTGAAAGGTGGCGACCGGGTGGCGTTTTGAGGCAAGACCGTGACCAAATCCAGTGACGTCCTGATCCGCCCCGGTCGCATCGATGACGCTGAAACGATCCACGCCGCGCTTCTCAAACTCGGCACCCATATCGGCGCGCATCAGGAGATCACCTCAACATCAGATGATCTCCGCCGCTACGGTTTTGGCGAAAAGCCCGCCTTCTCCACCCTGATCGCCGAGGTCGACGGCGGATTCGCCGGGCTGTGCCTGCATTTTCCGATCTTTTCGACGTGGATGGGGCGGCCCGGCGTCTATGTGCAGGACCTCTATGTCGAGGACCGGTTCCGTGGCCGCAAGATCGGCGAGCGGCTGTTGCGGCGAGTCGCTGCGGAATGCCGCAAAGAAGGTGGCGTCTATCTCAGGCTGTCGGTCGACACCGACAATGAAGGCGCCAAGGCCTTCTATGAAAGGCTGGGTATCGCCTGGTCGAGTTACGAACAGACGCAGAAAATCGTCGGCGAAGCCTTTTTTGCCTTCGCCGACGCGCCGGTCAATGGGGAGCAGGAATGAAGGCCTTTTACGCCGAAGAGCAGAAGCGCCACGACCCGAAGGCCTTTCTTTCCAGCGGTGCCGCGCAGCCCAATCCGGAAAAGCCCGAGCGGATCGAAAGATTGTTAGCCGGCGCAAAATCTGCCGGCTGCACGATCGAGCGGCCACGCAATCACGGGCTTGGCCCGGTCTCGGCGGTGCACACGCCCGAATATCTCGACTTCCTCGAACATATTTTCGAGCGCTGGCAGCGCATCGAGGGCGCCTCGGCGGAAGTGATCCCCAACATCCACCCGATCGCGCGCAACGGCTCCTATCCAGCCTCGGCCGTCGGCCAGGCTGGTTATCATATGGCCGATACCGCTTGCCCGATCTCGGGCGAAACCTGGCAAAGCGCGCTGTGGAGTGCCTGGAGTGCGGTCGAGGCGGCGGAAACGGTGATGGCTGGCGCGCCGGCAGCCTATGCGCTGTGCCGTCCACCCGGCCACCATGCCTTTGCCGACGTCGCCGGCGGCTTCTGCTTCATCAACAATTCGGCGGTCGCTGCGCAGGTGCTGCGCAAGCAGGCGGCGCGCGTGGCCATTCTCGATGTCGACCTGCACCACGGCAACGGCAAGCAAGGCATCTTCTATGCCCGTCCTGACGTACTCACCGTTTCGCTGCATGCCGACCCGGTGCGCTTCTATCCGTTCTTCTGGGGTCACGCCGACGAGCGCGGCGAAGGCCCCGGCCTCGGCTATAATTTCAACCTGCCGCTGCCGCGCAAATCGGCCGACGCGGCGTTTCTGGAGGCGCTCGAAGTGGCGTTCCAGCGTATCGGCGCCTTTTCGCCGGACGCGCTGGTGGTCGCGCTCGGCCTCGACGCCTTCGAGGGCGATCCGTTCGGCGGGCTTTCGGTGACGACGCCCGGCTTCTCACGTATTGGCGAGGCGATTGCCAAACTCGGCCTGCCGAGCGTCATCGTCCAGGAGGGCGGCTATCTCTGCGACGCACTCGGCGACAATCTCACCGCCTTCCTCACCGGCTTCGACGGCAGGATGCGGTGACGGTTTCTCCTGGCGTCAGGAGCGCTGCTGCCTGAGCATCGCGATGACCCGGTGCACGCTCTCCAGCGTCTCTTCGATTTCGGCCCCAGTGTTGTAATGCGCGATGCCGATGCGCACGACCCCCTGCTCGGCCGGAATGCCGAGCTGGTGGACGATTTCCCAGGCGTAGTTGTGGCCGGACCACAGGAAGATGTTTTCGGCGTTCATCTGCCGCACGATCGTCTCCGGCACGATGCCCTCGACAGTAAAGGAGACCGTCGGCACGCGATCGGCGAGCCGCTTGCGATCGGTGATGCCATGGATGGTCAGGCCCGGAATGTCGGACAGGCCATCGATCAGCCTCTCCGCCAGCGGGTTTTCATAGGCGATCGAAACCTCGAAGGCCCTGGCGATCTTCTGCCTGCGCGAACCACTCACACCCGCTGCCGCACCCAGCCCGGCAAAGTAGTCGACGGCCGCCGTGAGGCCGGCCATCAGCTCGATCTGCGGCGTGCCAAGCTCGAACCGCTCCGGCAGGCCATTGGACGAACAGCGGCATTTGTAGGGTTTCAGGTCATTGATGATTTCGCGCCGTCCCCACAAAACGCCCATATGTGGACCGAAGAACTTGTAGGCCGAGCAGATCAGGAAATCGCAGCCGAGCTCTTGCACGTCGATCAGGCCATGCGGTGCGAACTGCACGGCATCGACATAGACCAGGGCGCCGGCCCGTTTAGCGATGGCAGTCAGGGACCTGACCCGGTTGATCGAACCCGTCAGGTTCGAGGCATAATTCAACGCGACCAGCCGTGTCTTGTCGGACAGCAGCCCGGCCAGCGCCTCCCCTTCGACCCGCCAGCTCTTTTCATCGAATGGCAGCCAGCGCACCACGAGGCCAAGATCCTCGGCCAGTTGCAGCCAGGGCGACACATTGCCCTCATGGTCCATGCGGGTGAGGATGATCTCGTCACCTGGCTTCAGCGTGCGGCCGAGCGTGCGTGACATGTGATAGGTCAGCGTCGTCATGTTGGCGCCGATGATGATTTCCTCGGGGCTCGCCGCACCAAGGAAATCGGCCATCGCCTGATGCGCCTCGTCGACGACGGATTGAGCCGCGATCGTCGTTTCGAAATAGCCCCCGAGATTGGCGTTGGTCGTGAGCAGGCAGCGCGACACCGCATCGACGACGGCCTGCGGCACCTGCGTGCCTGCGGGATTGTCGAGATAAATGCGACGGCGGCCCTTGTCGGTCAGGGAAAGCGCTGGAAATTGTCCGCGCACGGCCTCGATCGAAAAATCCGCCATTCTCTCCACCCCTTTGTTATTCCATGATAATTCTATCCCCGCCGATCAGGGACAGGGATTGCCGACCCTCTGATGGATCGCGTCCACCGCCTTCTGCATCTCCTCGGTCCAGACGACGTCCACCGAAGACAACGCCATTTCGAGCTGCGGAATGGTCGTCGCGCCGATGATATTGGAGGTGACGAAGGGCCGGCTCGACACATAGGCATTGGCAAACAACGCCGGCTCTATGCCGAAGGAGCGCGCCAGTTCATTATATTCGAGCAGCGCTTCGGCTGCATTCGGCGTCTCGTAACGCTGGCCGCGATTGAACAATTGCGAGCGCGAGCCCTGCGGTCGGGCGCCATGGTCGTATTTGCCGGTCAAATAGCCCTGCGCCAGCGGCGAATAAGGCAGCAGCGACACCTGTTCGCGCTCGCAGACCTCGGCAAGGTTCACCTCGAAGGTGCGGTTGACGAGATTGTAGGCGTTCTGGATCGACGCCACGCGCGGGCCAACGCCTTTGTCGGACTCGGCAAGAAACCGCATGAGGCCCCAGGAGCTTTCGTTCGACAGGCCGAAATGGCGGATCTTTCCCGCCTTCACCAGCTCATCGAAGACGCCGAGCGTCTCGGCGATCGGCGTTTCGTCGGCCGGTGCGCCGTCGGCATCGGCCCGCCGCCCCACGGCGCCGATGCGCGTCGGGTTGGCACCCCAGGGGATATCCCGTTCCGGCCAATGGATCTGGTAGAGGTCGAGATAGTCCGTGCCGAGCTTGGCCAGGGATTTGTCGATGGCGTCAAAAATATCGGCGCGCACCAATTGCGACGGCCTGTCGCCGCGAAACCAGGTGTTGGCGGTGCGGCCGACGACCTTGGAGGCAAGGATCACCTTGTCGCGGTTGCCCTTGGCCTTCATCCAGCTGCCGATGATCTTTTCCGTCCGCCCCTGCGTCTCCGCCTTTGGCGGGATCGGGTAGAGCTCGGCGGTGTCGATGAAATTGACGCCGCGCGAAAAAGCCAGATCCAGCTGCGCGTGGCCTTCGGCCTCGGTGTTCTGCTGGCCCCAGGTCATCGAACCAAGGCAGATCTGGGTAACAAGAAGATCGGTCCGACCGAGACGGCGTTTGTGCATGGAATTCTGCTCCGGAGGGAAAGTCTGCGCGGGAGGGAGGCTGCATGTATAGGCAAAGCCATGCCGCACTCCAAGCCTCGCCAGGCCGACTTTTGCGTGAACCAGCGATGTTGAGCTAGCGGCGGGCGCCGGCCACGGCGCGGCGCTTGGCCTCGTCGATCAGCATGTTGGCCACCTGCATGCGGATCATGGCGCGCTGGCGCAGATGCGGGGCGACGCGATCGGGATGGTTGGTGAAGGCAAAGCTGCGGCGCATGCGACCGAAATCGGCGGCGCTCTTGGGCTGGTTCAGTCCCAGTTCGGCCGCGATCGATTCCGGATCGATCGGCGGCAGCTTTTCCTCGGGCTTCGGGTCCTCGGCAGCCAGCGCCAGCTTGGCATGTTCGAGTAAGGCGGCGAATTCGCTCGCCAGGTCGGCACCGGCCTCGCGATATTCGGCGGCGGATACCTTGATGCGGCCGGAATGGAGCTCATCGGCGACCGAGAGATAATCGAACGGAATCGACGGACGCGCGCCGGCCTCGTCGCCCCCGCTACCGTCACCCTTGTCGGAGGCAACGAAGAGGTCGTCGAGCAGCGAAGCGAAATCACGCTTGGCGCTGGTAGCGATGTCAGCCTCCCTTGCCTGACTGTCAGGTTTCCGGACCATAGAACCGGCTCGTTAAAAATACATACCACCGATCTTAATGAATTTAGCCATTCGAGGATCGTGGCCGGTCCCTCAAAACAAAAGCCGGACTGCACTTTCATGCAGTCCGGAAATTCGCCAGGAGTGGCGAGGAAAAACTGGCCACGGGCCAGTGTCGAAGCCTACGGTTCGTGCGGCGCGGAAGTTTCAGCGGGCCGCAAAAAAATTCTAGGAAACTTATCCGGACATGGCAGGCATGCAAATGCTGCACTGCACAATTGTCACGATTCGCCTATATTGGCTGGCGTGGAGGACCAACCAGGAGCCTGATTCATGGGTTTCTTCACGGAAATGTTTGCCCGGCCGCGCCCGCAGGAACATCTGCGATATCGCGCGGCGCTCGCATTGCTTCATTCGATGAGCAATGCCGACCGTGCCGATATCGGCATCAAGCCCGCCGATTTTCCGCGCGTCGCCCGCGAAATGTCCATTCGCTAGATGCGTCTCGCGAGATGTCCCGGACGGATCCGGGACATCTCGGAATGCTTGCGCCTTAACGCGATCCCAGGAATGTCGCCTTGCCGAGTGGCACGCCATTGTGGCGAAGAATGTCGTAAGCGGTGGTGAGGTGGAAATAGAAATTGGGCATGGCCACATGCAGCAGATACTGCATGCCAGCCAAAGTCGTTTCGCGTCCGCCGAGTTTCAGTTCGATCACCTTGTTGTCGGAGCCGTCGATCTCGGCGGGCGAGAACGTCGCCAGAAGCGCGAGCGTCTTGGCGATCCGCGCCTCGAGTTCGGCAAAGCTTGCTTCATTGTCCTCGTATTTTGGCACCTCTCGGCCGGCCAGCCGCGACGGCGCGCCCTTGGCGTGGTCGGTGGCGATCTGCACCTGCCGGGTCAAAGCGAACATGTCGGGTGCGAGCCGCGCCGTCAAAAACACCTGCGGGTCGATCTTGCGGTCAAGCGCGTTCTGTTCGGCAGCAGCCAGCACATTGGAAAGTGCTTTCAGCCTGGTTGAAAACACGGGCACGGATGCCTCATACATCGATATCGTCACGTCAAATCTCCTGTCCGGTCGGAACGCCGGCGCAGCGAGGTAGCGCCTGCGCAAACGATTCTTCAAGCGCCGTCGGCTCCGCGTCACCACGCCGCCGCAATCGCCATGGTAGAATTTGCGTTATCGAGCGGAGATTCCCGATGAGATGCGTCCTTCTCGCAGCGACTGCCCTTCTCTCCCTTGCCACATCCGGCCAAGCGGCGCTGGCCGCCGATGACGCGCCCGAAGCACCCTATGTCGACGACCGATCGAGCGCCGAGGCGGTCATTCGCTCGCTCTACAGCGCCATCAACCGGCACGAATTCGCCCGCGCCTGGGGTTACTTCGGCGACACAAAGCCGGCTAAGGATTTCGACAGTTTCGTCAAGGGTTATGACGGCACCGACAAGGTCGAGGTCGCGACCGGTGCCATTTCGGACGACGGTGCCGCCGGCAGCATCTTCTACAATGTCCCGGTCGCCATCCGTGCCACCGACAAGAGCGGCAGCGAAAAGGTCTTTGCCGGCTGCTACACGCTGCGACAGGTCAATGCCCAGATCCAGGCGGCGCCGCCCTTCGATCCGATCCATATCGAAAAAGGCGCGCTGAAACCCTCCACCGCCGATTTCGAAGAGGCGCTGCCGCCAAGCTGCGGCGACGGCCCGCCGCCGCCGAAGAAGGATACGGCACTCGAGCAGGCCAAGAAAGCCTTCCTGGCGACCTATGGCGACCAGTGCGACAAGCAGTTCCTGGCTAATGAGCCGGAGGTGTTTTCGATCAAGTACAAGGACAAGGATGCGCAGCCCGGCGATCCCGACAAGGAAACACTGCTGTTCCATTTCTCCTGTTCGGCCGCGGCCTACAATGAAAGTTCGGTCTACTACATGACCGACGAATTGTCGGCCGTGAAGCAATTGCAGTTCGCCGAACCCAAGATGGACATCCGCTATGAGAACAACAACAGCGACGGCAAATTGCTGGGCATGAGCATCGTCGGCTTCGAGACGACCGGTTGGGCGGTCAATTCCGACTATGACGCGGAAACCCATACGATCACCACCTTCGACAAGTGGCGTGGCGTCGGCGATGCCTCCGATTCGGGAACCTATCTGTTCCGGAACGGCGATTTCTCCCTGGTCCAGTATGACGTCGATGCGTCCTATGACGGCGAGGAGAACCCTCAGACGGTCGTCGACTACAACACCGCGCCCTGAGGGACGTCGGGGCAGCGCCGATCAAGGCGCCTTCGACAGCATCCAGTTCAGCGTGCCACGCCAGTCGACCATGCGGATTGGCGTGCCGTGCGTGCCGGTCTCGAAGCGGACGAAGCGGGTCGGATAGGGATAGGCCTTCGACCTGGCGATGATGGAGCGGAAGAAGGCTTCCTGGTTCGCTACGGGAAATACCACGTCATGGCTGCCCTGGCCGAAGAAGACGGGGACATGGCGCCTGAAGGCGGGACTTGCGAGGAAACTCTCGTCCCATAGCGATCCGAGCAGCAGCAGCCCGTTGATGCGCCGGCCGGTATCGTTGCGCGCGGCAAGCTTCCAGCACAGCGCGCCGCCCATCGAGCCGCAGGCGACGAAGATTTTCGCGCCTGGGGACTGTTCGGCATAATGATCGATCAATGCCGCGACCTGTGCGGCCCCCTTGTCACCGAAATCCGGGAAATCCGGCGAGAGATAAAGCCCGCCATTGCCGGCCATCAGGTTCTTGAGCCGGTTGAAATTGCCGCCGAAAGTGAAATCGTCGACGCCCTGCTTGCGACTGCCGCCCTGCCCGTGCAGGTAGAGCACGATGAGGGCAGCTCCTTGCGTCTTGCCGACGGCGACGTGCCTGACATCGCCGGCGTCCGTCTTCAGCATCAGATCCTGCTGCACCTGGCGCACGCTGGTGTCGGTGTATTGCGGATGCACGCGCTTTTCGGGCACTTCGTCGCGCTTGTTGATATCGCGCATCTCGCGGTAGTCGATGACGGTGTAAGCGCCGCCGTCGCCCGTCGACAAGGTCGCCGGATAGGCGAAGAGATCGTCCTTGAAGGGTTTCAGTTCGAGGGCATCGGCCTGGCCGGCAAGGCCAAGAACAAATAAAGCAGCCAGAAAGGCATGGAGTGGGGAAAGAAAACGAAAGGCCATACCGCAGGCTTGCGTAATTCGGCCCGGGTTTGTCAATCCTGCAGCACGCCGCCTGCACCTTCGAGCGCCTCGCGGGTGTCGACATCGACAGACGCGCCCTCGCCGATCTCGACATCGATGACATCGAGCCCCTCGGCCTCGACCAGATGGCGTGCGCCGGTATCGCCTTCGAGATGGGCGATGGCCGGGAACAGCGCGCGCGGCAGGAGCACCGGGTTGCCGCGCTTGCCCTGATGCGAGGCGCGGACCACGGAATTGCCTCCGGCCTTGCGGAAGGCATCGATCAGCCGGTCGAGATCGCCTGATACGACGCCAGGCATATCTCCCAGAACGATCATCACGCCGGCGGTGTCCTCGGGCAGATAGGCAATGCCGGCCTTCAGCGAGGTCGACAGGCCATCGGCGAAATCGGGATTGTCGGCGAAGGTCACATCCAGCCCCGCCAGCGCCGCACGCACGCGCTCGCGCTGATGGCCGGTGACGACGATCGTGCCCGAAGCCTTCGAGCCGAGCGCGCGCTCCGCGGTGCGGCGCACCAGCGGCTTGCCGTCGAACAGCGCCATGAGCTTGTTCGGGCCGCCCATGCGGCTTGACCGGCCAGCCGCCAGAAGCACTATGGCGACCTTGAGCCGGCTCTTGGCCGGCAGCGGTTCGCGCGGCTGCGGCCGCGTCGGGATTTCCATCAGCAGCCCGCCGACCCCCATGCCGGCGATATCCTTCGCGGTGACGTCGAGGCCGGCAACCAGGCGGTCGAGCACCCAGTCGAAGCCGTTTTCCTTGGGACTGCGGGCGCAGCCGGGCGCGCCGATGACTCGCTTGCCGCCGAGTGTACCGAGCACCAGCAGATTGCCGGGATCGACCGGCATGCCGGCGCGGACAACGGTTCCGCCGGCCCTCTCGATCGCCGCGGGAACGACATCGGCGAAATCGCTCATTGCCGAGGCGCCAAAGATCACCACCAGGTCATTGTCGCGCGCCAGCGAGGCGGCGGCCTCCGCCACGGGCGCGATCTCGTGCGGCGTGCGGCGTTCCGCCGTCAACCTGCCGCCCGAACGCGCCAGCCGCGCTTCGGTGACGCGCAGCGTCTTGTCGAGCACGCTGGGCTTGATGCCCGGCAGGACCGTCTGGATGACGCCGACGCGCACCGGCTGATAGGCGTTGACGGCAAAGATCTCGCCGCCGGCGCAGATCTTCATCACGGTGTCGACCAAGGTCGAAGCGACCGCGAAGGGGATGATCTTCACAGTCGCCACCATCTGGCCTTTTTCGACCGGAGCATGCTGCGCCAGCGTGGCAATGGTGATGGCGGGATCGACGGCGTTGATGGCGTCGATCATTGCCGCGCTGACCGTGAAGATGCCGGATGCCTTGGCGTGGAGATTGACCCGGCCAGTGGCCGCCGGCCTCACCTCGATGCCGCTGAACCTCATGCTCTCGGCAATTCTTTGCGCCGCGGCGTCCTCGCCGAGATCATCCGAGGCCAGCACCGCCGCAACGACCTGCGAGACGCCAGCCCGCTTGAGTACGGAAACATCTTCGGCGCTCAGCCTGTGCGCCTTGCGAAAGCGCTTTTCACCAGCGGTGGTGGCATGCGCCAGCACCGCGCCTTCTGCCTCTTCAATCGCAATCGGACCGAATTTCACGCTACCGCGCCTTTGGCATCGAGGCCGCGCGAGCGGAAGGCGTGGATGGTCTGCGCGAGAACGGCCACGGCGATCTCGGCGGGGCTCGCGGCACCGATATCGAGCCCGATCGGCGCATGGATACGGGCGATCTGGTCGGCAGTTGCGCCCAGCGCCAGCAGGCGCTCGACGCGCTTGGCGTGCGTCTTGCGGCTGCCAAGCGCACCGACATAGAAGCAATTGGCGTCTAGCGCGGCCTTCAGCGCGAAATCGTCGATCTTCGGGTCATGGGTGACGGCAGCAAGTGCGGTATAGCTGTCGAGCGGCTGGCGTTTCAGTACATCTTCCGGCCACTCGGCATGCAGAGCGACATCGGGAAAGCGGTCCGGCGTGGCAAAAGCGGTGCGCGGATCGATGATCTCGACGGGATAGCCGGCGATTTTCGCCATCGGCGCCAGCGCCTGGCTGATATGAACGGCGCCGATCACCACGAGGCGCGGCTGCGGCAGATGCGCGTTGAGAAAGAAGGTCCGCCCTTCGGCCTCGACCGAACCGGAATTGCCCGATCGAAAGGCCTTGGCGATCGCGGCTCCGAGATCCCCGGCGACCTGATCGCCCTCACGCACGATGCGGTCGCGGGCATCACCGAGATCGGTGACGAGGATCGCCGCACGGCGGGCGCGGCGCTCGGCATTCAAGGCTTTCAGCGCGTATGGATCCATCTGAGATCAGCCCAACCGCTCGACATACACCTTGATGCGGCCGCCGCAGGACAGGCCGACCTGCCAGGCGGTTTCGTCGGCGACGCCGAATTCGAGCATCCTGGCCTTGCCGGAGCCGATGACATCGATCGCCTCGGTCACCACCGCGCCCTCGACGCAGCCGCCCGAGACCGAGCCGTGAAAATTGCCTTCGGCGTCGATGACCAGATGGCTGCCGACAGGCCTCGGCGCCGAACCCCAGGTCTCGACCACGGTGGCAATGGCGACATCCTTGCCATCCTTCATCCAACCTTCCGCGATGATCAGCGGATCGCGGGCCTCATCGAGATAATGACTGTCGTTCATCGTTGCTTCTCTCAGGGTCTGTTTTTCCAGGGGGCCGGGAAACATATGGCTATGCGGCGTGCCTCGCGCCAGCTTCCATCCATCGCCGCGGATCGACGGACTGTGCCGACTTCTTGTCCAGCGACGCGCAGAGGTCGGCGAGCGCATCGAGATTGTGTACCGAGCGGAATTCATCGACATGCGGCAGCATCGCCTTGACGCCGCGAGCACGTGCCTGAAAACCGTCGAAGCGCAGCAACGGGTTCAACCAGATCAGCCGCCGGCAGGATTTATGCAGCCGCTCCATCTCCTGCGAAAGGCCGGCGACGTCGTCGCGCTCCAGCCCGTCGGTGATCAGAAGCACGACCGCGCCCTGTCCCAGCACGCGCCGCGACCATATCAGGTTGAACTCGGCCAGTGTGTCGCCAATGCGTGTGCCGCCGGACCAGTCCTTGACCGCCGCCGAACAATCGGCAAGGGCGGCATCGGGATCGCGGTGGCGCATCTGCCGGGTCAGATTGGTCAGCCGTGTGCCGAAGACGAAGGTGTGGACGCGGCGGCGTTTTTCCGTCAGCGCGTGCAGGAAATGCAGGAAGATGCGCGTGTACTGGCTCATCGAGCCGGAAATGTCGGCCAGCACCACCAGCGGCGGGTGGACTTCACGGGCCGAGCGGAATTTCGGCAGGATCAATTCGCCGCCGGTGCGCGCGGCCGAGCGCATCATGGCGCGCGGGTCGATGCGGCGGCCATGCGCATCCGCCTTGAAGCGCCGGGTCCGCACCATGTCGAAAGGCAGCCGCAGCTCGGCGATCGCCTTCTTCGCGTCCGCCATTTCGGTAGCGTTCATCTGGGCAAAGTCCTTGTCCCGCAACACCTCGTTGCCGGAAAAGGTGAAGCGGGCATCGACCTCGATCTCAGGGACCTCCTGCGGTGGCTGGTTTTTCTGATGGCCTTCGAACATTGCCTGGCTGACGCGGTTCTCGGCCGCGCGCGGCTTCTGCTTCTCCCTGACGTCGGGCGCCACGGGCGAAAACATCGCCAGCAGTTTCTCGATCAGTTCGCGCGATTTCCAGAACAGGCGGAAGGCCTCGTCGAAGACCGGGTGATCCTCGTGCCTGGACACCAGCACGGCATGCAGCGTCCAGTAGAAATCGTCACGCGAGCCGATGCCGGCGGCCAGCACCGCCTCGATGGCGTCCTTGACCGAGGCCGGCCCGACCCGCATGCCAGCCTTGCGCAAGGTGCGGGCGAAATAGACGATGTTGTCGGCGATGCGTCCGCCCGCCGTCGCCTCTTTGGGGTCGGAACGCGGCGCCTTCATCGCGTTACTCCGCCGCCGCGAGCTCGGCCTTGACCTCGTCGAGGATGCGCCGGCCCTCGCCCGTGCCGATGCGGGCAATGTCGTCCTGGTATTTCAACAGCACGCCGATCGTGTCGGACACGGTTTCCGGGTCGAGCGCCACCTTGTCGAGTTCGGTCAGCGCGCCGGCCCAGTCTATGGTCTCGGCGACTCCCGGCACCTTGAACAATTCGATCTGGCGCAGTTTCTGGATGAAGGAGACCACCTCCGCCGAAAGCCGCTGGTTGGCCCGCGGCACCTTGCGGCGCACGATCTCCAATTCGCGCTCGGCATTGGGATAATCGACCCAGTGATACAGGCAGCGCCGCTTCAGCGCGTCGTGGATCTCGCGGGTGCGGTTGGTGGTGATGATGACGATCGGCGGTTCTTCCGCCTTGATGGTGCCGAGTTCGGGCACCGTCACCTGGTAGTCGGAGAGGATTTCGAGCAGGAACGCTTCGAAGGCTTCGTCGGTGCGGTCAAGTTCGTCGATCAGGAAGACCGGGGCCGCTCCCGTCTTGCCAGTCAACGCATCGAGCACCGGTCGGCGGATCAGGTATTTTTCCGAGAAGACGTTGCGCTCCATGGCGGAGCGGTCGACCTTGCCGGCCGCCTCCTCCATGCGGATCTCGATCATCTGCGCGGCGTAATTCCACTCGTAGACAGCAGACGAAACGTCAAGCCCTTCATAGCACTGCAGGCGGATCAGCCGGCGGCCAAGCGCCTGCGCCAACACCTTGGCGATCTCGGTCTTGCCGACGCCGGCCTCGCCCTCGAGGAACAATGGCCGGTTCATGCGCAACGACAGGAAAAGCACAGTCGCCAGCGATCGATCCGCCACATAGTCCGCGCCGGTCAGGAGATCGAGCGTCTCGTCGATCGTCCGCGGTACGGGGCGCGGTTTCGTTTCGGTCATTCTTTCTCCGTGAACGCCGTCGCTCCGCTGTCCAGGACATGGTAGCCGCGGGCGTGATAGATCAGCGGCCGCAAATTATCGCCCATGCGAAGGCCTGTCACCTTGCCAAAAAGCACACGATGCGTGGCCAGGTCCTTGGTGCCGATCAGTTCGCAGTCGAAAACGGCCAGCGCCCCCTTCAGCGTCGGTGCGCCGGTGGAGATCACGTCCCATTCGCCGAGCGCGAAACGCTCCTCGACCGGCAGGCCGGTGATGCCGGAAAAGCCGACCGACAGCGGTTCCTGATGCGAAGCCAGCGTGTTCAGGGCAAACCGGCCGTTTTTCACGAACAGCTCATTGTTGGCGTTTTCGCGGTTGAGACAGACCAGGATGGTCGGCGGCGTGTCCGACACCGAGCAGGCAGCGATTACCGTCGTGCCGCGCTTGCCGGCGAGCCCGTCGGTGGTGACCACGTGAACGTGGCCGGCAAAATGGCTCATCGCGTCGCGATAGGCCTGCGGTCCAATGTCATTCTTCTTCAGCACCGGAAATTGTCCATAGCCAGAACCCTACCGCTATATATGGCCAGACATGACATGCCACAAGCGAAGTGCTTGGCCCATATCCCGAATTCGCGTGTTGCACCAAGGCCGGGCAGCCTTTAGGTCTTGGCGAGAATTGGCGCTCGCGCTGTTATCGCGGGCTTGGGAGGAACTCTTCGGCAGGATGCGACCCGGGGCAACGATATCCGCCGCGCTGGCCTGGCTGTTCTTGGCCGGCGCCGCCAGCGCCCAGACGCTGACGATCGGCGTTGCTGCTCCGTTGTCGGGACCGTCGGCCATCCTCGGCAAGCAGATCGGGGTCGGTGCCGGGCTCGCGGCGCAAGCAAACGGCGTCGAACTCAAGACCGAGGATGATGCCTGCACCGCCGATGGCGGTGCAGCCGCGGCCAGGGCTCTTGCCGCGGCCAGGGTCAGTGTCGTGATCGGCTTCCTATGCACCGAAGCCATCGAGGCGGCGATGCCGATCCTCAAGGACGCCAATATCCCGGTCATCACCGTCGGCGTGCGCACCGAAAGCCTTACCGATCGCCGCGCCAAAACCGGCTGGCCGGTCTATCGCCTGGGGCCTCGCGGCGACGATGAGCGCAACGCCGTTGCCTCCACCCTCACCCGTCTATGGCAGAACGAACTGTTCGCCATTATCGACGACGGCACCATCTATGGCCGCGAGATGGCCGAAACATTTCGCGCGGCGGCCGAGCAAGCGGCGCTGAAGCCGGTGTTCGTCGACACGTTCCGGCCGCAACTCGATAACCAGATAGGAATGATCGGTCGACTGAAGAAGGCCGGCGCCACGCATGTCTTTGCCGGCGGCGACGGCGACGACGTCGCCATTATGGGTCGCGATGCCGCACAGCTACAGGCCGGCATGGTCTTTGCCGGCGGCGAAAATCTGCGCACGCCGCCCGGAGACTTGGCCTATGCGACGGGCACGCTGATGATCGCGCCGCCCGAATGGGCCGATGTCGCCGACGCAAAGGCGCTGGAAAGCTTCTCCGCGCAAAAGATCGTGCCGGACGGCTACACGCTGCCGGCCTATGCGGCGGTGGAGATCGCCAAGGCCGCATCGACCTTGTCCCGGGGCAAGCCGCTGACCGAGGTGCTGAGCGGGCATGATTTCACCACGGCGATCGGGCCGGTCCGCTTTGACGCCAAGGGCGACCTCAGCCAGAGCCCCTACCGCGTCTTCCGCTTCGACGGCGCGCGCTTCGTGCCTTTGGAAAGCAATTGATGTTCCGCACCGGTCCTCGCAATCTGATCACCGACGTTGCCGGCCTGCGCGTCGGCAATGCATCCGACGCCCGGCTGAAATCCGGCGTGACGACGATCCTTTGCGACGAACCGGCGGTGGCCGGTGTCCAGATCCTGGGCGGTGCGCCAGGCACGCGCGAGACGGACCTGCTCGAACCGCACAATTCGATAGAGGCGATCCACGCCGTGGTGCTGTCGGGCGGTTCGGCTTTCGGCCTCGATGCCGCGTCCGGCGTGCAGGCGGCGTTGCGCGAGCGCGGCATCGGCTTCGAGGTGGGCGGATTTCGCGTGCCGATCGTGCCGGCGGCGATCCTGTTCGACCTGCGCAATGGTGGGGACAAGGAATGGGGCCGTTACCCCCCATATCGCGATCTCGGCTATGAGGCAGCACAATCCGCCGCCACCGATTTCCAGCTCGGCACGGTCGGTGCCGGCACAGGTGCGCTGACCGCCGGGCTGAAGGGCGGCCTGGGCTCCGCTTCGACGCTGCTGGACAGTGGCGTTACAATCGGTGCGCTGGCCGCCGTCAATCCGACCGGATCGGTGACCGTCGGGCGCACCCGCCATTTCTGGGCGGCGCCCTTCGAAATCGGCGACGAATTCGGCGGGCTCGGCTATCCCGCGCCCATGCCGGACGATGCGAAGAAGATCTTGCTGAAATACCGCGACAGACAGGCAGACAGGCAGATGGAAACCGGCGGCAACACCACAATCGCCGTCATCGCGACGGATGCGGTTCTCACCAAGGCCGAAGCGAAACGCCTGGCAATGTCGGCGCATGACGGCTTCGTGCGCGCCATCTGGCCGACGCACACGCCCGCCGATGGTGACCTCGTGTTCGCACTGGCGACGGGAACGAGCGGCATCCGGCTCGAGGCCGATGCGGCAATCGACCTCTATGCCGCGGCCGGGGCCACCATGGCGCGAGCCATCAGCCGTGGCGTGTTTGCCGCGACGCCAGCCGACAACGATCTGTTTCCCGTCTGGTCGTCGCGTTTGGGCTGAATCGATCAATCAGATCGGATCGGATTTTTCTTCCTCGAACGTCACCGCCACATCGGAATTCGCTGACAGCCACACCTTCTTGCCATCGACTTCTGCAACCAGGGCCAGAGGAATGTAGTGGTGATGACCTCTGTGAGCGCCCTCGCCGCTGTCGGCCTTGGTCAGCTTGATGCGCTGGCCGTCGATCTTGTCGACAGTGCCGAGATGCACGCCATCGGCGCCGACGACTTCCATATGCTCACGAATTTTGCTGGTGTCGGTCATGGTGGTTCTCCATTGGGACTGCCGACAATAACAACTGACGAGCCGATTGGATGCATCGGCTTTCGGCCCGCACGACGTTTTGATTTCGTCGTGCTAGGGATTGCAACGATCACGGCTGCCGGAGTGAAAAAGATGCGAGTGCTTTTCCTGTTTGCCGTTTGCCTGGCCGCGCAGCTCGGCGCGTCGATCGCCGTCCAGGCCGGCGATGTCGCCGATCTTGAAATCCTTGGCTTCAGCAAGGATGGCGGCGTGTTCGCCTTCGAGGAATACGGAGTCCAGGACGGGTCGGGCTTCCCCTATGCCAACCGCTATTACATCGACACCAGCACCGACAGCTTTCTCAAGGGCACGCCGATCAGGGTCCGGCTCGACGACGAGAACGCCAAGCTGGACGCGGCGCGCCTTCAGGCCCGGCAAAAGGGCGAGGCCATTGTCAGCCAGGCCGAGCTGAGCGCCAATCGCGGCATCACCGCCGGTTTCAACCCGGTGACCGAGCTTTCGGCCGATCCGCACCGCATGGCGGTCAATCCGCGGCCGATCTTCTCTCCGGTCGACCAACCGCTCGAGTTCCGGCTGGACGAGATCGGCATGAACAGCACCGAAGGCTGCGACAGCCAGGGCGAGATCAATGGCTTCCGGCTGCTGCGCGTCGCGGCGCAGGATGGCGGCACCACCAAATTGCTGCACGAGGACAAGTCGATCCCCAAAAGCCGCGGCTGCCCGAACGGTTACCGCATCGGTGCGGTCCAGACATTCTCCATGGATAGCCTCAGCGCCTATGCGGTGCTGATCGCGGTGCGCCAATATGGCTTCGAGGGTCCGGACTTCCGCTGGATCGCCGTGACCGGCCGCCTGTGAGTACGCACGTCGCCATACTCAGCCGCAACCTGAACTTCGTCCGCCGCGCCTTGCCAGGGTGGCGCGCGACGCTTTTCGGCTCGTTCTTGTGGGCCGCAACCATGGGCACGAGCGCGCTCATCAACCTGTTGCTGGACGATTGGGTGACGCCGGAGAAAATCCGCACCGTATCGCTGCTGTTTGCGGGCGGCGGCGCCCTCGCCTTTCCGGTCGGCCTGTTCGTGGCACGGCTGGTCTCACTGGGAAGGCGCCGGGAGGCAGCCTTCGCGGCGACAATGGTATGCCTTGCCGCCGCGACGATCGGGCTGACCGACGGGCTCTATGCCTTGCAGTACCGGTCATACTATGCCGAATGGCATGCACCGGTCTTCACCCTCACCTGGGGGTTTCAACTCGCCTTCACGATGGCGGTGGCGTCCTACCAGTTCATGGTGCTGGGCATCAGGCTCTATTTTCCGCTTGGGTTCATCGCCTTGTTTGCCGCCAGTCTCTGGTTTGCACAGCAGCGGCGTTGAGCATTTCGTCTGTCTCTGTTAGGAGGCGGGCTAACCCTCCGACACATCAGGACTGACCGATGATCCCTCGCTATTCCCGGCCGGAAATGGTCGCCATCTGGTCGCCCGAAACCCGGTTTCGCATCTGGTTCGAAATCGAGGCCCATGCCTGCGACGCGCTGGCCGAACTCGGCGTCATCCCGAAGGAAGCGGCAAAGACCATCTGGGAAAAGGGCGGTGCCGCGAAATTCGACGTCGAGAAGATCGACGAGATCGAACGCGTCACCAAGCATGACGTCATCGCCTTCCTCACACATCTTGCCGAATTCGTCGGACCGGATGCGCGTTTCATCCACCAGGGCATGACGTCTTCGGATGTCCTGGACACCTGCTTTGCCGTCCAGCTTACCCGCGCCAGCGACATTCTGCTCGCCGACATTGACGGCCTGCTTGCCGCGCTCAAGCGCCGCGCCTTCGAACACAAGGACACCGTTACCATCGGCCGCAGCCACGGCATCCATGCCGAGCCGACAACCTTCGGCATCAAGCTGGCGCAGGCCTATGCCGAATTCTCGCGCTGCCGCGAGCGGCTGGTGCACGCACGCGAAGACATCGCCACCTGCGCCATTTCCGGGGCGGTCGGCACCTTCGCCAACATCGAACCCTATGTCGAGGAGCATGTCGCGGCAAAGCTCGGGCTGAAGCCGGAGCCGGTGTCGACGCAAGTGATCCCGCGCGACCGCCACGCCATGTTCTTTGCCACGCTCGGCGTCATCGCCTCGTCGATGGAGCGGCTGGCGACCGAGATCCGGCACCTGCAGCGCACCGAGGTGCTGGAAGCGGAGGAATATTTTTCGCCGGGCCAGAAAGGCTCGTCGGCAATGCCGCACAAGCGCAACCCCGTGCTGACGGAAAACCTCACCGGCCTTGCCCGCATGGTGCGCTCCATGGCGCTGCCGGCGATGGAGGATGTGGCGCTCTGGCACGAGCGCGACATCTCGCACTCCTCCGTCGAGCGCATGATCGGTCCGGACGCCACGGTGACGCTGGATTTCGCGCTGTCACGGCTGACCGGCGTCGTCGACAAGCTGGTCGTCTATCCCGAGAACATGCTGAAGAACATGAACAAGTTCCGCGGCCTGGTGCATTCGCAGCGCGTCATGCTGGCGCTGACGCAGGCAGGCCTGTCGCGCGAGGACTCCTACCGGCTGGTGCAGCGCAACGCCATGAAGGTGTGGGAACAAGGCGCTGATTTTCTTGAGGAACTTTTGGCCGACAAGGAAGTCACCGCTGCCCTGCCGGAGGCGGAAATCCGTGAGAAATTCGACCTGGGCTACCACACCAAGCATGTCGACACGATCTTCAGGCGGGTGTTTGGAGAGGCTTGAGCTTCCTTCACCCCGTAGACGGGAGAAAGAAGCCGTGCCGACGCCGATCACGCCTTTCCGGGAACGGTCCTGATCACCGTGCCCCAGGGATCCTCACGGGTCGTTTCGCCGGTCACATTGTCCGAACGCATCTCGACCCAGGCGAGGCCCGAGCGCGACGGGTCGCGACGGCCGGCGCCGGCGCTCTGCCAGGCATTGGCGCCGATGTGATGATGGTAATGGCCTGACGACAGGAACACTGCCTGACCGCCATATCTGGCCACCGTGTCGAAGCCGAATTCCTGGTTCCACCAGGCTTCCGCCTCTTCCGGCCTGCCGACACGCAGATGGACATGGCCGACGATGCTGTTTTCCGGCGCGCCTCGCCACCCCGCATCGCCGGCCGGCACTTCGCCGACGACAGCCGGAATGTTGAGCCGCTCGGTCGCCATGGCGATCTTGTCGCCGTTCCATTTCCAGTCCTGCGGCCGGCGGTCGGCATAGATCTCGATGCCGTTGCCTTCGGGGTCGGTCAGGTAAAGCGCTTCGCTGACCAGATGGTCGGACGCGCCCTCGATGGCGATCTTGTCTGATATGGCGTGGTTGATCCAGCGGCCGAGATCGGCACGGCTGGGCAGCAGGAAAGCCGTGTGGAACAGGCCGGCGCTGCGCGGATCGTCCGGCTTGGCCGAAGCATCCGGCTCGAGGACCAGCAACGGACGGCTGCCGGCGCCGAGCGTGATCGCGCCATCGGCACGGCTCAATTCCTGCAGGCCGACAACCCGGCGATAATAGGCAGCGAGGCTCTCAGCATCGCGCGCCTTCAGCCCGACGCGGGCAACGCTCACCGGCGTGGTGGCGGCAAATGGCAGTTCGCTCATCATGGTCTCCATCGCGGCGACGCTTGATGAAGCTCCCAATGCCAGGGGCTCGGCGCCGCCGATTATTGTACGTCGTGTCAGCGCCAAAATCCCGGTCCTCCACGGCTGTTTCTCTCCTAACGACAGATCGTCGATCGCGATCGTTCACACAAGACAGCGAAAAGCGAACATGGTGTTCACCATTACGAGCAGAAGCGCGTCCATCAACGGTTGCACGAGGCAATCACGCTCGCTATCTCAGCTCCATGAAAGTCAAAGATGCAGATATCCTGATCGTCCCGGGCTACACCAACTCCGGACCCGAGCACTGGCAAACCCGCTGGCAATCGAAACTGTCGACGGCGCGGCGCGTCGAGCAGGCTGAATGGTCGAAGCCGGTCCGCGAGGACTGGACGGCGAGCGTGGCCAAAGCGGTCAACGAGGCCGAGAGGCCTGTGGTCATCGTCGCGCACTCGTTAGGGGTGGCTGCGGCCGTGCAGGCCATCCCGCAATTCGTCAGACCGGTCGCCGGCGCCTTCTTCGTGGCGCCGCCCGATGTTGCCAACCCTGGGATCAAGCCGAAGCACCTGATGACCTTCGGACCCTACCCGCGCGAGCCGCTGCCCTTTCCGTCGGTCGTGATCGCCAGCCGCAACGACCCGTTCTGTCCCTTCGGTGTCGCCGAGGACATAGCCGGCGCCTGGGGTTCGCTGTTCATCGATGCCGGCGAGACCGGCCATCTCAACCAGGATTCTGGCTTCGGCCCCTGGCCCGAAGGCTCGATGACCTTCGCCAAGTTCCTGACGGATCTGTGATTGAGACCCAAAGTCGGCGCACAGACTCCCGAAGAAACCGCCGAGCTCCAATAAACAATAATTTAAGGTGGCTCGCGAGCGCCTAACCGCCCGGCGCCGTGACGGCAGTTCCTCCGGTTCGGGTTCAGACTCCGATCGAATCCTTGATATCTTTCAGCAGGGTCCTTGCCCCCAACGAAATCAACGCGTGCTCGGAACCGGTGGCGAGCAGGCGATAGCCCATCGAGACGACCCGGCCGGCAATTGCTGGTTCGACGACATAGATCGCAGCATGTTTTCCGGCCTTGCGGGTGCGCTCGGCCACCGACGCCACCGTCTCCATCATGCTCTCCAGCGTCGAACTGACCGTGGCGCCATTGGTCCAGGCAATCGAGAAATCCGACGGCCCGAGGAAGATGCCGTCAATGCCGGGCGTGTCGAGAATGCCGTCGAGCGCGTCGAGCGCGGCGCGCGTCTCGACCATGGCAAAGGCCATGGTGCGCTGATTGGTGTCGCGCAGCCATTCGGCATAGTCGCCCTTGCCGTGGCGCGGAAAGGCATAGGTGGGGCCCCACGAGCGCTCGCCGAGCGGTGGGTATTTCATCGCCGCGGCGAACAGCTTTGCATCGGCCACCGAATTCACCATCGGCGCGATCACCGCCTCTGCGCCGAAATCGAGCGCCCGGCTTGCCATGTCGAAACGGCCGACGGGGATGCGCACCAGCGCCGGCTTGTTTGCGGCAAGCACGGGCAAGAGACCGCGCAGCACGCTGTCCTCGTGATGACCGCCATGCTGCATGTCGAGCGTGATGGCATCGAAGCCCTGTTTGGCGAGGATCTCGACGGTCAGGGCATCCGGCACGCCGGACCAAGCGGTGACCAGCGTTTCATCGGCGGCAAGGCGGGACTTCAGGGACATCTAGTCTTCTTCCTCGTTAATGTCGGCAGTTTCAGCCGGAAACCACGCCAAAGGCAAAGAAAAACCGCCCGGCTTGGCCGGGCGGTCGATTGGTCCAGTCATTCATTTTTGCCGCAGGTTCCGTCGCAAAACCGGGACACTCTTGCGAAACCCTGCGTCGGCCCGGATCAGGTGTTCTTGATCTGCTCGATCGCCTGCGCCATCAGTTCGTCCATGGTGCGGCGGATCTGATGGTCCGACTGGTCGACGCCGGCGGCATCGAAATCCTTACGGATCTTGCGGAACACGTCGTGATCACCGGCTTCCTCGATGTCGGAAACAACGACTTCCTTGGCATAGGTATCGGCGTCGGCACCCGACTTTCCGAGCTTTTCGGCGGCCCACAGGCCGAGCGCCTTGTTGCGGCGCGCCGACGCCTTGAACCGAAGCTCTTCGTCGAACACAAATTTGCGCTCGAAGCCCTCTTCGCGATCTTTCATGCTGCTCATGGCGTCCCTCCGGGTCAAATGCGATTCGTTGGCAAGAGATATGTGTGTTGCCAAAGCACAAACCAAAACGTCGCGAGCCGGTCAATACGCTTCGTCATATGCTGCGCTGCGGCATTTCAGTCCGGAAAGCGGTTGATTGGACGGATTTGCCGATTGAGCAAACGGTGTGATTGGGATAGACCCGGCATTGAACCCAACCGTCGCCGCAACTAATATAGGCAGACGGACAGGAACTGGTCGCTTGCCGCCTGCCCGCAAATCCAGAGAAAAAATCAGATGAAAAATCGCCGCCGCATTTATGAAGGCAAGGCCAAGATCCTCTATGAGGGACCGGAGCCGGGTACGCTCATCCAGTTCTTCAAGGATGACGCGACCGCTTTCAACAAGAAGAAACACGAGGTCGTCGACGGCAAGGGCGTGCTCAACAACCGCATTTCCGAGCACATCTTCAACCACTTGAACCGCATGGGCATCCCGACCCACTTCATCCGCCGGCTCAACATGCGCGAGCAGCTGATCAAGGAAGTCGAGATCATCCCGCTCGAAGTGGTGGTGCGCAACGTCGCCGCAGGTTCGCTGTCGAAGCGCCTCGGCATCGAGGAAGGCACCGTCCTGCCGCGCTCGATCATCGAATTCTACTACAAGGCCGACGCGCTCGACGATCCGATGGTGTCGGAAGAGCACATCACCGCCTTCGGCTGGGCAAGCCCGCAGGAGATCGACGACGTGATGGCGCTCGCCATCCGTGTCAACGATTTCCTCTCCGGCCTGTTCATGGGCGTCGGCATCCAGCTCGTCGACTTCAAGATCGAATGCGGCCGCCTGTTCGAGGGCGACATGATGCGCATCGTCGTCGCCGACGAGATTTCGCCGGACTCCTGCCGCCTGTGGGACGTGGCAACGCAGGACAAGCTCGACAAGGACCGTTTCCGCCGCGACATGGGCGGCCTCGTCGAGGCCTACCAGGAAGTCGCCCGCCGCCTCGGCATCATGAACGAGAACGAGCCACCGCGCCCGACCGGCCCGGTGCTTGTCGCCTCGACCGACGTCGTCAAAGGCAAGCCGCACTGATAGCGGTTCGCGATCCGATACTTAGAACAGGAGCATGTCCAGCGTGATCAAGGCCCGCATTACCGTCACCCTCAAGAACGGCGTCCTCGACCCGCAAGGCAAGGCGATCGAACACGCGCTGTCCGGTCTGGGCTTCGACGGCGTCGGCGCGGTACGGCAGGGCAAGGTGTTTGACGTCGAACTGGCGGAAAGCGACAAGGCCAAGGCCGAAGCCGATCTGAAAGCTATGTGCGACAAGCTGCTGGCGAATACGGTGATTGAGAATTATAGTGTGGCCATAACCTGAGGTTGTGTCGGAGGGGTTGGTGGCCGAGATCGATGGCAGCTTGATATTTGAAACCCTCAAGTCCATCCAGTCTCGGTTAGACAGGATGGACTTGACGCTCGGAGAGGTGAAATCCGAGCTTGGTTCCATTCGAGGTCATCTCATAGCCACTGAAAATGACGTGAAAAACATCTATGGTGTGCTCGCTCGCCAGGATGATCGGCTCGAACATATCGAACGCCGTCTCGACCTGCGCGAACTAGCCGAAGCCCAGAGGCCTTACGAACCAAAATGAAATCTGCCGTCGTCCTCCTGCCTGGCCTCAACCGCGACCGCGACATGATCGCGGCGCTGACCAAGATTTCGGGAAAACCGCCGGTTACCGTCTGGCAGACCGCCACTGAAATCCCTGACGTCGACCTGATCGCCATTCCAGGCGGCTTCTCCTTCGGCGACTATCTGCGCTGCGGCGCGATCGCGGCGCGCATGCCGGTGATGCGGGCCGTCGCCGAAAAGGCCGCCAAGGGCGTCACGGTCATCGGCGTCTGCAACGGTTTTCAGATCCTGGTCGAGGCCGGCCTGCTGCCGGGGGCGCTCATGCGCAACACCTCGCTGAAGTTCGTCTGCCGGCAGATCAAGCTCGAGGTCACCAACGCCAACACCATGTTCACCCGCCGTTACCAGCCGGGTCAGATCATCCGCTCGCCGGTGGCGCATCACGACGGCAATTACTTCGCCGAAGCCGAAACCCTTGCCCGCCTCGAAGGCGAAGGCCAGGTGGTGTTCCGCTATGCCGAGGGTACCAATCCCAATGGCTCGATCAACGACATTGCCGGCATCATCAACGAACATGGCAATGTGCTTGGCCTGATGCCACATCCGGAAAACCTGATCGAGGCCGCCCATGGCGGCAGCGACGGCCGGGCGCTGTTCGAAGGCGCGCTCGGTATCGCCGCTTGACGATCTCAGCCGAGAATGCGGTAAGCCTTACACGGACATCGAGTCCATTGCTCTGGGGAGAGAGACGGTCATGAAACTCTATTCGCGGCCGTTGTCGCCCTATTCGTCGATCGTGCGGGCGCTTGCCTATATCAAGGACGTGCCGCTCAAGATCATCGCGCCGCCGCCGGGTTTTCCAATCCCCGAAGCGTTTCGCGCCATTTCGCCACTGAACCGGATTCCGGTGCTGATCACAGGCTCGGGCGAGACGATCCTCGAATCGGTGGTCATCGCCGAATATCTCGAGGAGCGGTTCCCGGAGCCAGCGCTGCTGCCGCCTGACTCCAAGGATCGCGCGCTGGTGCGCATGTTCGCCCGCATCACCGACCTCGACGTGCTGACGCCGACCATGAAGCTTTTCGAGCTTCATTTCGTGCCGAAGCGCAACAATGCCGACATCGATGCCCAGTTCGCCCGTCTGCATCACGGACTGGCAGCGATCGAGGCGCGCATGGCGCAAGGCCCCTTCGCGCTCGGCAACGACATCAGCCTTGCCGACGCCTGGCTGACGCCGACCCGGTTCATCTTCAACAATTTCCGCGCCATGACGGGCCGCCACGACCTGCTCGACGCCTATCCCAAATTCGATGCCTATGAGCAGATCGCCTCGCAGCATCCGGCCTTGTCGCGGGTCTGGGGCGAGATGACCGACGGCTTGAAGATCTTTCTGTCCGAACTCGAGATGGGTGCCGCTTGATCAAGAGCAAGACGATCGTTCTCGTCGCAGCCGCAGGCTTAGCCCTGGCGTCCTGCCAGTCGAGCCCGAAGAGCACGCCTGTGCCGTCGGGCAAAAGTGCGGCGCTGCTGGCCATGGAACAAGTGGCGATCGCAGCCCACAAATGCTGGATCGCCAGCAAGGACCCGGCCTTCAAGCAATATCAGATGGCTAATGAACTGAACTCGTTCAGCGGCACGCCGCGTTTCCTTTTGGTGCCGGCCAAGCATTATGGCGGCAAGCCGCTGCTGGTCGTGCAGGCGCAAGGCAATTCGAGCCGTGTCGACGTGTTCGGACCGCTGATGAACGACCCGCTCGGCGCACGCATCGGCTCGGACATTGCCCGCTGGCAGACGGGCAATCCGGCCTGCGCCGCGACCGCCTGACATGGGCCGCTTCCTGCAGGTGGTGGGTCTGGCCATCGGCCTGGCCGGCCTCGTCCTGCAGTTCTGCATCACCGTTCCGGCATCGATGGAGGCCGGCCGCAGCCTGCTCGGCTCTATCGTGTTCTACTTCAGCTTCTTCACCATCCTGACCAACATTGGTGCCGTGCTGGTGTACACATCCCTGCTCTCATCCACGGGCTATGCCTGGCTGCCGGCCTTCGCCGTGCCGCAGATGCGTGCGGGTGTTGCGGTTTCGATCACCGTCGTCTTCATCTTCTATGCCACCGTTCTGGCACGGCTCTGGCAGCCGCAGGGCCTGTTCCTGCTCTGCGATGTGCTGCTGCACTATGTGACGCCGGTGCTGTTCGTGCTGTGGTGGCTGGCAGCAGGGGCCGACGGCAGAACGAGGTGGAGCGACATTTCCTGGTGGATGCTCTACCCCATCGCCTATCTCGCCTATGCGCTGGTACGGGCACCGATCGCGGGCGAAGTGCCCTACCCCTTCCTCGATGTCGCCAAGAACGGCGCCGCCAGCGTCGCCATTGCGGCCTTGGCCATCACCGCGCTGTTCCTGGTGATCTCGATCATTGCCGCTTTTATCGATCGCGGCATCGGCCATCGCGAGGCCAAACCGGTCCGTTAAGAATGGCGTCTATTCCCAAAAGCGCCTGATGCCCTCGCGGTGGGCATCGCAGCGGGAGATACCGATATCCTTGAGCTGATCGTCGGTCATCTCCAGCAAAGCCAGCCGGCCGCGCCGGCGCTCCAGCAAATGGCCGATCCATCGTGCCAGCGAGCTGACCAGACGCACCAGACGGCCGACAAAGCCTCGCTGGCCTGACGGGCGCAGCGCCTCGCCTGGAAATGCGGCTCTGGGATGACGGATTGTCGCGATTGTATCCATTTTCTTTCTGCCAAGACTCTCAATTGCACCCCTTTTGGCGCCCGATTGATATGTATTGACTCATAATTCGGTGCAATATAGAAAATTGTCACCATGACAAATTGGCTTCCAGATCTGACCGGCGGCGCCGGACCCCTCTATCAACGCCTCGCGGACTCCGTTGAGGCGGGCATCGACCAGGGCGTGATCGGCGCCGGAACAAAACTGCCACCCCAGCGCGACCTCGCCTATGACATCGGCACCACGGTCGGTACGGTCGGCCGGGCCTACCAGTTGCTGCGTGAGCGCGGGCTGGTGAGCGGCGAAGTCGGGCGTGGAACCTATGTGCTTGGCCGGCGCGCCGAAGGCGTGAAACCGGAGGCGCCCGACGTCAGCGTGGAAGGCACGCGCTATGTCGATGCGCCTCAGGACAAACTGCGTTTCGACAGCACGGCGGCACCCGATGTCGGCCAGGGCACTGATATCGCCGATGTGCTGTCGCGCACCGCGCAGGATCATCCCCATGAAATCTCGAGCTACACGCGTGATTTTCCTGGCCGCTGGTACGAAGCCGGCGCCCGCTGGCTGTCGAGAAACACCTTCCGCCCGGCCGCCGACAGCATCGTTCCGACGCTCGGCACCCATGCCGCGGTGATGGCGGCGATCGCCGCACTCACCACGCCGGGCGACTATGTCGCCTTCGAACACCTCACCTATTCGCAGATCTCGCGCAGCGCCGGGCTGATCGGCCGGCGCACGGCACTGGTGGCCTCGAATGACGAAGGCCTCGACCCTGCCGATTTCGAGCGCGTCTGCGCGCAAAAGCATCCGAGGATGATCTTCCTGATGCCGACGGCGCAGAATCCGACCTTGACGACACTGTCCGCAGCGCGCCGCGAGGCGATCGCGCGTGTCGCGCGCGAATACAACGTCATCCTGATCGAGGATGATCTTTACGGCCACCTGACGGACGATCCGACACCGTTGCTTGCTGAATATGCCCCAGAGAGAACCATCGTCGCCGGCGGTCTGTCGAAATCGGTAGCGGCCGGTATCCGCGGCGGCTGGCTCTCCTGCCCTCCCGCCTATCGCCACCGGATCCGTGTCGCCCACAAGATGATCACCGGCGGCATGCCCTTCCTGCTGGCGGAGGTGAATACGAGGCTGGTGCTCTCCGGTCAGGCCAGCGATATCCGCAAGCGCAGCATCGCCGAAATCAGCGCCCGTATCGCGATCGTGCGCGAAACCTTGGCCGGCTTCGCGTTCAAGTCACATGACAAGGTGCCCTTTGTCTGGCTGACTTTGCCCGACCCATGGCTTTCCGGCACATTCAAGAATGCCTGTCTCGAACACGGCGTGCTGATCGACGACGAGGACGAGTTCAAGGCCGGCCGCTCCGAACAGGTCTTTCACGGTGTCCGCTTCGGCACCTCGCAGCCGAGGCAGCGCAGCGATGTCGCCGACGGCGTTGCCGTCATCTGCCGTCTCCTCGACGAAGGCCGCGCCGGCTACGACAGCTTTTCGTGAGAAACCTGAATCAGATCAGCCCTCGGCCTTGAAGTTTTTGGCTTCCTCCTTGGCCTTGTCCTTGCCGTGCTTCTCGGCCATTTCCTTCGCCTGTCCGGGCGAAACGTCTGTGGTTTCGGCGAGATGAAGAGCCTCCTTGTCCGAGAGGCGATTGTCTTTGTTGTTCTGCTTGGTAGCCATGGTCCTGATCTCCTGAAGGGTTGGAACCCAACGGCCGGGATGCCATAGCGTTCCCATGCGGCTTTGCATTCCTCACGGTGACCTCGCGGATCACCGCTGGCGCGACGGGCGCCTGAAAGCTCCCGGTGCGGACTACGCCGACCGTCACCTTGTTGCTTTCTGTCTTTTTCGCTCATCGACGGGTGTATCGGCCGCAAAGCTTGCGATAAGAGGGGACTCAAAATCCCCGCTCCATGGACATAAATCACCGCCCATGACCATTTCCAATTCCGTGCCGATCACCCCACAGCTCATCGCCGCGCATGGGCTGAAGCCAGACGAATATCAGCGCATCCTGGACCTCGTCGGGCGCGAACCGAGCTTTACCGAGCTCGGCATCTTCTCGGCGATGTGGAACGAGCACTGCTCCTACAAATCCTCGAAGAAGTGGCTGCGCACGCTGCCCACCACCGGACCGCAGGTCATCCAGGGGCCAGGCGAGAATGCCGGCGTGGTCGACATCGGGGACGGCGACTGCGTCGTCTTCAAGATGGAAAGCCACAACCACCCCTCTTTCATCGAGCCCTACCAGGGCGCGGCGACCGGCGTCGGCGGCATTTTGCGCGACGTCTTCACCATGGGCGCACGGCCGATCGCGGCGATGAATGCACTGCGCTTCGGCGCGCCCGATCACCCCAAGACCAGGCATCTCGTCGCCGGCGTGGTTTCGGGCGTCGGCGGCTACGGCAATTCCTTCGGCGTGCCGACAGTCGGCGGTGAGGTCAATTTCGACGCCCGCTACAACGGCAACATCCTGGTCAACGCCTTTGCCGCCGGCCTCGCCAAGACCAATGCCATCTTCCTGTCGGAGGCCAAGGGCGTCGGCCTGCCGGTCGTTTATCTCGGCGCCAAGACCGGCCGCGACGGCGTCGGCGGCGCCACCATGGCCTCGGCCGAATTCGACGACAAGATCGACGAGAAGCGCCCGACCGTGCAGGTCGGCGATCCCTTCACCGAAAAGTGCCTGCTCGAAGCCTGCCTCGAACTGATGGCCTCGGGCGCCGTCATCGCCATCCAGGACATGGGTGCGGCCGGCCTCACCTGTTCGGCGGTCGAGATGGGCGCCAAGGGCGACCTCGGCATCGAGCTCGATCTCGACAAGGTGCCGGTGCGCGAGGAGCGCATGAGCGCCTATGAGATGATGCTGTCGGAAAGCCAGGAGCGCATGCTGATGGTGCTGCGGCCCGAGAAGGAAAAGGAGGCCGAGGCGATCTTCCACAAATGGGGCCTCGACTTTGCCATTGTCGGCAAGACCACCGACGATCTGCGCTTCCGCGTGCTGCATCAGGGCGACCAGGTCGCCGATCTGCCGATCAAGGATCTCGGCGACAAGGCGCCGGAATATGACCGCCCCTGGATCGAGCCGAAGAAGCCCGCACCGCTCGCCGCCAACGACATTCCGCAGGCCGATGTTGCCGATGCGCTGCTGAAGCTGCTCGGCGGGCCGGACCTGTCGTCGCGCCGCTGGGTCTGGGAACAGTATGACACGCTGATCCAGGGCAATTCACTGCAGCTTCCCGGCGGCGATGCCGGCGTGGTGCGGGTGGAAGGCCATGCGACCAAGGCGCTCGCCTTTTCGTCCGACGTGACGCCGCGCTATTGCGAAGCCGATCCCTATGAGGGCGGCAAGCAGGCCGTGGCCGAGTGCTGGCGCAACCTGACCGCCACCGGCGCACTGCCGCTGGCGGCCACCGACAACCTCAATTTCGGCAACCCGGAACGGCCCGAGATCATGGGCCAGTTGGTCGGCGCGGTGAAGGGCATTGGCGACGCCTGCCGCGCGCTCGGCTTCCCGATCGTGTCGGGCAATGTCTCGCTCTACAACGAGACCAACGGCCAGGGCATCCTGCCGACACCGACTATCGGCGGCGTCGGCCTCATCGCCGACTGGTCGAAGATGGTGCGCACCGGCTTTGCGGCCGAGGGCCAAATGATCCTGCTGGTCGGCGCGCCCGCCTCCTGGGGCACGCATCTTGGCCAGTCCGTCTACCTCAGGGACATCCATGGCCGCACCGACGGGCCGCCGCCGCCGGTCGATCTCGCGCATGAGAAGCGCGTCGGTGACCATGTGCGCTCGCTGATCGTCTCCGGCATCGTCACCGCCGCGCATGACGTTTCCGATGGCGGCATCGCCGTGGCGCTGGCCGAAATGGCGATGGCGTCGGGCATCGGCGCGACCGTTCCCGGCCTTGTCGGCACCGATCCGATCCCGGTCTGGTTCGGCGAGGATCAGGGCCGGTATCTGCTGACGCTGTCGATCGACCCGCATGGCGAGGAATGGGACGCCATCCGCAAGCAGCAGGGCGAACTCGGCATCTTCGCGCCATGGATCGGCTCGACCGGCGGCGATGCGCTGAAGCTCGGCGATGCCAGGACGATTCCGGTCAGTGAATTGACCGCCGCCCACGAAGGCTGGTTCCCCCGCTTCATGGACCAGGCCAGTTGAGCAGAGCATGATCCCGAAAAGTGGGAACCGGTTTTCGGAAAAGATTCATGTTCAATCACAGGAAACTGGCTGCCCGGGTGCTGCTTGCAGTCGTTTTCTGGCCGTCGCTGTTCTTCTTCTGGTTCCTCGGGCCGTTCGTTTTTTTCCTGCTGTCGACGACCTCAAGCGAGGTTTGCCCGAGGCTGGATACGCGTGCCGAGTTCCTTGACGCGGCCAATGGCGGGCTGCCGATGCTGGTGCTGCAGAACCTCATCTATGCAGTTCCGATAGTCTGTTTGGTGCTCTGGAACCGGCTTCTGCCGGAGCCGGCGCGGGCAATGCAGATCGTCACCTGCATCAAGCTTTTCGCCGTCGCGGCCGTCCTGGGGGCCTTGTGGGAGTATGGCTCTTCGCTTGTCTGCGACGGCTATGGCCAACCGTTCTTCTCGCCCGCCTGGCGGATGACCAGCTACCTGCCGATCGCCAACCTGGCGGTCAACATCCCTCTCTATGGTCTGGTTTTCAGCCTTGGCCGCGCCTTCTCGATGCGCGAAGACGACCCAGCGGCCGATGCCGTCGATCCGGACAGGAATGCGTCCTAGGCGACAATCACGCTGGTGCTGGACGGAACGGCTTCAATCGCGGCCGGAAAGGCTTTAGGTTTACCCCGACTCTCATCGCACGGGCGGCCATGCTGCCGCTCGCCCGAAACAGGAATTGTGCAATGGCAATGGACGCCCACGACATCGAAAAACTGATCAAGGACGGCATCCCGGACGCCAAGGTGACGATCCGCGACCTCGCCGGCGACGGCGACCACTATGCGGCTGAAGTCGTCGCCGAGAGCTTTCGGGGAAAAAGTCGCGTCCAGCAGCACCAGATGGTCTATGACGCGCTGAAGGGCAATATGGGCGGCGTGCTGCACGCCCTTGCGCTGCAGACCAGCGTTCCCGACTGAGGCCGTTCCGGCCAACACCCGCTTGGCCCAAACCCGCCCATCCTTTGCGCCATTTCGGCCATGGCGCGGCTAATGTCTTGTTTCGGGCAACCTATGGGTTTATTTGAGAGACATGTTTCGAGCCTGACTCCCACAGGCGTGAAAGGATATTCCATGAGCGGCATCAACGACTACATCGACAATGAAGTGAAGGGCAACGACGTCGTCCTTTTCATGAAGGGCACGCCCGGTTTTCCGCAGTGCGGTTTTTCCGGCCAGGTCGTCCAGATCCTCGACTATATCGGCGCCGACTACAAAGGCGTGAATGTCCTGGATTCGGCCGAACTGCGCCAGGGCATCAAGGACTATTCCAACTGGCCGACAATCCCCCAGCTTTACGTCAAGGGCGAATTCGTCGGCGGCTGCGATATTGTCCGCGAGATGTTCCAGGCCGGCGAGTTGCAGACCTTCCTGGTCGAAAAGGGCGTCAGCGTCAAAGGCGCCGCCTGATTTCGGTTTTGGGCATGTCGTAATGACTGCACTGAACACCGGGGCAGCTCCACCTCGGCAATTTTTATGTCCCGATATCGGGACCAAGACGAGCCAATGCGCCGGCCCGCCGGCGCGTTTTCGTTTGAGAGATCGGACTTGCCGTGGATCAGCAATCGACAGCGCCGCAATCGGCAAGCAAACTGCCTATTCCGCGCTGGGAGTTCATTGCGCTGTGCGCGGCGCTGATGGCGCTGAATTCCCTGGCCATCGACATCATGCTGCCGGCGCTGCAGCAGATCGGCGCCTCGCTCGGCGTCGAGAATGAAAACCACCGGCAATATGTGATCACCGCCTACATTCTGGGTTTTGGTGGCGGCCAGCTGTTCTTCGGGCCGATCTCGGACCGTTTCGGCCGCCGCTCGCCGCTCGTCGCCGGGCTGATCATCTATGTGGCGGCTGCGGCCGCCGCCGCCATCGCGCCAAGCTTTGAAACGCTGCTGATATGCCGCGCCGTGCAAGGCATCGGCGCGGCGGCCACGCGCGTCATCGCGGTCTCGATCGTGCGCGATACGTTCGAAGGCCGGCGCATGGCGGAGGTGATGTCGCTGATCTTCATGGTGTTCATGGCGATACCGGTCATTGCGCCGGGCATCGGCCAGTTCATCATGCTGTTCGCCACCTGGCACTATATCTTCGTCACCATGGCCGTCGGCGCGCTGATCGTGTCGGCGTGGTCGCTGCTGCGCCTGCCTGAAACGCTGCGCCCCGAATATCGCCGGCAATTGACGGTTTCCTCGGTCCTCGGCGGATTCGGCATCGTGCTCACCAACCGCATCGCGCTCTGCTACGCCTTTGCCAGCACCTTCATCTTCGCCGCCATGTTCGGCTTCATCGCCTCGGCGCAGCAGATCTATGTCGACATCTTCAACGTCGGCGAGATGTTCCCCGTCATCTTCGCCGGGGTCGCCGGCGTGCTGGCTTTTTCCAATTTTCTGAATTCGCGGCTTGTCGGCCGCATCGGCATGCGCCGTCTGTCGCAGAGCGCGCTGCTTTTGTTTCTGGTCATCAGCCTGGCCTGGCTGGTCGTTTCGCTGGAAATCAAGATGCCGCTCTGGCTGTTCATCACTTTCTTTGCCAGCGCCATGCTTCCCTTCGGTGCGCTTGGCGCCAATTTCAACGCATTGGCGATGGAGCCGCTCGGCCAGCTGGCCGGCACGGCGTCGTCCATCCTTGGCTTCATGCAGACGTTTCTCGGCGGCATTCTCGGCACGCTGATCGGCCAGGCTTTCAACGGCACGGTGACGCCGCTTGCCGCCGGCTTCTGCAGCGTCTCGGTCGCGGCGCTGCTGATGATCCTCATCGCCGAGCGCGGCAAGATGTTCCAGCCGCATAACCCACCCATTTCAGGGCATATTACCGACCTGCATTAGACGAGGTGCGTCAGGAGGCACCTTCAACCGCCGCCGTGAAGCGGGGCGCAAGCATGCGCCCGGCGATTGCTCCGCCCATGCTGTCCGAAAAAGGCAAAGGCAGCGCGTCGTCGAGGGCCTTGAGGATGGATGCCACGAAGGCCCGGCTGAGCTGCGGATCGGCGCCGAGATCCGAATAGGTGGCGCGAGGCTTGCCGATCAGCGTGCCATTGCGGCGCAGCGAGAACTGCAGCGTCAACGACATGCCCGCGGTCCCCGCTGGCGGCCTCCAGCAGGCATAGATAGCCTCCGACATCTCCTTGAGGGTGTCGACAGGTTCGGAGCTGTGGCAGGGGCGCTCTTGCGCGATTGCCGCGGTGGCGTTTGCAAGCAAGATGGCAGCAAGAGCCGCCGCAAGAATTGCGCGCCGAGATTTCATTCGAGAGAACCCCGCGAAAGCGCCAATTCTTCGGCCGCACAAAACCGGCAGTCAAGCGCGGGCCAGGAATTGACCTACCCAGCCCACAGTTCGCGGCGCAACTCCTGCCAGCTTTCGCGATCAGGAGCGACCAGCAAGCCGCCGCCAACATGCGACGGCAGATAGGCCGTGCCATCGAAGCGCGCGGCATGGCCGCCGGCCTCCGCATGGATCAGCACGCCGGCCAGATGGTCCCAGGGCATCAACTTGTTGTAGACGACGAAATGGCCATGGCCGCTCGCCAGCAAGCGATATTCGTGGGCGGCGCAGCGGTAGTTGAACTGCGACAGCGTTTTGGTCTGGTTGCAGGCCAGCCGCGTGCGGTCGGGCTCGGCCATATACTGCCAGGAAACCGCGCCGGTCATCCCGGAGATCGGCGCGCTAGCCGCAACCCGCACTGTCTCCAGTGTACCATGCGCATGGCGGATATGGCTGCCGGCACCCTTGGCACCGATCAGCCAGTCCTTGCCGACCGGATCATGGATGATGCCGGCGACCGTCTCGCCCTTGACCACGACGCCGAGCATGACGCCGAACAGCGGCACGCCGGAGGCGAAATTGAAGGTGCCGTCGACCGGGTCGATGACGAAAGCCAGATCGGCGTCGCCCAGGCCATCGAGCAGCGCCGGGTCGTCGGAACAGGCTTCCTCGCCGACGACCATGGCCGAGGGATAACGCTGGCGCAGCCTGGCGGTGATCAGCCGCTCGGCGTTGACGTCGGCTTCGGTCACCAGATCTGCGGCCGAGGTCTTCTGCCTGATGTCGCCATCGCCCAGCCGGCGAAAGCGGGGCATGATTTCGGTGTCGGCGGCCTCGGCCAGCAGGCTGGCCAGCCAGTCGATCGCGTTGTCGTCAAATGTCATCTGAAGCGTCTTGTCCTGTGATGAGGGTCTGGTTCAGGGCGGCGAAATCGAACAGCTTCCTGTCGAGCAGATGCGACGGCCGGGTGTTGGACAGCGCGCGGATCATGGTGTCCTTGCGGCCGGGCATGCGCCTTTCGATGTCTTCCAGCATCGCCTTCATGGCGTTGCGCTGGAGACCTTCCTGGCTTCCGCAGAGGTCGCAAGGAATGATCGGGAACCGCATCGCCGCGGCGAATTTTTCGAGGTCGATCTCGGCGCAATAGCTCAGCGGCCGCAGCACCATGACGTCGCCTTCGTCGTTGAGCAGCTTTGGCGGCATGGCGGCGAGACGGCCGCCATGGAACAAGTTCATGAAAAAGGTTTCGAGAATGTCCTCGCGATGATGGCCGAGCACCAGCGCCGAGCACCCCTCCTCGCGCGCGATGCGGTAGAGATGGCCGCGCCGCAGCCGCGAGCAGAGCGAGCAATAGGTGCTGCCTTGCGGCAGCTTGTCGGTGACCACCGAATAGGTGTCCTGATACTCGATGCGGTGGGCAATGCCGTTGGCGTTGAGATAGTCGGGCAGGATGTGCTTGGGGAAATTCGGCTGGCCCTGATCGAGATTGCAGGCCAGCAACTCGACCGGCAGCAGCCCGCGCCATTTGAGGTCGAGCAGCAAGGCAAGCAGGCCGTAGGAATCCTTGCCGCCCGACAGCGCGACCAGCCAGCGCTGTCCCGGCTCCACCATCGAGAAATCCTCGATCGCCTGGCGGGTCAGCCGCAGCAGCCGCTTGCGCAATTTGTTGAACTCGACCGAGGACGGCACATCGGCGAACAGCGGATGGGAGCCGCCTTCGGCGGCCGGCTCAAGCGTCTCGATGTCTGGCAGCATATTCATGGCGCGGCGGCCCCAGGATGTGATGTCCGTCCGGATTAGCGCATCGGCCGCAAAATCGAAACGGCAAAGCCGATGCGCCAAACAAAAAGGCCGCCTCGAGGGCGGCCTTTCGGTATCGCTAAAAGGCGTTCGCTTAGCGCGAATAGAATTCGACGACCAGGTTCGGCTCCATCTGCACGGCGAACGGAACGTCCGCCAGGCCAGGGATGCGCGAGAAGGTCGCAACCATCTTGTTGTGGTCGGCTTCGATGTAGTCCGGCACGTCGCGCTCGGCGAGGCCGACCGATTCCAGGACGATGACCAGCTGCTTCGACTTTTCGCGCACTTCGATGACGTCGCCCGGCTTGCAGCGGTACGAGCCGATGTTGACGCGCTTGCCGTTGACGTTGACGTGGCCGTGGTTGACGAACTGACGGGCGGCGAAAATGGTCGGCACGAACTTGGCGCGGTAGACGACCGCGTCGAGACGCGATTCGAGCAGGCCGATCAGGTTCTCCGAAGTGTCGCCCTTGCGGCGGTCGGCCTCTTCATAGACCTTGCGGAACTGCTTTTCCGAAACGTCGCCATAGTGACCCTTCAGCTTCTGCTTGGCACGCAGCTGCAGGCCGAAATCGGAAAGCTTGCCCTTGCGGCGCTGGCCGTGCTGGCCGGGGCCGTATTCACGCTTGTTGACCGGGGACTTCGGGCGGCCCCAGATATTTTCGCCGAGACGGCGGTCGATCTTGTATTTCGCGGATTCGCGCTTGCTCATCGCATTCCCTTTTCAAAACAACACACCCGCAACCTCATGGTCCGGGTGAAGGAAACGCGCCCTCCTCTGGCCTCCGTTTTCGAGACCTGACAGGGTTTTCCCACGCAACGCGGCGGAAAACCCACGGGACACGTCAGTTCAAACAAAACCAGAAACCAAGGCAACCGGTCCTGCGCATACAAAACAAACACCGGACATCGCTGCCCGGCGTTGGCGGCTGGTTAAACCGAGATTTAACCGGTGTCAAGCTTGTGAGTGGCGCGGCGCAACGCAACCCTATAGCGTCCCAGCGTTGAGCGATGCCGGATGTGGCGGGAGGTTTGCGCCAACGGCACCGGGAAGAGATCTGGAGCTAGAGGAGTCCAATCAGCATGAAGAAGTTCTTCCTTACCTTGGCCGGTGCCGCGGTGTTGGCCGGATCGATGGCGGTGGCGCCGGAACCAGCCATGGCGCGCCATTGGCACGGCCATAAGCAGGTCTGCCGCATCATCGTGAAGAAAAGGGTGGTGTGGCGGCATGGCCACCGCAGGGTGATCGTCGAGCGGATACGGCGCTGCCATCGCTGGTAAGGCAAAACATCCGCCTACAGACTTTGCTTTAGAAACAAGGCCCGCGGTTCCGTTGCGGGCCTTGTTTGTTCGGTCCGGCGTTTCGCGAACGACACTCAGTCTTTCGACTTCTTTTCCGGCAGCCCTTTGCGCTTGGTCTCGGCGAATTCCTCGAGCTGCTTTTCGCTCATGGATTCGTACATTCCTTTGGAAGCGCCTTTGAGCTCGCTCTTTTTCGTCTCGCCGCGCTTGGCGGAGAGCGCGGCGCCGGCGGCTTTCTGCTGGGCTTTCGAGGTGGCTGGCATGGCGGTTCTCCTTTGCTGTCAGGGAAACGCCGCTCTTCGGCGGCGGTTCCAGCGCCTGTGGTCCAGTTTCTCTTCCGATCGCCGCCGGTCAGGCAGCCAGCTTTGGCGAATTGGTCGGCAGCCTTCCCGTGTCCGAAGCCCTGGTGTAGGACGGCTGAATGAAGTCCCTGACAGACCCCTCACAAGCGCTCTCCACCGGCCTGGCGAAAATCCGCACCGAGTTCCACGTGCCGGATGGATTTCCGGCTGACGTGATGGCCGCAGCGGAGGCGGCGGCCAGACGTGTGCCGAACCAGCATGCCGATCGAACTGACATGCCCTTCGTCACGCTCGATCCGGCGGCCTCCACTGATCTTGACCAGGCGTTCTCGATCGAGGCAAGCGGTGGCGATCTTCTCTTGCATTATGCCATCGCCGACGTTGCATGGTTCGTCGAGGACGGCGACGCGCTGGATCGCGAAGCCTGGACGCGCGGCGAGACGCTGTACCTGCCCGACGGCAAGGCCGGGCTCTATCCGCCGGCACTTGCCGAGGCTGCGGCGAGCCTGTTGCCGGATGGACCGCGTCCAGCTGTCGTCTTCACCGTCCGGGTCGCTGAGGATGGCGCGGTAAAGTTGGACGGCGCGGAGCGGGCAATCATCCAGAGCCGCGCGAAGCTCGCCTATGACAGCGTGAAGGCCTCCGATGTTCCGGCCGACTTCGCCGAAATGGCGCGGCGCATGGCGGCAAACGAAGAGCGGCGCGGCGCTTCCCGCGTCGACCCGCCCGAGCAGGAGGTGGAAAGGCTTGCCGATGGCAGCTTCCGGCTTTCGTTCAGACCGCTGCTGCAATCCGAGCAGGACAACGCCGCGCTTTCACTGGCCGCCAACATGGCGATCGCCGACGCCATGCTGGCGCACAAGACCGGACTGTTTCGGGTGATGTCTGGGCCAGACGCCTCCAAGGTGCAGAGATTGCGCAACGCGGCAGAGGCGCTCGGTCTGTCCTGGCCGGCCTCAACCAGCCTGCGCGACTACCAGCGCACACTCGATCCGGCTGATCCGAAACAGGCGGCGTTGATGCTGGAAATCCGCCGCGCGGGCAATGGCGCGTCCTACCAGCCCTACCAGGAGGGTGTCGTTCCCTGGCATGAGGCGATGGCTGCGACCTATGCCCATGCGACCGCGCCGCTCAGGCGACTGGCCGATCGCTATGTCGTGCGCTGCGCGCTGGCTATCGCCAACGGCCAGCCCGTGCCGCAGGCCGTCAGCGATGCGTTCGCCGGACTGCCGAAGGTGATGGGACGTGCGGATGCCCGCGCTTCGCAGATCAGCCATGCAGCCATCGACCTTGCCGAGGCGGTGATGCTGAGGGGACGCGAAGGGGAAACGTTCAAAGCCGTCGTCACCGACTTCGTCGACCATGGTGTGCGCGTCCAGCTTGCCGACATGCCTGTCGTTGCCACCGTAAAGGCCTCCGGTCTCAGGCAGGGCGACGGTGTGACGCTAAAGCTGGGCTCGGCCGATCCGGATCAACGCAGCATCGTCTTCGAACCTGTTTGAGCGACTGGCGTTGGGCGACATCAATCAGCGCACGGACAGTCCAAAGCCCTGCATCAGCCGGCCGACGGCGAAATCCGCCTTGCCTGACGTAAAGACCGCGATATCGGGCTCGCCTTGCGGCAGCGCCCCGTCGACGGGCGGCAAGAGCGAAAGGGCACGCCTCGCGATCGCTTCGGCCGGGTCGATCCAGTCGACCGGCCAGGGCGCGGTCTTGCGCATGCGGTTGACCAGGAACGGGTAGTGGGTGCAAGCCAGCACGACGATGTCGGTCCTGAGCCCCTCATTTTCCATGAAACAGGGCGCGATCTCGGCGCGCACGGCTTCCTCGTCGACGAAACCCTCGCGCATATAGACTTCGGCAAGGCCCGCCAGCCTGTCGCTGCCAACCAGGCGGACATGGCATTTCTGCGCCCATTTACTGATCAGGTCGCGCGTGTATTGCCGCTTCACCGTGCCCGGCGTCGCCAGCACGGAGACCAGCCCGGAGCGGGTGCGCTCCGCCGCCGGCTTGACCGCCGGCACGGTGCCGACGAAGGGATGGCCGGGAAATCTCTCGCGCAGCGCATCGATCACCAGCGTCGAGGCGGTGTTGCAGGCGATGACGGAAATCGCAGGCGCAAACCGGTCGAGCAATTTGGCGAAGAGTTCGAGTATGTGGGTGCGCAGTGCCGGTTCTTCCCAGGCGCCGAACGGAAAGGCCGCATCGTCCGCGACATAGACGAAGCGCCGGTCCGGCATCAGCACGCGCGCCTCGCGCAGCACGGTCAGCCCGCCGACGCCGGAATCGAACATCAGGATCGGCTGCTCAGTCATTATCGGTTCCCTTGCCGCCCAGCGGTGGCGCGTCCTCATCGTCACCCACAGGCTTGTGCGCCTGGCGATCGGCCTCTGCCTTGCCGGCGCGCGCCGCGGCCGGAAGCCGCCTTGGATCATCGCCCGGCGAGCCGTCGCCGCGCGGCATTGCCGGCGAAAACCTGTCCAGCGAGGAGATGATGCCGCGCAGCACCTTCAGCTCCGGCTCGGCGAAACCGGCGCGCGTCAGCACGGCGCGCAGATTGTCCACCATCTTGGGCTTCTTCGGCGCCGGCCGGAAATAGCCGCGCGCTTCCAATGCGCCTTCGAGATAGGCGAAAAGGCCGTGCAGCTCTTCCTTGCTGGCCGGCTTCATCTCCGGCCCGGTGAAATTGGTCTTGGTCTCGTCCTCGAGGCCCGACTTCATCCACTCATAGGACATCAGCAGCGCCGCCTGGGCGATGTTGAGCGAGGAGAAATCGGGATCGACGGGAAAGGTTACGATCTCGTCGGCGAGCCCGACCTCGTCATTGTAGAGACCGAAGCGCTCGCGGCCGAACAGGATGCCGGTGCGCTGCCCCATGCCATGACGGGCGCGCAGCACCCTGCCCGCCTCCACGGGGCCGCGCACGGCCTTGAAACCGTCGCGGTGCCTGGCGGTGGTGGCGAAGACGAAGTTCAGATCGGCAAGGGCCGAGGCCAGATCGTCGAACACCGTCACGGCGTCGATGACATGGTCGGCGCGGCTGGCCGCGGCGCGCGCCTTCTCGCTCGGCCAGCCGTCACGCGGATTGACCAGGCGCAGTTCCGACAGGCCGAAATTGGCCATGGCGCGCGCGACCATGCCGATGTTCTCGCCGAGCTGCGGCTCGACGAGGATGATCGCCGGACCGCCAGGGCCACGCTGAAAGTCTGTTGCGGTCATGTGTTCCAGATGATTGCGCTACGAGGTCACCGCGTCCTGCCATATCGATACGGCTTTTTGAAGAGTTGTCGGTGACCTGGCGACAAATAGCCTTGTCCCGCACCCCCTGTGTTGGCGCGAAAAATCCAAATTCGCTCCACCGGCGGGCTGGAGCAAATGGTCACACGCCCGTACAAGCAAACGAGCCACGTGCTCCATCTTCTCAAGGGATGGTTGAGATGTGGGCATCGCGGCCGCTCTGGCAACGACAAGCTATCCAACCCTATACTGCTTGATGGCTCTGCCTTACTTTTTTATCGGCGACATCTTCCGGTTACAGAAATAACCTATTAGCTATATGTATAGTTAAATACGGCGATGCGGCCGCCGCTGTGACATAATCTTAGAAAATTGCAATATCAAAACCGCTTGGGGCCAAGCTGTATCGGTAAATTCATTTGAAGACGGAGCGTGTCTTGCACGCTCCTGTCACTTATCTGTGCCCCAAGCGTTTCCACACGGGTTTTCAATAGCCGACACGGGTGTTGGCCAAACTTCAGGAGGGGGCAAATGAACGTCTTACGGTTTTTCCTTTCAATCGCTGTGTTGCTTCTGGCATCGGTCTTCGTGATTGCTCCGGCTTCCGCGCAAGCGACACGGACCTGGGTTTCCGGCGTCGGCAACGACGCCGATCCGTGCAGCCGGACGGCACCTTGCAAGACGTTTGCCGGCGCCATCTCGAAGACGGCGACGGCCGGCGAGATCAACTGTCTGGACCCGGGCGGATTTGGCGCGGTCACCATCACCAAATCCATCACAATCGACTGCAGAACGACTGAAGGCGGTGTGCTTTCGGCGCTCGTGAATGGCATCATCATAAACACGCCCGTCGGCTCCGTCGTGCATCTTCGCGGCCTCGACATAGACGGCGTGGGCACTGGACTCGACGGCGTGCGGATGATCGGCCAAGGTCAACTGCATATCGAGGACTGCAACATCGAGCGGGTGACCAGCAATGGCGTCGAATTTCTTCCCAACGGCGCCAGCGAACTCTACATAATCAATACACGGATAGCCGAGGCAGCCGGTGGCGCCGTTCTTATCAAAACGACTGGCGCCATCGGCATCAATGCCATCCTGTCCAGGGTGGAACTGACCAACAGCGCCAATGGCATTCTTGTCGACGGCACCGGCAACACCTCTGCCATGAACGTGGCGCTGACCGACAGCCTGGTCAGCGGCAACAGCGGCAACGGGGTGGCGGTCAAGTCCGTCGCCGCGGCATCGTCGGTACGCGCGACGATCGTCAACACCACGATCAGTTCCAATGCCGGCGTCGGCGTGAATGCCAACGGCGCCGCCGCCAGCGGCGCCGGCAGCGCCATCGCCTTTCTCGGCGCCTCGACGGTGTTCGGCAATGTCACCGGGGTCAGCAACACCAGCAGCGGCGCCGTCCAGTCGTTCAAGAACAACATGATCTCCGGCAACGTGGCCGACGGCACGCCAATCGCGGCCTTCCCCGGCCCTGGCGGCACGCCGCTGCAATAAGCGCCTGCCGCCTGCATGCGGCAGCATGAAACAAAGGCGATGCCGCCTGCCTCTCGATGGGCAGTGCGGCATCGATTTTTGTTCACGATTGCTGGATCGATTCACCGTTTCGCGGAAACGCCGCCTGTCCCCTTGTTTTACGGCAATTTCGAACGAAAACCCGCTTCACGCTTTTCCTAGACTAGAATTGCGCCGGCAGCAGCCTGCTTCCGCATTGCCCGGTTTGCGCCGCCCGGATCGCTTTGCTATAGGCGAAGTCCCTATCCTGGCGGGGCCGACCCGCCATCCCCCAACTGTTGAACGAGGCATTCTTTCCATGGCGAAGATCAAGGTGGCGAACCCGGTCGTCGAACTCGACGGCGACGAGATGACCCGCATCATCTGGCAGTTCATCAAGGACAAGCTGATCCACCCTTATCTCGACCTCAAGCTCGAATATTACGACCTCGGCATCGAGCACCGCGACGCCACCAACGACCAGGTGACCATCGATTCGGCCAACGCCATCAAGAAATACGGCGTCGGCGTGAAATGCGCGACGATCACCCCCGACGAGCAGCGCGTCGAGGAATTCAAGCTGAAGAAGATGTGGAAGTCGCCCAACGGCACCATCCGCAACATCCTCGGCGGCACCATCTTCCGCGAGCCGATCATCATGAAGAACGTGCCGCGCCTGGTGCCGGGCTGGACCAAGCCGATCATCGTCGGCCGCCACGCCTTCGGCGACCAGTACCGCGCCACCGATTTCCGCTTCCCCGGCAAGGGCAAGCTGACGATCAAGTTCGTCGGCGAGGACGGAAAGGTGATCGAGCATGACGTGTTCGACGCTCCCGGTGCCGGGGTCGCCATGGCCATGTACAATCTCGACGAGTCGATCCGCGAGTTCGCCCGCGCCTCGCTGAACTACGGCCTGCTGCGCAACTATCCGGTCTACCTGTCGACCAAGAACACCATCCTGAAAGCCTATGACGGACGCTTCAAGGACATTTTCCAGGAAGTCTACGAGGCTGAATTCGAGGCCGAGTTCAAGTCGAAGAAGCTGTGGTACGAGCACCGCCTGATCGACGACATGGTGGCCTCCAGCCTGAAATGGTCGGGCGGCTATGTCTGGGCCTGCAAGAACTACGACGGCGACGTGCAGTCCGACACGGTGGCGCAGGGCTTCGGCTCGCTCGGCCTGATGACCTCGGTGCTGATGACGCCGGACGGCAAGACGGTGGAAGCCGAAGCCGCGCACGGCACCGTCACCCGCCACTACCGCCAGCACCAGAAGGGCGAGGAAACCTCGACCAATTCGATCGCCTCGATCTTCGCCTGGACGCGTGGCCTCGCGCACCGCGCCAAGCTCGACGACAATGCTGAACTGAAGCGCTTTGCCGAGACGCTGGAAAAGATCTGCATCCAGACTGTCGAGTCCGGCTTCATGACCAAGGACCTGTCGCTGCTGATCGGTCCCGACCAGCCCTGGCTCTCGACCACCGGCTTCCTCGACAAGATCGACGAGAACTTGCAGAAGGCGATGGCTTAAGAGCCCAGTTTTACACAAGCGAAGGCTCCGAAAGGAGCCTTCGCTTTTTTGGGCCAGCGAAAGCGAGGATCTGACAGCATGACCAGGCCGATCCTCTATGGCGCGGACTACAGTGTCTATGTGCGCATCGCGCGGATGGCGCTGGAGGAGAAAGGCGTCGACTACGAACTGGTGCCGCTCGACATCTTCGCCGCCGAGGGCATCCCGGCCTGGTATCTGATACATCACCCGTTCGGCCGCATCCCGGCCTTGGAGCATGACGGTTTTCGCCTTTTCGAGACGAATGCGATCACCCGCTATGTCGACGAGGCCTTCGACGGCCCGGCGCTGCAGCCCGCCGATGCGCGCGGCCGCGCCAGGATGGGCCAGATGACAGGCATGCTCGACGCCTACGGCTACCGCGCCATGGTCTGGGACGTTGCCGTCGAGCGGCTCGAAAAGCCAGAGCCGGATTTGAGCCTGATCGCCGGCGGGCTGCGGCAGGCGGAAACGGTCCTCAGGGTGCTCACATCACTCAAGGCTCCCGGGCCATGGTTGCTCGGCAATCGGGTGACACTGGCCGACCTGCATGCGGCGCCGATCATCGCCTATTTCCTCAAGGTTGCCGACGGGCAAAAGCTTCTGGCCGAGTTTCCCGAGATTCTGGCATGGTGGGACCGGATCGCGGCCACAGAAGCCTTTGCCATGACCGAAAAGGCTGATTGAAACCCGAGGCGGCGCTAAAACCTTATCTCGGGCCGGGTCACCATCAGCCAGAGGATCGCAAGCACCGCGCCAAAGGCTGGAAAACCGCAAGCAAACCAGATGCGAAAGAGGCGTTTCTCTTCGGCGGGCAGCGGCGCGTTCTCGATGGCCGCCTGCCGCGCCAGATTGCGGATCCTGATCTGAATCCAGACCACCGGCAGCCAGAACAGGCCGGCCACGACATAAAGCAGCAAGGACAGCGCGATCCAGCCTTCGGAGAGCGGCCAGCCCGCAGCCTGCGCCAGCAACACGCCGGTGGCCGGCTGCACGATGACGGCGGTCGCCGTAAAAATGGTGTCGGCGATGACGACCGTGCCCGCGACATGGGCGACGAGATCGGCGCGGCCGCTGCGTTGCGCCATCAGCATGAAGAAGGCAATGCCGGCGCCGGCGCCGAACAGAACCGTGGCGCCGATGACATGCGCCCAGCGCAATATGTCGACCCAGAGGCTCATCGCTCGTCGAGCACCGCGAGCGCAACCAGCACCAGGCAAAGCGCGGGGATCGTCTTGACCAGCGGCCCCAGTGGATCAAGCCATAGACCTGGGACAAGAAGCGACGCCCCCGCCAGATAGGACAGGGTGATGGCAATCATCGCCAGCAGCGCGCGCCGGGCCAGGGATCGGACCACGACGGCCGCGCCAACCAGGATGTCTGCCGTACTTCCGGCCAGAACCGCGATCTGGGCCAGGCTCGCCGACACGCCGTGCGAAACAAGGATATCCGCCGCCGCCTCTTGCCGGATCAGGCCGATGACACCCGAAACAAGCCAGAATAGGGACAGGCAGGCGAAGATGACAGGCTTTGTCAGCCAGAGGCGGGCGAACCATCGTTCCTGGACATTGGCCGGCATGTCGGCCAGCGTTGCTTCCAGCGGCAGAAGCGGACGGCCGGAAATTCGGTTCCAGGCCGCTGCGTCGCCCGTGACACCGCCCGCCACGGCAGCAAGGGCTGCGCTGCGCAGCGGGGACCGCCAACCAAGAGTTCCAAGCACATCTGCAACCGCGCCGGCGAGCCGGCCGAGAATGGCTGGCATCGGCACCACTCTCGCAGGCGGCAGACCAAGCCACGCGCGCAAGGTGGAGAGGACCTCGGCGAGCGGTCTGGCATTGGCTTCGACGAGATCGACGGCGAGTCGGGGCGGCAGCGATCCGGCGACCGCGCGCGCCACCGCTTCGGCAACGTCGGTGACCGCCACGGTCTGGACCGGCTGGAGCGGCATGACGGCCGGAACAAAACCGGGGAATGCCGCAAGGGCGCGCAAAAGTGCCGTCCCGCCATAGGCAGCGGGCGCGATCACAAGGCCCGGCCGCAGGATGGTCCACTCCAGCGAGGAGCTTGCGACGGCCTTGTCGCCTTGCGCCTTGGTGCTGAAGAAAGGATTTGCCGAGGCGAGATCGGCACCGATCGCGGAGATCTGCGCAAAGCGGTGCACACCGGCCTGTTCGCAGGCCGCAACGAGTGCCACCACCGAGCCCCGGTGAACGGCGTCGAGGCGGTCGCACGGGCCGTCCTGCAAGGCGCCCGCCGCATTGACCACCGCGTCCATGCCCGCAACCACCGGCAGCCAGTCTTCAGCGGCAAGGAGTTTCGACATGTCCGCCGCGATCCAGCGCACCGCCGGCCGGCGTCGCCCGGCATCCTGAACATCGCGACCGAGGCCGGTCACGTGATGGCCGTCGCGAAGCAAACGGCCGATGACAGCGTCCCCGATCAAACCATAGCCACCGAGGACGAGAACATTCATGTCATGGCTTTCAGGCGGCTTCGAGAGCCGCCTTCACAGCCGCGATCGCATCATTGGCCTTCGAGGCATCCGGGCCGCCAGCCTGGGCCATGTCGGGCCGACCGCCACCGCCCTGTCCGCCCAAGGCGGCGGAGGCGACGCGCACCAGGTCGACGGCGCTGAAGCGGCCGACGAGATCGTCGGTGACGGCGACGACGACGCTTGCCTTGTTGTCCTCGCCGGCACCGACGAAGACGACGACGCCGGAGCCGAGCGAAGTCTTTCCGGCATCGGCCAGCGGCTTGAGATCCTTCGGCGAGACGCCGGAGACCGCCTTGCCGAGGAAACCGACGCCGGCGACCGTCTCGTTCTCCGAGGGCGCACCCGCCGCGGCACCGCCGCCGAGTGCCAGTTTCTTGCGCGCTTCGGTCAGTTCCTTCTCGAGCTTCTTGCGCTCTTCGAGCAAGGTCTCGACGCGCGCCGGCACGTCGGCGGGTGAGATTTTCAGCACGGCTGCCGCCGCCTTCAGGCGCCTGTCCTGCTCGTCGAGATATTTTCTGGCCGCCTCGCCGGTCAGCGCCTCGATGCGACGCACGCCAGCGGCGACCGCGCTATCGGAGACCACCCGGACCAGGCCGATATCGCCGGTCGCCCTGACATGGGTGCCGCCGCAGAGTTCGACCGAATAGGGCCGGTTGGCCTTGGCGCCATGCAGGCCCGTGCCCATCGACACGACGCGCACCTCGTCGCCATACTTCTCGCCGAACAGCGCCATGGCGCCCTCGGCGATGGCGTCGTCGACCGACATTAGGCGTGTGGTCACCGGGCTGTTCTGCACGACGATTTCATTGGCCATGCGCTCGACCTCTTCGAGTTCCTCGGCCGAGATCGGCTTGTTGTGCGAGATGTCGAAACGCAGGCGCTCGGGCGCGACCAGCGAGCCCTTCTGCGCGACATGGGTGCCCAGCACCTCGCGCAGCGCTTCATGGATCAGATGCGTGGCGGAGTGGTTGGCGCGCAGCCTGGTGCGGCGTGCATGATCGACCTTGAGCTCGACGGCAGCGCCGGTCTTGACCGTGCCGCTCGCCACCTTGCCCAGATGCACGAACAGGCCGTCGGCCTTCTTCTGCGTGTCGGATATCGCGATCGAGAAACCTTCGCCCGAGATGACGCCGGTGTCGCCCATCTGGCCGCCGGACTCGCCATAAAACGGCGTCTGGTTGACGACGACCGCAACGGCATCACCCTTGCCGGCGCTGTCGACGGTCTTGCCGTCCTTGACCAGCGCCTGGATGAGGCCTTCCGCCTGCTCGGTCTCGTAACCGAGGAATTCTGTGGCGCCGGTCTTTTCACGCACCGAGAACCACACCGTTTCGGTGGCGGCCTCGCCGGACCCGGTCCAATGCTTGCGCGCCTCGGCCTTCTGCTGCTCCATCGCATTGGTGAAGCCGGCCAGATCGACCGAGATGTTGCGCTGGCGTAACGCATCCTGCGTCAGGTCGAGCGGGAAGCCGTAAGTGTCGTAGAGCTTGAACGCCGTCTCGCCATCCAGCATGTCGCCGGCATGCAGCGTTTCCGTCGCCTCGGAGAGCAGGCCGAGGCCGCGCACCAGCGTCTTGCGGAAGCGCGTCTCCTCGAGCTTCAGCGTCTCGGTGATCAGCTGTTCGCCGCGCGGCAGTTCGGGATAGGCCTGGCCCATTTCGCGCACCAGCGCCGGCACCAGCTTCCACATCAGCGGTTCGTTCGCGCCGAGCAGCTGCGCGTGGCGCATCGCGCGGCGCATGATGCGGCGCAACACGTAGCCGCGGCCTTCGTTCGACGGCAAGACACCGTCGGCGACCAGGAAGGAGGACGACCGCAAATGGTCGGCAATGACGCGGTAGGAGGCCACCGTTTCCGTATCGGGCGCGCGGCCAAGCGCGGAGGACGCCGCATCGATCAGGTGACGGAACAGGTCGGTCTCGAAGACGCTTTCCACCCCTTGCAGGATGGAGGCCATGCGCTCCAGGCCCATGCCGGTGTCGATGGACGGGCGCGGCAGGTCGATGCGCTCCTCCTTCGTCACCTGTTCATACTGCATGAACACCAGGTTCCAGAATTCGAGGAAGCGGTCGCCATCCTGTTCGGGGCTGCCGGGAGGGCCACCCCAGATGTGCTCGCCACGATCGATGAAGATTTCCGAGCACGGCCCGCACGGACCTGTGTCGCCCATCGCCCAGAAATTGTCCGAGGTCGGGATGCGGATGATGCGATCGTCCGAGAAACCGGCGATCTTCTTCCAGAAGCCGGCCGCCTCGTCGTCCGTGTGGTAGACGGTGACCAGCAGCTTGTCCTTCTTCAACCCGAACTCCTTGGTGATCAGGTTCCAGGCAAGCTCGATGGCGCGCTCCTTGAAGTAATCGCCGAAGGAGAAATTGCCGAGCATCTCGAAGAAAGTCAGGTGGCGCGCGGTGTAGCCGACATTGTCGAGGTCGTTGTGCTTGCCGCCTGCGCGAACGCTCTTCTGGGCGGTGGTGGCGCGCGAATAGGACCGCTTCTCCAGACCGGTGAAGACGTTCTTGAACTGCACCATGCCGGCATTGGTGAACATCAATGTCGGATCGTTGCGCGGCACGAGCGGGCTCGAGGCCACGACCTCGTGGCCCTCCTTGCGGAAATAGTCGAGAAATGTCGACCGGATCTCGTTCACGCCACTCATGACTGCTGCCTTTTCGCGAAAACCGCCGGCGCGGCCGGCGGAAACTGGTGTCTGCTTTCCAGAAATAGACTTGGCCTTTTAGCGGCCACGCTCCAGCCTGTCCAGAAACACGGAACTGGGCCAATCCTGGGAGTCTATTGGTCCCAAAAACGAAAACCGCCGGCGCGAAGGCCGGCGGTTTTGGACGCGATACTAAAGAACTCGGTTACTTAAGCATCGGATCATAGGTCGACTTTATGGCCGAACTCTGTCCGTTGCCCTACATCGCGCCGGCTTCGTCCTCAAAACCGTCGTCGCCGCCTTCAGAGCCACCATTTTCGAGGAACTTTTCGGCGATAAGCCCGGCATTCTGCCTGAGCGCCAGTTCGATCTCGCGTGCGGTATCGGGATTGTCGCGCAGGAACAGTTTTGCATTTTCGCGGCCCTGGCCGAGACGTTGCGAATTGTACGAGAACCAGGCGCCGGACTTCTCGACCACGCCGGCCTTGACGCCGAGATCAACCAGCTCGCCGGTCTTGGACACGCCCTCGCCATACATGATGTCGAACTCGACCACCTTGAAGGGCGGCGCCAGCTTGTTCTTGACCACCTTGACGCGGGTCTGGTTGCCGACGACCTCGTCGCGATCCTTGACCGAGCCGATGCGGCGGATGTCGAGGCGCACCGACGCATAGAATTTCAGCGCGTTGCCGCCGGTCGTGGTTTCGGGCGAACCGAACATGACGCCGATCTTCATGCGGATCTGGTTGATGAAGATGACCATGGTGTTGGAGCGCGAGATCGAGGCGGTCAGCTTGCGCAGCGCCTGGCTCATCAGGCGGGCCTGCAGGCCGGGCAGCGAATCGCCCATCTCGCCCTCGATTTCGGCGCGCGGCGTCAGTGCCGCGACCGAATCGACCACCAGCACGTCGATGGCGCCGGAGCGCACCAGCGTGTCGCAGATCTCCAGCGCCTGCTCGCCTGTGTCGGGCTGCGAGATCAGCAGGTTCTCAAGATCGACGCCGAGCTTGCGGGCATAGACCGGGTCGAGCGCGTGTTCGGCGTCGACGAAGGCGCAGATGCCACCCTTCTTCTGGGCTTCGGCCACCGTGTGCAGCGCCAGCGTCGTCTTGCCCGAGCTTTCCGGCCCGTAGATCTCGATGATGCGGCCGCGCGGCAGGCCACCGACGCCGAGCGCGATGTCGAGACCGAGCGATCCGGTCGGCACCGTTTCAATCTCGACGACCTGCTCGTTCGCGCCGAGCCGCATGATCGAGCCCTTGCCGAAAGCCCGCTCGATTTGCGACAGCGCCGCATCCAGAGCCTTTGATTTGTCCACTGCCTTATCCTCTACAAGCCGCAAAGAATTCTGAGCCATGATACATCACCCCTTGGTCGTCAATGAAGGCCGGACAATCCGTAATCCCTGCCATTTTGTACCTTTTTTGTTCTCGTTTGGCAAGAGGGATCAAATATCTGAAAAGCCAGTCATATCCGGATTTGTTCTTTTTCCGTACCAAGAGATCGAACAGGAATGCACCCCGCATTGGGCCAGACTGCTCGGTTGTATCGATCCGCCGAATCGCCATCTTGCTGGCGAAGGCTATGACGCAGTCTAGCGCTTGTGCAGTTGCAATAACAAAGGGCATATCGCCGGCATGGTGAAATCCATAGAGATATTGGCCGTGGGCGGCGCCCATATCGACCGGCGCGGCCAGGTGTCGGGCACGTATGTGCCGGCGGCGTCCAATCCCGGCACGATGCGCGAGGACGTCGGCGGCGGCGTGTTCAACGCGCTGCGCAGCACGGTGCGGCGCGGCGTATCGGGCTCGCTGATGTCGATGCGCGGCGGCGATGCAGCGGCGGACACCATTTCGCGAGCCATCGCCGAGGCAGGCATCGCCGACCTGTCGGCGGTCTTCCTCGACCGCACGACGCCGAGCTACACCGCGCTGATCGATCGCGAGGGCGAGTTGATCGTCGGCTTTGCCGACATGGTGCTCTACGATCTGGCGTTTCCCAAGCAGATGAGACGGTCCAAGGTCCGCGAAGCGATCGCTGCCGCCGATGCCATCCTGTGCGACGCCAATCTGCCGTCGGCGGCACTGGAGCGGCTGGTTTCGCTTGCGGCCGGCAAGCCGGTGTATGCCATTGCCATCTCGCCGGCCAAGGTGGTGCGGCTGATACCGGTGCTCAGCGCGCTGGCGCTGGTCTTCATGAACCGGCGCGAAGCCGTCGCGCTGGCCGGCGTCAACGCAAACGCCGCCGAAGGAGATGTCGTCGACGGGTTGCGATGCAGCGGCCTTGCCAGCGGCGTCGTGACGGCAGGCAGCGCGCCGGTGCTGGGTTTCGATGAAGCAGGCGCCTTTACGATCCAACCGCCTGCCCCGAGAAAAGTCGCTGACGTCACCGGCGCCGGCGACGCGCTGGCGGGTGCGACGGTGGCAGCCCTGCTGCGCGGCCTGCCGCTGCGCCAAGCCTTGCGCGAAGGCGTCGCGGCGGCGACGCTGGCCATCGAAAACGTCGACGCCATCCCCGATTTTACCGCGGCGAGCTTCGCCGAAGCTCTGGCTCTTGTGCCGGACGCGCAGGAAGTGGCATGAGACCGGCAAATTCATAGTGCCGCTGTGTTGCCGGGCGCCCCCCATGCGCCGCACCGCGAGTTGGAGATCCAGATGAGACCCGAAACCGCCCGCCCCTTCATCGACATCCACGCACCAGTGGCGCAAGCCCTGGCCGCCGGGCGCCCGGTTGTGGCGCTGGAAAGCACCATCATCACCCATGGCATGCCCTACCCCGACAATGGCGCCATGGCAGCCAATGTCGAGAAGATCATCAGCGACGGCGGCGCCGTACCGGCGACGATCGCGGTGGTTGGCGGCCGCATCAAGATCGGCCTGTCTGACGGCGAGCGCGAATCGCTGGCCATGACCGGTGACGCCATGAAGCTGTCGCGCGCCGACCTCGGCTTCGCCGTCGCGCAAGGACGCACCGGCGGCACGACCGTCGCAGCCACCATGATCGCGGCTGAAATGGTTGGGATAAAGGTGTTCGCCACCGGCGGCATTGGCGGCGTGCACAAGGGCGCGGAGAAGAGTTTTGACATCTCCGCCGATCTCGACGAATTGGCACGCACGCCGGTGATCGTCGTCTCGGCCGGCGCCAAGGCCATCCTCGACATCGAAAAGACGCTGGAAGTGCTGGAGACGCGCGGCGTGCCTGTCGTCGGCCATGGCTGCGAGACGATGCCCGCCTTCTGGTCGCGGCAGTCGCCATTCCGCGCCCCGCTGACCTTGCACGGACCGGAAGAGATCGCGCATTTCTACCAGACCAGGGTTGCGCTGGGGCTCGGCGGCGGCATGCTGGTCGCCAATCCGGTGCCGGAAAACCAGGAAATCCCGGCCGAGGAGATGGCCGGCTACATCGAAGCCGCGCAAAAGGCCGCCGAGGCGCTCAACGTGACCGGCAAGGCGGTGACGCCGTTCCTGCTGGGAAAAATCCTGGAGTTGACCGGCGGCCGCAGCCTCAAGACCAACATCGCGCTGGTCGAAAACAATGCGCGGCTGGCGGCCGAGATCGCCAAGGCCCTGTAGGTTCAAGCGGCAAATGCCCCCTCACCCGGATTGCCAAGACCGAATTGCAAAAGAGCAATTCGGGGCAATCCGACCTCTCCCCGAGGGGATAGGAGCTTGCAGCGCCGGCGCTTTCCTCTTCTCCCCAGCGGGAGAACGTGGCCGCGCAGCGGCCGGATGAGGGGCCTCGCGCTTGCGGGGATCTACTTGCCTGCGCGCCGCCCTGCCTCATAGGCGCGGCGTGCCCACACCGCCATCTCGTCGGGATCGTCAAAGGCGCTGTCGGGAATGCTCCAATAGGGCATGGCGACCAGCTTGCCGTGGCGCTTGCCGGTATAGGTCCATTGCTTGCAGCCCGCGGCTTCGAAATCGGGCGCGCTTTGCTCGTCGGCCTTGAGCAGCAATTCGCCGCGCAGCACGATGGCGACGATGACGCCGTCGAAATAGATGCCCTTGCCGCCGAACAGCCGGCGGATGCTGACCGGGCCTAGCCCTGAGAACAGTTCGGCGATGCGTTCATTGTCCATGCCGCGATCATGTCACCGGCATTTGACATTGTCATCGCGCAACCAGAACCATGCTGACAAGTTAAGCCCATTCCATCGGAGTTCTTGTCATGCCGCTTCTGCTCAAGGGGTCCTGCCGCTGCAACGCCGTGCGTTTCGAGGTGGAGAGCCACACGCCCGTGCCGTTCATGCTGTGCTACTGCTCGATCTGCCGCAAGCAGCAGGGTGGTGGCGGCTTCGCCATCAATCTCGGCGCCGATTACCAAACGCTGAACATCCGGGGCAAGAGAAGCCTTGGCGTCTACCGCGCCGAGATCGAGGACGACGAGCATCCGCACTGCGAGGTCTCGACCGGCGAGCGCAATTTCTGCCGCAAATGCGGCTCGGCGCTCTGGCTTTACGACCCGACCTGGCCGGACCTTGTGCATCCCTTCGCCTCGGCGATCGACAGCGACCTGCCGAAGCCGCCTGAAAAGGTGCATCTGATGCTGAAATACAAGGCGAACTGGGTCGAGCCCGATATCGGCAAGGGCGACAAGACGTTCGATGTCTATCCCGAGGAATCAATCGCCGACTGGCACAAGCGGACGGGGATGTGGGTGGAGTAGAGGGAAAATCCTATTGTGCTTTGATCATTTTTGACAGCCCTCGAACTGTAGACGCCAGGAAGGCAACGGTTACAAAGCCGAAGAGGGTGATCATGTCGCTCCTATGCACCTCAAGCGCACAAAATCCGAATAAAATAGCAACAATCACGCCGGATAACTGGCACGCTATATACAATAGCTTTATCTTGTTCGGTATTCCCTTGCCGAATACATAAAAATCGAGCGACATCCGTGTCTGATAGTCGTTCAAATTCATCTGCTGAAACAGGTTATTTTTCACATACCGGTAAACCCGGTAATATGCGAAAAGGGAAAACAAAATAATGAGAACCGACGCGAGAACCAAAGGAGGCAGATGGCTATTCATCGCGGCACCCCGAAACCATCAAACACTGGACGGCGGGAATTTATGACGACAGCGCTCTATTTAGCGTAAACTACGACGCGCGCTTTTGATTTATCCAGCTATACCAGAATCCGATCGCATTTCAGGCCGAGGCGCGTGCTTCCGCCAATGCCTTGAGGTCAGCCGGCTTCAGTTCGACGGATTCGCCGCAGCCGCAGGCCGAACTCTGGTTCGGGTTGTGGAAGGTGAAACCGGTGCGCAGCGTGGTCTGCTCGAAATCCATCTCGGTGCCGAACAGGAACAGCGCTGCCTCCGGTGCGACATAGACGTGGGCGCCGTCGCGCTCGATGTGGTCGTCCTTGGTGTTGGGCTCGGTCACCAAGTCGACCGTATATTCCATGCCGGCGCAGCCGCCCTTCTTTATGCCCAAGCGAATGCCGTGCGCGTTGTCACGGGTAGCCACGATCTCGCGCACGCGGTCCGCAGCCTTTTCGGTCATCGTGATGACGGCAAAGCGTCCCATTCTTTTTCCTTCTCCAATCCATGCAGGTTCAAGGCCTGCGGGATGAGTCTTCCCCTAAGATGGTGAAGATTGTTGGCTGGCGCAACCCCGGACCCGCAAAGCGCCTTACCAGGCGCTGCGCCTAACAAGAAGACAGACTTTCACTCTCATCTGCAAATACCCACAACTCGATACCACGACCTTGATTGCCCTGCATGCAAGCATTAATGTTCACGCTGCGATCTGCCGACTATGGTTGTTTTTTTGGAAAAGACGGACAACTACTTATGATGCAACTCGATCATACCAGAGATGTTTTGATTTTTTCTGACGATTTAGGAACAATAAAAAGTAACTTTACAAAACTTTTTGCGATTTTAATATTTATTTCTTTTATATTTTTATTATCTCATCAAAGATCGAATCTTTTAGGCCAGGCCATGTTCACGTTCGTCATTACAATACTGTTTTTTGTTATGGGTCTTGCTATCTACCGTACATATTTCAGCCGCCGCTCGGTAGTGGTATCCCCTGATGGCATCAAAGACTCGGGTATCACAATCGAAACGGTACCATGGTCCGCGGTAGACGCAGTTGAACTGAAGACGGTTTCCCGTGCCCTAACAGGCCAACAACCCGTTGCCGTCCTTTTGCGACTGAGGCCCCGCGCCGGTGACACTCTTAAGCTGACTCGGCGTGGCAGAATGTTGTTTCTTAACAACGATGCGCTTTGGATCCCGGTCGGAGGTGGCATGATAGTCGACGGAAACCCATCCAGTCCCGAAAGTTTTTCGAGAACGATCGCGGCTTACGCCCGAACCTATGGCAAGGGGCTTAAGTAATTCGTCAATACCACCCAACCGCCACCTGCGCCTCTTCCGACATGCGGTCGGGCGACCAGGGCGGGTCGAAGGTCATGTTGACCTCGACGCCGGACACGCCTTCGACGGCGCCGACAGCATTTTCGACCCAGCCGGGCATTTCGCCTGCCACCGGGCAGCCCGGCGCGGTCAGCGTCATGTCGATCTTGACCGAACGGTCGTCCTCGATGTCGATCTTGTAGACGAGGCCGAGCTCGTAGATGTCGGCCGGGATTTCCGGATCGTAGACGGTCTTCAGCGCCGAGACGATGTCGTCGGTCAGCCGCGCCAGTTCGTCGGCGGGAATGGCCGTGGCGGAAACGACGCTGTTGGCGGCGGGTTCCGGAGTGGTCTCGGCAGTGATGCTCGCATCATCCATGATCGTCACCCAAAGAATTTGCGCGCTTTTTCAAGCGCCTCGGCCAAGGCGTCGACTTCGGCCCTGGTATTATACATGCCGAACGATGCCCTGCATGTGGAGGTTACGCCAAAGCGTTTCAACAGCGGCTGGGCGCAATGAGTGCCCGCACGGACTGCCACGCCCTGCCTGTCTATCACCATCGACACGTCATGGGCATGAATGCCCTGCAGTTCGAAGGAGATGATCGCGCCCTTGCCGGGCGCATCGCCAAAGATGCGCAGCGAGTTGATGGCGCGCAGCCGTTCATGCGCATAGGTCTTGAGGTCTTCCTCATGCGCCGCGATGCGCTCGCGGCCGATCTTTTCCATGTAGTCGAGGGCCGCACCCAGCCCGATTGCCTGGACGATCGGCGGCGTGCCGGCCTCGAAGCGATGCGGCGGCTCGTTGTAGGTGACGATGTCTTCCGTCACCTCCTCGATCATCTCGCCACCGCCCATGAAGGGCCGCATGCCCTGGAGAATGTCCTTCTTGCCGTAGAGCACGCCGATGCCGGAGGGCCCGTAGACCTTGTGGCCGGTGAAGACGAAGAAGTCGCAGTCAAGATCCTGCACGTCGATCGGCATGTGCACGGCGCTCTGGCTGCCGTCGACCAGCACGGGAATTCCACGCGCATGCGCGATGCGCACGATCTCCTTGATCGGCGTCACCGTGCCCAGCGCATTCGACATCTGCGTGATGGCGACGAGCTTGGTGCGATCGGTCAGCCGCTTCTCGAATTCCTCGATGTGGAAGGCGCCGAGATCGTCGACCGGCACCCAGACCAGTTTGGCGCCCTGCCGCTCGCGGATGAAATGCCAGGGAACGATGTTGGAGTGGTGCTCCATGATCGACAGCACGATCTCGTCGCCCTCGCTGATGTTGGGCATGCCATAGCCATAGGCGACCGTGTTGATCGCCGAGGTCGTGTTCGAGGTGAAGACGATGTTGTCGGTGCTTGGCGCATTGAGGAAGCGGCGCACTGTCTCTCGCGCCTTTTCATAAGCGTCGGTCGCCGCGTTGGAGAGGAAATGCAGGCCGCGATGGACGTTGGCGTATTCCTGGGAATAGGCATGCTGGATCGTGTCCAGCACCACCTGCGGCTTCTGCGCCGAGGCGCCGTTGTCGAGATAGACCAGCTTCTTGCCGTAGACTTCACGCGACAGGATCGGGAAGTCGCGGCGGATCGCCTCGACGTCGTAGAAATCTCCGATCTTGCCTGGAGCGTTCATCATCTCACCCGTGCGTTACGAACCATTCGTCGAGCCTGGCTTCCAGCGCCTCGACGATCGTCTCGTCGTCCAGTTCCTCGATCACCTCAGCGACGAAGGCCTTGACGAGCAGGCCGCGAGCAGACTTCTCGTCAACGCCGCGCGCCATCAGGTAGAACAGATGGTCGTGGTCGATCTCGGTCACCGTCGCGCCATGGCCGCAGACGACGTCGTCAGCGAAGATTTCGAGCTCAGGCTTGGTCGAGAACTCGCCATCATCCGACAACAGCAGCGTGTTGCAGGCCATCTTGGCGTTGGTCTTCTGCGCATATTGGTGGACATTGATGCGGCCCTGGAAGACGCCGCGCGCCTTACCCGTCACCACGTTGCGGATCACTTCCGTCGAGGTCGTGTGCGGCACGGCGTGGTCGAGCACCATTGTCACGTCGCCATGGGTATCACCGGCCAGAAGGTTGATGCCGCGCAGTTTGAAATCGGCGCCTTCGCCAGTCGTCTTGACCATGACCTCCTGGCGCACAAGCTTGCCGCCGGCGTTCATGACAAACAGCGTCAGTTTCGCGTTCTTGCCGATATGGGCCTTGAACTGCGCCAGATGGGTCGCCGTCTCCGGCTGCTCCTGGACGATCAGCCATGTCACCTCGGCGCCCTCGCCGAGCACGAGTTGGCTGACCGAACTGACCAGCGCCGCGCCATCACCCGCCTGACGCTCGACGATGACGGCCTTGGCGCCGGCGCCGACGCGAACGGCCAAGCGCACATGGGTCTGGCCGCCAGCCTGCACATTCTGCAGTTCGATCGGCTTTTCAAGTTCCGTGCCATCGGCGATGTCGACAAAATAACCGTCGGCGACGAAAGCGGTGTTCAGCGCGCCTATGGCATCGTCGCTGCCATAGGGATCGAGCCCCGGCGCGATGCTGCCATCAACCAGCTTTTCCGACAGGCTTTGCACGGTGACACCGTCAAGGACCGGTACCTTCACATCGGATTTGCCGTTCAGGACCGGCAGGACGGCGGAGCCTTCGACGATCGGCGCGAAAACCTTGGCCATGGCGGTCGGGTCGAAATCCGGCACCACGCTCAACAGTCGGCGCAGATCGGTATAGTGCCAGGATTCGATGCGCCGCGTCGGCAGGCCGTGCTTGATCGCCTCGATCGCGTCGTCGCGCTTCAGCATCACCGCGCCGTCTCCCGGCAGCAGCGACAGCCGGTCGCCGAACGCGTCGATCAACGCTGTCTCGGCCGGTGTCCGCTGCGGTTGTGTGTGGATATTCATCAGTTTGACCTTGCCTTCTGGCATCTCACGCGGCTTCGCCGATCACGCCGGCATAGCCGTTGGCCTCGAGGTCGAGCGCCAGCGACTTGTCGCCGGATTTGATGACCTGGCCCTTGTAGAGCACATGCACGCTATCGGGCACGATGTGTTCAAGCAGCCGCTGGTAATGGGTGATGACCAGGAACGCCCGGTCGGGCGCGCGCAGCGCGTTGACGCCGTCGGAAACGATCTTCAGCGCATCGATGTCGAGGCCGGAATCGGTCTCGTCGAGCACGCAAAGTTTCGGCTCCAATAGCTTCATCTGCAGGATCTCGGCGCGCTTCTTCTCGCCGCCGGAGAAGCCGACATTGAGCGGCCGCTTCAGCATCGCCATGTCCATGCTGAGCGAGGCGGCGGCTTCCTTCACCCGCTTCAGGAATTCCGGGATCTTCAGCGGCTCCTCGCCGCGCGCCTTGCGCTGCTCGTTCATCGCCACTTTCAGGAATTCCATGGTCGCCACACCCGGTATCTCCATCGGATACTGGAAGGCGAGGAAAATGCCCGACGTGGCGCGCTCGGCCGGATCCATCTCCAGGATCGACTGGCCATTGTAGAGGATGTCGCCCTCGGTGACCTCATAGTCCTCGCGGCCGGCGAGGATATAGGACAGCGTCGACTTGCCCGAGCCGTTCGGGCCCATTATCGCGGCGACCTCGCCGGCCTTCACCGTCAGGTTCAGGCCGCGGATGATTTCGGTGCCGTCATCGACGATGCGGGCGTGCAGGTTCTTGATCTCAAGCATTCTTTTGTTTCCTGAATATCTGTCCGGTCAGCCGACCGAGCCCTCAAGCGAGATACCGATCAGCTTCTGCGCCTCGACGGCAAACTCCATCGGCAGCTGCTGGATGACGTCCTTGACGAAGCCGTTGACGATCAGCGCGATGGCTTCCTCCTCGGGAATGCCGCGCTGCATGACGTAGAACTTCTGGTCCTCGGAAATCTTGGACGTCGTCGCCTCGTGCTCGAACTGCGCCGTCGAGTTCTTGGCTTCCATGTAAGGCACGGTGTGGGCGCCGCACTGGTCGCCGATCAGCAAACTGTCGCAGTTGGTGAAGTTGCGGGCATTGGTCGCCTTGCGGTGCGCCGAGACCTGGCCGCGATAGGTGTTCTGCGAGAAGCCGGCGGCGATGCCCTTGGAGATGATGCGGCTCGACGTGTTCTTGCCGAGATGGATCATCTTGGTGCCGCTATCGACCTGCTGATAACCGTTGGAAACGGCGATCGAATAGAACTCGCCTGAGGAGTCGTCGCCGCGCAGGATGCAGCTCGGGTACTTCCAGGTGATGGCCGAGCCGGTCTCGACCTGCGTCCACGAAATCTTCGAACGGTCGCCACGGCAGTCGCCGCGCTTGGTGACGAAATTGTAGATGCCGCCCTTGCCCTCGGCATCGCCGGGGTACCAGTTCTGCACGGTCGAATATTTGATCTCGGCATCGTCGAGCGCCACCAGTTCGACGACCGCCGCGTGCAGCTGGTTCTCGTCACGCTGCGGTGCGGTGCAGCCCTCGAGATAGGAGACGTAAGCCCCCTCCTCGGCGATGATCAACGTGCGTTCGAACTGGCCGGTGTTCTTCTCGTTCATGCGGAAATAGGTCGACAGCTCCATCGGGCAGCGCACGCCCTTGGGCACGAAGACGAAGGAGCCGTCGGTGAACACAGCCGAATTCAGCGTGGCGTAGAAATTGTCCGATGTCGGCACGACCGAGCCGAGATATTTCCGCACCAGTTCCGGATGCTCGCGGATGGCTTCCGAGATCGAGCAGAAGATGACGCCGGCCTGGGCCAGTTCCTTCTTGAAGGTGGTGACGACGGATACGGAATCGAACACCGCGTCGACGGCGACGCGGCCGGATTTGTAGACGTTGTCGCTGGGCTCCTCGAGATCGGATGCATCGGTCTTCTGCACGCCGGCAAGGATCTCCTGCTCGCGCAGCGGGATGCCGAGCTTTTCATAGACCTTCAAGAGTTCCGGATCGACATCGCTGAGTGAGGACGGGCCGGGCGTGCTCTTGGGCGCCGCATAGTAATAGATGTCCTGGAAATCGATCTTCGGATAGTGGACGCGTGCCCAGGTCGGCTCGTCCAGCGTCAGCCAGCGCCGATAGGCTTCCAGACGCCATTCCAGCATCCAGGATGGCTCGTCCTTCTTGGCCGAAATGAAACGGATGATGTCTTCGCTCAGGCCCTTGGGAGCCTTGTCGACAGCGATTTCAGTCTGGAATCCATATTTGTATTGGTCGACGTCGATCTTTCGGACCCGATCGATCGTGTCCTGCACAGCAGGCATATGCGTTCTCCATCCACGCCGGGGTCAAGGCCCGGCAGTTTTCAAACTATGGCACCGCCAACGGCAGCCCCTGGAGGCGCCGGAAGTGGCGTAAGTTCCATATAGTGCGTTTCGACCGGAAATTCACCCGGCCACTTGCAAACGCACGGCTCTACCAGGCTGCGAAGCCTGAATTCCTTTTTCACCGCGTTCAGGCGGCCTGTTCCCTGCCCGCCCGGCGCTGGGCAATTCCCGCCAGCGCGGTGCGGAACAATTCAATGTCCTCGGCGCCCGTCGCAGCACCGATCGACACGCGCAAGGCGCCAAGACTGTCGCCATAGCCCATGGCTTTCAGCACGTGGCTCGGCCCGACCTTGCCCGACGAACAGGCGGAGCCGGCCGACAGCGCCACACCGGCGAGATCAAAGGCGATCTGTGCGGTTTCGGCCTTGATGCCCGCAATAGCGAAGAATGTCGTGTTGGCAAGCCTTGGCGCGTCGGTTCCAAAGATTTCCGCGTCCGGCACCAGCATTTTCACGATGGCTTCGATCTCATCGCGTCGCTGGCGCACCGCATCGATCGCCGGCAGTCCGGCCAGCGCTTCGCGCGCGGCGGCACCAAAGCCTGATATGGCGGCGAGATTTTCGGTTCCGCCGCGATGGCCCTTTTCCTGGCCGCCGCCATTGATCAGGGGCTTCGGCATCATCAAATCGGCGGCGGCGGCGATGGCACCAACACCCTTGGGACCGCCGATCTTGTGCGAAGACAGAATCAAATAATCGGCGTAACCCTCTGATATGTCGATGGAAACGCGGCCGGCGGCCTGAACCGCGTCGACGACAAGAATGCCGCCCGCGGCCTTGACGATTTCGGCGATGCGAGCGATCGGCTGGATCACGCCGGTCTCGTTGTTGGCGGCGTGGATCGCGACCAGCGGCAGACCATCGGCCTTGTCATGACCTGCAAGTGCCGCGGCCAAGGCGGCAAGGTCGGCAATGCCGTTGGCATCGACGCCGATGCGCGTCACTTGCCCCGCCGGGAAGCGTCCGCCATTCAGCAGGCAGGGATGATCGGCCTCGCAGACGTAGAGCCGGCTCATGCGCACGCTGCCGCGCCCCATCTGCCAATCGGGGGTCAGCAGCGTCGAGGCAGCTTCGGTCGCACCGGAGGTGAACACGACATGTTCGGGCCTGGCATTCACCAGAGCCGCGACCTCGCGCCTTGCCGTCTCGATCAGGCGCCGCGCGGCGCGGCCTTCGGCATGGACCGATGATGGGTTGGCCGCCACGTCAAGCGCCGCGACCATAGCCTCGCGCGCCGCTGGGAGCAGCGGCGCACTGGCATCGTAGTCGAGATAGGCGCGTTTTGCGGCCATTTTCGTCCAGTTGATCCCGTCAGAAGCCATTCGGTCGTCGTATGGCGTTATTTCCTTGAAATTCCAAGGCGAGCCGTCCTATTTACGCGGCTTGCGGCGCGGGTGGCCGGGCTCGACGTCTGGCCACTCAGTTTTGAATAGTTCTAAACTAGCTTCTAAGAAGACGCTCGCCCTGCGTCAAGGCCAGAGGAAGGTCCGTTCCGGGCGCCGCGCATTCGTATTACCCAAGTGGAGTATTTTATGCCTGAGGTCATTTTCACCGGTCCGGCCGGCCGCCTGGAGGGACGCTACCAGCCCTCCAAGGAAAAGAGCGCGCCGATCGCCATCGTCTTGCATCCGCATCCGCAATTCGGCGGCACGATGAACAACAAGATCGTCTACGACCTCTTCTATATGTTCCAGAAGCGCGATTTCACCACGCTGCGCTTCAATTTCCGCGGCATCGGCCGCAGCCAGGGCGAATTCGACCACGGCACCGGCGAGTTGTCGGATGCCGCCGCCGCACTCGACTGGGTCCAGTCGCTGCACCCGGATTCCAAGAGCTGCTGGGTCGCCGGCTATTCGTTCGGCTCGTGGATCGGCATGCAGCTCTTGATGCGCCGGCCCGAGATCGAGGGCTTCATCTCGATCGCGCCGCAACCCAACACCTATGACTTCTCGTTCCTGGCGCCCTGCCCGTCGTCGGGCCTGATCATCCATGGCGATGCCGACAAGGTGGCGCCGCCGAAGGACGTGCAAGGCCTGGTCGACAAGCTGCACACGCAGAAGGGCATCACCATCACGCAGAAGACCCTGCCCGGCGCCAACCACTTCTTCGCCAACCACGCCGATCTTTTGATCGAGGAATGCGCGGACTATCTCGATCGCCGGCTGGCGGGCGAATTGTCCGATCCACGGCCCAAGCGGCTGAGATAAGCAGGAAAGGCGCCAGCGCCGATGTACGAGCCTCCCCATTTCCAGGAAACGCGGCCCGACGTGCTGCATGGACTGATCAGGGCGCATCCGCTCGGCATGCTGATCTCGAACGGGCCTGACGGCCCGGTCGCCAACGCCATTCCCTTCCTGCTCGACGCCGCAGCGGCGCCGAACGGCAGAATGCGGGCTCACCTGGCCAAGGCAAACCCACACTGGCGCCTCATTGCCGACAATCCGGCATCGCCCGTGCTGATCGTCTTCCAGGGCGCCGATGCCTATGTGACGCCCTCTTGGTACGAGACCAAGCGCGAGACCGGCAAGGTGGTGCCGACCTGGAATTATGCCATCGTGCAGGTGCGCGGCACCGTAAAGGTGATCGACGACCAGGCGTGGCTGGCGCGGCAGATTGGCGATCTGACCAATTCCCAGGAAGGTGCCCGCGAGGCACCCTGGGCAGTGACCGATGCGCCGCCGCCCTTCATCCAGTCGCAGATCAAGGGCATTATCGGGCTGGAGATCGAGATCAGCGATATCCACGGCAAGTGGAAGGTCAGCCAGAACCGCCCCGTCGCCGATCGCACCGGCGTGGCGCAGGGACTGGAAAGCGAAGTCGCCGACGCATCCGACATGGTTCGCCTGGTAAGATCCTACGGCGGCCTGGACAACAATTAATCCGGCAAAGACTTATCTGTCCGGTGCAATCAGCCGGAAGGATGCCTTGCGGACCGGCAACCCTGACGGCGTCGGACGGAAGATGAAGCCGAGCCGGGCAAAGACCAGCCCGCAAGCCAGCGCGAAGGCGCAGCCAAGGCCGAAGCCGGCCACCGTGTCGCTCGGATAGTGTGCGCCGACGAAAACCCTGGTCGAGGCGAGACAGGCGGTGATCACCAGGGCAATGTACCAACGCCGCGGAAACAAAAGCAGGAGAACGCCGAACACCGCCCCCATCGTCGTGGCATGGCCGGATGGAAAACCGGCGAAGCGCGCGTCAAAGGCGAAGGGGTGCAGGGCGAGCACGCCAAAATCCTGGAAGTAGAGCGGGCGGGCCCTGCCGATCGCATATTTCAGGACATTGACCAGCAGGCCCGACAGGCCGACAGCGCTCAGCACCAGAAAAGCCAGGCAAGTCCAGTTGTAGACGAGCATCCGCGATCGCCGTGAAAGGCTGCGCCAATCGGTCAGATTGGCCCCAACGAGCAGAAGCGCCGACGGGATCAGGTACCAGCCACCGAGAGCGAACTGGGTGAGGAATTCAGCCACCCCGGCTCCCGGCCATTGGCCATGGACCAACCCTGCCGGTGTATCGAGGCGAACAAAGGCCGCCGCCGTCAGCAACATCCAAACGACGAGCCAGACCGGCCATGCGATGTTGGGGTAACGCGCGGGGCGAGCGGCAAAGCGTCCTCTCACGATCCGCATGGTGTCGCGAAAATTGTCCAGGGACCGTCGCCCTACCCCAAGGAGCCGACCGGAAACTGAAGGGCGCGATTTTACGAGCATTGGGAATTCGACCCCATTGTTGCCGTCATGGGCATCGACGAGCCATCATGGGGCCACACGATAGAGGCCGAGCGACAATTTGTCTCCCGACGAATAGTTGAGGCCGTCGATCTCCGCGACCCGTTTCACGGATTTGCCTTGCACCGACAGAATGCCATTCAGTTTCTGCTCGTCCTCGATCGGCGCCAGCCCTAGCGCGCAGGCAGGATCGGCAAGCAGATGCTGCGCCACGCCGCCGGCATCGGTCAGCACCGTTTTCGTGCCGACCAAGAACACCAGGCTTGGCTCCTGATACCGCGCCGAGGCCAGCACCGTCGTGTCGCAAGGCTTGTTGGCAAGCACCGCCTGCTTGATCGCCGGGCTCAGCCAGATCGGTTTCAGCGATGGGGCGATGACGCCGAACAGCAAGGCATAGGTGATGCCGGCACAGGCCGCGGTGGCGCCGATGCGGGGCAACGGCACCTGCAGCTGCCGCGAAAACGCGAAATAGCCCGTACCCAATGCGGCGGCCGCCGCCGGTATGCTCCACCAGGAGAAGCTGTGGGTGAGATAGATCGGCGCCCCGATGCAAACCGCCGCCAGTCCAAGGCTGACCACGACCAGGCCGAAGGCGGTCGACCACCACAGCCACTGCTGCCAGCGCTTCAGCGGCGCATTGGCGTCCTCGGGCTGCAATGTCAGCAGCCAGCCGATCAGCAGCGCCATGCCGGGATAGGCCGGGAGCACATAATGCGGCAGCTTGGTCGGGATCAGCTCGAACACCAGCCAGAACGGGATGTACCAGGCGAGGCAGAAGCGCAGCCTGACATCGTCGCGCAGGCGGTTGAGGGCCTGGAGGCCGGCGCCGACCGCGATCAGCCCGAAAGGCCACATGAACAGCGAATAGGTCAGCATGTAAAAACCGGGCGGCAGGCCGTGCGATTCCTCGCCCGACGCGACCTTGCCGAGCATGTCCTTGCCGACGGCTTGCTGCAGGAAAGCGCCATGGCTTTTCCAGGTGATCGCGGCAAGCCAGGGCAGTGCGATGACCACGACCAGCAACAGGCCGCGTCCGACCCTGAGCTTCGACAGCCAGCGCCCGTCACGCTCGAACGCGAACAGCACCGCGATGGTCAGCGCCGACAGCAGCGGCGCGATCGGCCCCTTGATGAGGATCGCCGCGCCTTGCGCGATCCAGAAAATCCACCAGAGATGGCCGGCGACTGGTTCTTTGCGGCGCGATGCGAGATAGATCTGCGCCAGCGCACCTTGCGCCGCCACGCAGCAGGCAAGCAGCATCGCATCGGTCTTGGCGTCGCGCCCTTCGAAGGCCGTGGCGAAGATCGCAGCCATCACCAGGCCGGCGGCGATACCGGCACTGGCGCCGAAAAGATTGGTCCCCGTCCAGGCGATCGCCAGCACCGCAATGGCAATGCCCAGTGCCGAGATCGTGCGATAGACCCAGATCGGCGCCTCGGCGCCTGTGCCGCTCAGCGTCACCGCCGCCGACTGCAGCCAGTAGATACCGATCGGCTTCTGGTAGCGCGAGGCCTCCTGGAAGCGGATGTCGACATAGTCGCCGCTCTCGGCCATCTGCTTGGTCGCCTGGACGAAGCGCGACTCGTCCCGGTCGATCGGCGGCAGCGATGCCAGCCCCGAGAGCGTCATCACCAGGCTGAACAGGAAAAGAAGAATGTAGTTCCTGTTCAACGCCATGCATCAGCCTCTCTAACCATTTTTCGACGTGACGGGCCGCTCAATCGACCTTGGTCATCGCCGCCTTGCGCTCATTGGCGATCAGCCAGAGATTTCTGATGTAGATAAACATGCCCATGGCCTGGCCAGCGATGAACACCGGATCCTGGCGCTGGATGGCATAGATCAGAAGCAGACCGCCGCCGAACAAGGAGAAGAACCAGAAGGCCACCGGCACGACGCTGCGCTTGGCCTTTTCCGAGGCGAGCCATTGCACGACGAAGCGCATGGTGAAGAAGAACTGCGCAACGAAGCCGAGCAGGATCCACGCATCGAATTGCTTGATGAAAACCTGGTGAAGCCAGGTCCCCAGTTCCTGAAGCACGTTAAACACGCTTGATTTCCTCTACTTTTGGCATCCTGCGGCGTCGGCGGCGCAGCCACCAGACACCGCCGAGATCGAGCGCGCCCTGCAGGCCACGGTCGAAAATGCCGTAGTTCGACTTGCCGTGACGGCGCGAGCGGTCGACGACATCGCAATGCACGACGCGATAGCCTTCCTGGATGACCAGGGCTGGGACGAAGCGGTGCGTGCCGTCGAAGAAGGGCAGTTTGCGCAGGATATCGGTGTGGACAGCCTTCAGGCCGCAGCCCGTATCACGCGTCTCGTCATGCAGGATGGCGTTTCTCAGCCAGTTGGCGAAGCGAGACGCCAGCTGCTTGACCTTGCTGTCGCGGCGCTTGAGGCGCTGGCCCTGGGCGGCGCCGAAATCCGGCCCGGCCTGCCGCAGGGCGTCGACCAACACCGGAATGTATTGCGGATCATTCTGGCCGTCGCCGTCTATGGTGGCGACGATGCCGCCGCGCGCCGCCCAGGCGCCCGAGCGCACCGACAGGCTCTGGCCGGCGGATTTCTGGTGCCGCAATTCCCGCACCGGAAAAGAGCGAAGTGCCGTCTGTTCGGCAAGCACGGCAGCCGTCTCGTCGGTCGAGCCGTCATTGACGATGATCAGTTCGAAGTCGCGCCCGGCCATCGCCGCCTCGATCTCGTCGATCAAGAGCGGCAGGTTTGCCGCCTCGTTCCTGCAAGGAATGACAATGGATATCAATGCGTCCGGCATGTCGCGTCGGGGCTCTGTCGTCGAATGTGGCATTGATGGATGCCGTGCGGTGCCGCTCGAGGTCGTGGGCTGCAAGAACCTTTGGCGCGGCGCCTCATTACCCCGGCCGAAACGATGAAGCAAGCGTGACGGCATTATCCGCGCGGGCCGCAAAACCGGATTCCACTTTTGCTGATCGCGACCTCCTGGTTGGCGCGCGATCTGACGCAAAACCGGATTCCACTTTTGCTGATCGCGCTTGGATGCTAAACGCGCCCGTTCACATATGCCCGCGCCGGACCGGGCGGACGCTTTCGGGAAAGAAAACATGCCTGCCTTCAAATCCGATTTCCTGCGCACGATGAGCGAGCGTGGCTTCATCCACCAGATTTCGGATGAGACCGGCCTCGACGAGCTTTTCGCCAAGGAAACGGTCACCGCCTATGTCGGCTATGACGCCACCGCCACCAGCCTGCATATCGGCAATCTGATCTCGGCGACCATGCTTTACTGGCTGCAGGAAACCGGACACAGGCCGATCGCCCTGATGGGCGGCGGCACGTCGATGATCGGCGACCCGTCCTTCCGCGACGACCAGCGCAGCCTTCTAACGCCGGAAGCGATCGCCACCAACATCGAAGGCATCAAGCGCATCTTCGGCCGCATCCTGCGCTTCGGCGACGGCCCGAACGACGCCATCATGGTCAACAATGCCGACTGGCTGATGAAACTCAACTATGTCGAGTTCCTGCGCGATGTCGGCCGGCATTTCTCCGTCAACCGCATGCTGACCTTCGACAGCGTCAAGCTCAGGCTCGACCGCGAGCAATCGCTGTCGTTCCTCGAATTCAACTACATGATCCTGCAGGGCTATGATTTCGTCGAGCTCGCCCGGCGCCAGAACTGCCGCCTGCAGATGGGCGGCTCGGACCAGTGGGGCAACATCATCAATGGCGTCGATCTCGGCCATCGCATGGGCGCGCCGCAGCTTTACGCCCTGACCACGCCGCTGCTGACGACATCGTCGGGCGCCAAGATGGGCAAGTCGGCGAAGGGTGCGGTATGGCTCAACGGCGACCTCTTCTCGCCCTATGATTTCTGGCAGTACTGGCGCAACACCGAGGACGCCGATGTCGAGCGCTTCCTGAAGATATTCACCCGCCTGCCGCTCGACGAAATCGCGCGCCTGGCCGCCCTCGGCGGCTCCGAGATCAACGAGGCCAAGAAGATCCTGGCCACCGAGACGACGGCAATCGTCCACGGCCGCGAAGCGGCGAACCAGGCCGAGGAAACCGCGCGCAAGACCTTCGAGGAGGGGGCGCTCGCCGAGACATTGCCGACCGTCGGGGCCGACAAGGCGGCACTCGAAGCCGGCGTCGGCATCCTGTCGCTGCTGGTCACGGCCGGGCTGGCATCGTCCAATGGCGAGGCGCGGCGCCACATACAGGGCGGCGCGGTTCGCATCAACGACCAGTCGGTCAATGACGACCGCCGCATGGTGACGCTTCAGGATCTGAGTCCAGAAAACGTCGTAAAGCTTTCATTGGGTAAGAAAAAACACGTTCTGGTGCGGCCGGCCTGAGGCCGTTCATCGATATTCGAAGATCGACCTGAATATGCCCGGCGCGATCACCGACAGCGGGTTGACGTCGAGCACCGGCTTGTTGGCATTGCCCCTGAGCCGATAAGTGACACCGATCAGGCCGCGGTCGCGGCCGTTGCCCAGCAGCGCGCCGACGATGGGCAATTCGCCGAAGATGCGGTTGAGGCCATAGACCGGCATGAAGGTGCCAGTCATGTCCATATTGTTGTTCTGGTCGTAGAGGATGCCCTGGAACGTCGTGCCGATGCGCGGACCGCGCAGCACGCCATTGGCCAGCTTCAGATAGCCGCTGCCTTTCTCGATCTCGGCATAGCCGCGTTCGAACTTGACCCGCGATGTGTCGAGATTGCCCTTGACCGCCTGGTTGAGACTGCGGTTGTCGCCGGCCGGCGTGGTCGAGACAATCGAGGCGAGCTTCGGTTCGTTGACGATGAAGAAGTTGCTGGTGTCGACCTTGCCCGTCATCGGCCCGTCGCCGGCCCCCGTCAGCGCCAGCATGATCGAGCCGCCTTCCATGTGCTCGTAGACGTTCAGGAACCTCAATATCGCGCCGGCGTCCGCCGACTTCACGTTGAGCGAGCGCCGGCCGTCGCCGGTAGTGTTGCTGATGGTGATGGCCGCGCCCGAACTTGCCGTGGCGCTGACCTTCAGCCCGTTCACCCTTGAGCCGGCCGCGCTGTAGTCGAGCTTCAAATTGGACAGTTGCTCGTCATGGAAGCCGGTGAGCTGCTCGACGTCGGCGCTGACGGAAATGTTGTCCGTTCCGGTCGTCTTGGTCGCGGTGTCCACATCGGACGTGAACTGCTTGATGAGCGAACGAGCGTCGAGCGCCTTGCCGTTTATGTCGACGGCGTAGCCCTTGCCCGAGCGCTTCACCGAAATCGCGACGTCGTCACCCCGGTTCAAGGTGACCTTGCCGAACCTGGCCGACGACAGGGCGCCGTTGACCAGCACGATGCTGCCGTCGATGGAGAATGTTTTGCCGTCGAGGTTGAAATCGGACAGTGTCGTGGTGTCGCCGGCCTTGGTCATGACGAAGGTGACGTTGGCGGGAACCCCTGCCCCCTTGCTCCAGCCGGCCCAGGGAATGTCCAGCCTGGCATTGGTCAGGTCGGCCGAGACGTTCTGGTTGCCGCTGCCGCTCTTGTCGATCGCGACCTTCACCGTTCCGCCAAGCAGCGGCGTCAGGCCGGGCATGGCCGCGGCACGGACCTTGTCGTCGAGCACCAGGGCCACCTTGCGGCTGCGCGCCGGCCCGTTGTCCGCCAACGGTTCGATAAGGTCGAGTTCGGCCGGAATGCCGTTGAGCGCTGCCTTGGCGGAGATCACCGCCTTTTCCGGGTCGACGGTGATCGAGCCGTCGGCATCCGTCACGGTCTGTCCCTCGAACGGCTTGGCCAGCGATAGGCCGGTGTAGTCGAGCGACACCAGCCAGTCGAGCTTCGACGTATCGACGCCTGACTGCAGCGGAATGTCGGCCCGGACATGGCCAGTGACGCTGCCGGACAGATCCTCCGGCAGGAAGCCGACATGGCGCATGGCGTTGATCGGCTCGTAGGAGGCGAGTTCGGCGACAGCTGGCGCCTCGCCCTCCACATCGATGTCGAGTGCACCGATGACCGGCGGGCGGTTGGCCGCCTTGACCGCCAGCGTACCGTTGCTGGCCGCCACGGTGCGGCCGCTGGGCATGAAGACGGTGCCCGAGGAGAGCGAAATGTCGACGTCATTGCCGTGGAAGGCGACGACGCCGACCGCGTCGCGTATCGGCGGGATGCGGCCGGCCGTGTCAAAACGCGAGCCTTCGATCTGGAAGCGGCCGAACACCTCGTCGGCCGAAAGCGGCACGCCGTTGCCGAGGCGATCCGGCACGACCTGGAACTGGAGGTTGGCATCGACGACGCGGCCGCCGAACAGATTGTCCAGCACCCAGAGCCGCGCATTGCGCGCCGAAAACCACGGCCACAGCTGCTTGACGTGCGAGACCGGCATGTCGTGCACGTTGAGCGCCAGATTGATCCCGGGGGCCTTGCCGTCAACGAAAGCCACGGCCGCGGTGCCGAGTACCTCGCCGGCAGCGGCGGACCTAACCGCGATCTGCTCGGCCACCAATTTATGGCTCTCGGTCTGATAGACGCCGGCGATGCGGGCGAGGAAGGTCAGCGCGGGCTCGGGCGATTCCGATGGCGCCAGGGTCGAACCGTCGCTGGTCAGGTCATAGCGGTAGGACGGTTCCTCGCCCGCCGCCCCTGTCGCCGGCTTTGGCCCTATCGAGCCGCCGAAATTGAAAGAGGACCGGCCGGATTTCAGCAACAGCCTGTCGACCTGGATCTTGTTGCTGCCATGGACAAGCGTCGCATTGACATCGACATCGGCAGGCAGCAAGCCGCGCGTGCCAAGATCGAGCACCGACCCGGCGGACGACAGAGAGGCCGTCAGCCGTGATTCATTGGTGCCGGATCCTTCCGCTCCCGTCAGCTTCAACGCGATCGCGCCCAGCTTCCCGGCGCCGGTGGCGTCGGCAGATGACAGATCGACGCTCGCAGTCAGCGCCGTGACGCGATGGGCGGCGACATCTCGGGTGGCGGAGGCGGCAACCGTGACCTTCCTGCCGTCGACATCCGCCTCTGAGGAAAACTCCACGGCGCCCGGCCCCGATTGTACGACGGTGGCGTCGGCGATCTTGACCAGCTTGATCGCCCCCGCGTCTGGCAGCACGAATTCGACATTGCTGAGATCGATCCGGCGCATCGAATCTTCCCGCACGGCGTCGAGCGCGCGATGTATGTTGCCGAACAGCGCGTCGGACAGTCTCTCCGGATCGACGAGGCCGTCCTCATTGCGCAATTGCGCTGTCCAGTCGCCGCCGGACGGCATCGCCGCCACAACGATGTGAGCATCCGATATCCTGGCGCTGGTCAGCCGCACCTCTCCCCAAAGAAGCGGGATTAGGCGCATGCCGAAGCGGACGCGGCCAGCATCCGCCATCGGTTTGTCGTCCGATGTCTTCAGGCTGACGTCGCTGACCTGAAGCGCGACGAAGCTCGAACTGTCGAGCGTGATGCGCGCCGGCCCGACCGCCACATTAACATCGACACCGGCGAGTTTCTCGATGGCGGTCTCCGCTTCCGCCCGAAGCCGCTCGGAGCCGATCCCGGAAGCTCCGACCAGATAGACAATGACCGCGGCCAGCAACACGAACGCGACCATGCCGGCGAACACGCGCGAAAGGATGCGGAAGCCGCGGCCGATCGACGCCTGGCCGAGTGGTGGAACGCGGCACGCGGATGGCAAAGCCCCCAGGTCGGTGATCTCGTCACGCCTGAACCGGATCTTCTCGTGCTGCGGTTGCTCCTGATCCACGCAATCTTCCGTTGTACAAATTCGCTCGTGGACGAATCCCCGGTCGACACTATATCGGTGTGGCGTCGCGCGTAACCTCAAACAAGGGCATCGATATGGCTGACCTCGACGTGGGCGATCTTGCGCCGCAATTCGATTTGCCCCGGGATGGCGGCGGCTCGCTCAGCCTGGCCGCATCTGCCGGCAAACCCGTGGTGCTCTACTTCTATCCACAGGACGACACAACAAGCTGCACCCAGGAAGCGATCAGCTTTTCACAGCTGAAACCGCAATTCGAGAAGGCAGGCGCTGTGGTGATCGGTCTGTCACCAGACAACGTCAAGAAGCACGACAAGTTCAAATCGAAATACAACCTCACCGTCGACCTCGCCGCCGACGAGGAGCGCAAGGTGATCGAGGCCTACCATCTGTGGGTCGAGAAATCGATGTATGGCCGCAAATATATGGGCGTCGAGCGAGCGACGTTCCTGATCGGCCGTGACGGTCGGATCGCCAGGATTTGGCGCAAGGTCCGGGTCAAGGGCCATGCCGAGGAAGTGCTGGAAGCCGTTCGCGCGCTTTGAGCGTGGCCAAGGCCCATACGAGCCGTCGTTACTGGTCGGGCGTTTGCGCCTTCGGCTGCCGCTGTGCCTGCCAGGATTTCGTGACATGGACCGCACGATCGGCCAGCGCGGCGAGATGGCCGCGCAGACCGCGCGCGCCGATCATCGACGACAGCCTGACTGATTGCGTGGCGAAGCGCCGCTTGAAATCCTCGCCGCCGCAGAGAAAATCGACTTTGGCAAGGCCACGGTCGAGCGACCACTGGATATAATCCATCATCAGCACCATGCCCGGCGAGGCTCGCTCATATTCGGGATCATAGGTGGTGACGAAAGCCATCATCGTGCCGTGCTGCTCGAAATTGATCGAGACGGCGATGATCGTGTTGTCGAGTTCCAGCACGAAGACGCGCAACAGCCCGAGTTCGGCCAGCACCGAAACCAGCGCGGCGAGAACGGGCGAGCCCTCGTCGAACAGGTCCGAGGCGCGGCCATGCCGGGCGAGCCAGAGGCGCTTCAGCACCGCGACGCGTGCGAGCACCGGCTCGCGTGGGTCATCCGCATCGAGCAGGCGCAAACGCAGTGCACCGGCTTCTTCCATGAACTTGCGGCCACGACGGTAGTTCTGTCGGGCTTTCTTGGACAGCGCCTCGAACCATTCCGCCCCACTTTGCCAGGGGCCGACGACACGGTAGCTGATTTCACTGCGGTTGTTGGGGCGAAGCGCCTTGCCATGGCGCGAGGCCGGATCCAGCAGCGCTCGGACACTGGCATTCGGCAGCAGGCGGTTGAGATAGACGAGGTCGAAGCCGCCCTGGTCAAAGACATGCTGCCAGAGGCGGGAGATCACCTGCGGATCGCTTTCGGGCGCAACCAGCGCGTCGCCATAGTCGCTGTGATCCTTCGCCGCCCATTCGAGCAAGCGGATGCCGGAGCGCTTGAACGTGGCGAGCGCGATCACGCCGTCGAGCCGCTCGCCATTCCAGGCAAGCCCGATCCTGAGCGTGCGCCGCTCCTGATGCGGGGTGGTGCGCCACCAGGCTGCGATCCAGTCCGGGTGCTGGAAGACAAGCCCGCCGGCTCGCTGCCAGAGCGCGGTCCAGGCCGGTGCGATCTCGGCCAGCCGCGCCGCCGATGTCACGACTTCGAAGGTGCGTGTCCGCGGGATCGCCAGCACGAAGGGACCGTTCATGGCCGTGTCCCTTCCGATGATCGCGAGGTCCTTGGCTTTGCGGGCCGGATGCGCCTGGCAATATGCCCCCACATCCGCTTCAACGGCATCACATAAAGGCCGGCGAGGGACTGGTAGTCGCGCACATTGCGGTCAACCAGTCCGAACTTGAAGTCCTCATCGGGTTTCGGCACGCACAATGTTCCGAAGAGTCGGTCCCAGAACGAGAAGAGCAGCCCGAAATTCTTGTCGTAGTGGCGCGGATCGGTGCTGTGATGCAGCTGGTGCCAATGCGGACACAGGACCACATTGTTGAGCGGGCCGAACGAAATCTTGAAATGCGTGTGCCTGACGAAATCCATCATCAGGATGTTGCGCATGACATAGACGTTGACGCCAAAGACGGTCAGTTCGGCAAGGTTCAGTGAAATCAGCGACCAGATGCCGAAGCAGATGCCGACGACGAGGCCATCCCAGGCGCGATTTATCAGCTCGTCGAGCGGGTGGACCCGGTCCTTGGTGATCCCGACCATCACCTCGGCCGAGTGATGCACCTTGTGCAATTCCCAGAGCACCGGATAGCGGTGCTGGGCGACGTGATAGAGATAGTAGGAAATATCGTAGGCGAGCAGCATGGTGATGGTGAAGATCAGCACCGTCACCGGGCCTGCCGGTCCCTCGACCAGCGGCGGCTGGAACTGGAAGAGTGTCGAAAACAGCCAGGTGGTTGCGTAGCCCACCGCCGAAACGAAGACTATTCCGGCGGGTAGCATCAGGAAGGGCATCAGGGCTTTCTTCGTGACCCAGAACAGCAGGTCGGCCCTCGCCGAGGGATGGGTAATGACCTCGTGCGGGATGACGAATTCGAAGAACTCCTTCCAGCTCTTCTCCTCGACCGTGCGCCAATAGGCGACAAGCGCACTGACAAAAGCAGTCAGCAGCAAAAGCCCGGTCGCCAGCAAACTGGTGCCCGAGATCTTGTCGAGGATCTTGCCAGCCAGATCGCCCAGCATTCCTGCCGCCATAGTGTGTCCCAAACCCCGGTACCGCTTCTAATCGAAAACCGTCAATTAAAAGCAATCGAAGACAGTTAAGGAAACCTAGACCTCGATCGCGACCGACAGGCCGCTTCGCTGGCAGCAGATTGGCGCTCATCGCCAATGATTTCACGGCATTACGCACGCTTCCTTGGCCATTTTCATACAACCCTCTACGCGCGCCGCGTGCTTTCGGCGTCGGGCGATCGATCCGGCAAGCCTTTGTTAACCCTAATAATGTGTAATCCAAGTTGTCGTGGTGTCGTAAACGAAAGCTTGGTCCCGTGAACGCAACCGGTCAGTCCGCAGTCTTCGGCAGGCGCAAGGAACCCCACACGGTCATCATCGCCCGCGGCAACGAGATCAGGCATTTCACGATCCGGCCTTGGCTCGCGGCATTCATCGGCTCAGCACTCGCCGCCATTGCCATCGGCTACCTCCTGGCCACCTCCTATCTCGTGCTGCGCGACGACCTGATCGGCGCCACCACCGCGCGCCAGGCGCGCATGCAGCAGGCCTACGAAGACCGCATCTCGGCGCTCCGCGCCCAGGTCGACCGCATCACCAGCCGCCAGTTGCTCGACCAGCAGTTGATGGAAAACAAGGTCAGCGAACTGATTGAACGCCAGACACAGCTCAGCCAGCGCCATGGCCGTCTCGGACCATTGCTCGAGCGCGCCGAGAACGAGGTGGGAGCAGCGCCCGCCGAGGATCCCGCGGCCGCCAAACCGGACAAGCACGCCGAGGTGACTGGCAGCATCAGCCAGCCCGCGCGGAATTACGCGGTCGCGAGCCTTGGCGCCGACCTGGGTGCTGCCGATGCCAGGCCGTTCTCCTTGTGGTCGACCCGCACCGATCCGCTGCCCAGCGATACAGCCGCCGATCGTGCCGACAAGCTGTTCGTCTCGATCAACCAGTCGCTGAAATCCATCGAGAACGAACAACTCACCCGCATCAGCACGCTTGCCGACAATGCCTACAAGAGCGCCGATGCCATCCAGGAGGCGCTGCAGGCGGCCGGACTGCCGGTCGACAGCGATTTCGGCAAGAACGAAAGCGATATCGGCGGCCCGCTGATCCCACTCGACAGTTCGATGATCTTCGACAGCAAGGTCAAGGAACTGGACGAAGCCCTGGACACGCTCGACCAGTTGAAGAAGGAAGCGCGCCAGCTGCCGCTTGCCAACCCCGCCCCCGGCCACTCCGTCACCAGCCCGTTCGGCGTGCGCACCGATCCCATCCTCGGCACAGCAGCATTGCATTCGGGCATGGATTTCAGGGCGCCCATCGGCACGGCGGCCAAGGTCACGGCGCCCGGCATCGTCACCAAGGCCGGCTGGAACGGCGGCTATGGCCGCATGGTGGAGGTCGACCACGGCAATGGCTTTGCGACCCGCTACGGGCATCTCAGCGAAATCGACGTGACCGTGGGCGAGAAGCTGGACGCGGGCGCCATCATCGGCAAGACCGGCAGCAGCGGCCGCTCGACGGGTCCGCATCTGCACTATGAAGTGCGCCACAATGGCGAAGCGATCGATCCCTTGCGCTTCCTCACCGTCGGCAAGAAGGTGGCCCAGTACCTCTGAGGCGCGCCAGTCCTGACCTGATTGGCACCCAATAGCTCTCGAATAGATCTTCCTGCTTTGATTTCCAGGTGAGCGATCGCCATCCGTGCGGGGCTTTCGGACGCCTGTTTCGCCTTTCTTGCCCCCAGCAGACGCATCATCCCCACGCGCCGGCAAGGCGACTGGTCCACGGCCTTAGGCCAGTCTAGGCCCGGTGCGGCTTGCAGCCTTCCTGGGCGTGATGTTGCTCTCGAATTATTTTTGAATTCCATTTGACTGAATAAATCTTTGGTGCGAACCTTGCGTCAATCGGGAGCGCAAGGCATGGCATTGCGGGGGACCAATCAAGAGTTCGGGCGGCCATACAACCGGCGCATCGTGCTCGAATCCATCCGCCTGCATGGGCCGATCGCCCGCGGCGAAATCGCCAGCCGCGTCGGGCTGACCGTCCAGACCGTATCGACCATCGTTCGCGAACTGGAAGAACAGGGCTACATCCTCTCCCTGCGCGAGGAGCCCAGGGGGCGCGGCCTGCCGCCGGCGACGCTGCGCATCAATCCCGAGGGCGGCTATGCCGTCGGCATCCATATCACCCCACTCGGTATCGATGCCGCTTTGATCAATCTGAGCGGCGACGTGATCGAGAGCATTTACCGCAAGGCCCCGAGCGCGACGCCCGACCATGCCTTCGAGCTGATCGGTGCGATGGTGATTGAATTGACCGGATTACGGGCCGGCGGACGGGTGCTTGGGGTCGGCCTGGCCCTGCCCGGACCGTTCGGCGTCGAATCCATGAGCTTCGTAGGCCCGACGACCATGACCGGCTGGAAGGATGTAGCGCTGCGCGAGCGGCTGGCAGCCTCGACCGGACTGCCGGCCTTCTTCGAAACCGATATGGTTGCGGCGGCCATGGGCGAGCGGCTCTACGGCCTCGGCGCTCAATTCTCCGACTATTACTATCTCTATTTCGGTGTTGGCCTCGGCGGCGTGATGGTTCATGACGGTTCCGTGCAGCGCGGCGCCTGGGGCAATGCCGGCGAGGTCGGACACATCCCTGTCGTTCCGGGCGGCGAGGCATGTCCCTGCGGCAACCGGGGTTGCCTCGAAAGATACCTCTCGCTCGAGGCGCTTCGGCGCTGGAACGGCACGGAGACCGACTGGGTCGCGGAAGTCGCGCCGATCTTTCACAATGCCGTCGCCGTCATCGAGAACCTCTTCGACCCCGAAACGGTCATCCTCGGCGGGCTGGCGTCCACCGACCTGCTCGAACGGCTGGCCGGGTCGACCGGCGGCCTGCACAACTCCGTCTCGGCGCGCAAGGACCGCATCGCGCCCCGGCTGATGGTCGCACGCGGCGGGCAACATTCGGTGTTGCGCGGCGCCGCCGCGCTTGCGGTCTCGGGAGTGCTGTCGCCGCGCTTCGGCCAGATGTTCGCCGCCGAGCGCGAGCGCGGCCGCGATCCTCTGACGGCCAAGGAGGTTGCCTGATGAGCGAACCGCTGCTGGTGCTCGACAACGTCACCAAGAACTATGGCGCGATCGAAGCGCTGAAGGGGATCAGCTTCTCCATCGGCAAGGGCGAGGTCGTGGCGTTGCTGGGTGACAACGGCGCCGGCAAATCCACGCTGGTCAAGATCATATCAGGCGGACTGGAGCCGACCTCGGGCCGCATGCTGTTCGAAGGCAAGGAGTTTCTCGCGAGGTCGCCGGCCGAGGCCAAGGCGGCGGGCATCGAAACCGTCTACCAAGACCTGTCGCTCTGCACCAATGTCGACGTGGTGGCGAATTTCTTCATGGGCCGCGAGATCACCAGGAAGGTGCTCGGCATTCCTGTGCTCGACGAGCGCGCCATGGAGGCAGTCGTCTCCAAGGCGCTGGCCAGTGCCGGCACCCGCATTCCGTCGCTGCGCACCAATGTCGAGCATCTCTCGGGCGGCCAGCGGCAAGCCATCGAACTCAACCGTTTTGTCCACTGGGGCGGCAAGCTGGTGCTGCTCGACGAGCCTTTCGCGGCGCTGGGCGTCGAGCAGACGCGGCGAGGTCTCGACATGATCCGCCAGGTGGCGAGCCAGGGCATCGGCGTCGTCATCATCACCCACATCATGCAGCAAGCTTTTCAGGTCGCCGACCGGATCGTGGTGATCCGGCAAGGCGTCGTGGCGGGCGATGTCGCCAGAAACAAAACAAGTCCCGATGCGGTGATCAACATGATCACCGGGGAGACGCTTGCCGGTGCCGGACCGGCGAGCTGAGGGACACAAAGAGGGGTCCGGCTCAACAGGAGCGAACGACATGAAGCGAATACTTCTTGCTGTCTTCGGTATCCTGGCACTGGCCGTTGCCACGCTCACGCCGGCATTCGCCCAGTCCAAGGGGACCGTCTACTATCTGGTGCCGACATTGCTCGATGAATTCCAGACCGGCTCGGTCACCGCGCTGGAGCTGTTCCTGAAGCAGGTCGGCTACGACATAAAGACGCTGAACGCCGACAACAAGACCGACGCGCAGCAGTCGCAGATGAACGACGTCATCGCGCTGAAGCCGGCGGCGATCATCCTGGCGGCGGTCGATTTCAATGCGTTGAAGCCGTCGATAGAGGCCGCGCGCGCCGCCGGCATCCCGGTGGTCGAGTTCGACCGCCAGATCACCTCGACGCCTTCCGACTTCACCTCGGTGGCGGGTACGGTCGAGATCGGCCATATCGCCGCGGACCAGGCCGAAAAACTGCTGAAAGCCAAGAACGGCTCCGTGAAGGGCAAGGTGCTGCAGGTGCTCGGCGATCCCGGCGATCCCTATACGCTCGACATCCAGAAGGGTTTCGAGGAGAAGATGAAGGCGTTCCCGGACGTCAAGATCATCTCGCTGCCGGCCATGCAGTGGGAGGCCAGCAATGCCGGCACCATCGTCGCCGACCAGATGCTGGCAAACCCCGACATCGACCTGATCTTCAGCCATGCCGCGCATCTCTCGGTCGCCGCCGTCGCCTCGCTCGAGGCCGCCGGCAAGAAGCCGGGCGACGTCATGCTGATGAGCTCGAACGGCGCTCCGGTCGGCCTCGACCTGATCCGAAAGGGCTGGCTCAATGTCGAAGTCGAACAGCCGCTCTACGCACAGGCCGCGGCCGTCGCCATGTTCATGGACAAGGTCGTCAAGAAGCAGGAGATCAAGCCCGGCGACTATGACGTGCTTGGCCTGAAGTCGGTCGTGACCAAGGAAGCTTGGGGTCCGAACATCAAGATCCCGGGTGCGGCCATCACCAAGGAAAACGTCGACAATCCGGCCTTCTGGGGCAACCAGAAGCCGCCGACGGACACCGTCAAATCGGTCGAATAGACCGTCGCGCAAGCCGCTCCGGGCCACTCAGGCCCGGAGCCACTCCGCCGCAATTCCAATCCGCGCAAGATCGTCACCGAAATCGAATTTTCGGGGTCATGCGCCAGCCGGATCAGTCCATGACCCTCCGCACCCGCCAAGCCCTGGAGTTCGCCCTCGACAACCTCGTCTGGTTCATGCTGGTCTTCGTGCTGGTGGTCTTTTCCATCTTCATCCCGAACTATTTCCAGCTCGGCATCTTCGCCAACATCATCGAGGCATCGAGCGTACTCGGGGTCATGTCGATCGGCCTGGCGCTGGTCATCATCGCCGGCCACATGGATCTGTCGGTCGAATCCGTCGCCGCACTCAGCGCCATGGCGGTCGGCATCCTGTTCTGCTCGTCGGGCATCGGCCTTGGCGTTCAACTGCATCCCGAATGGCTGATGGTCCCGGTATCGCTGCTGCTGGCGCTGACGGTGGGCGGCCTGATCGGCGCCTTCAACGGGTTTCTGGTCGTCAGGGTCAAGATGAGCGCCTTCATCATCACACTGGCGTCCTACATCTGGGTGCGCGGCCTGGTGCTGGTGATTTCGGGCGGCCGCTCGGCGCAGGATCTTGCACCGGCGATCCGCTGGTTCGGCATCCAGCGGCTGATCGGCCTGCCGCTCACCGCCTGGATCGCCATCGCCTGCTTCGTCGTCTTCTCGCTGATCATGGCCAAGACACCGTTTGGCAGGCACCTGGTGATGATCGGCGGCAACGAGACAGCAACGTTCCGGGCCGGTATCCGGGTGAACCGCAACCTCATCATCGCCTTCGTGCTTGCCGGCGCCATTGCCGGCCTTGCCGGCTGGCTGCTGGCCATCCGCACCTCGGGCGCCACCGCAAATCTCGGCGTCGGCCTTCTGTTCAACGCCTTTGCCGCGGTCGTCATCGGCGGTGTCAGCCTGAAGGGCGGTGTCGGCACCCTGCCCGGCGTCTACGCCGGCGTGCTTCTGCTCTCGGCCATCAACACGGCGATCAATCTCATGGGGCTACCGGCCAATTTCACCCAGGTCATCCACGGACTGCTGGTGCTGGCGGCCGTGCTGCTCGACGCATTCAAGCAAACCATTCGCCAGAGACTGGCATGACAGGACCGCTCGCATGACTGGACGATTGAAAGACAAGGTGGCGCTGATCATCGGCACCGCGCGCGGCATCGGCAAGGGCATCGCACTGCGCTTTGCCGAAGAAGGCGCAAGGCTGGTGGTGGCCGACAGCGAGGCTGAGTCCGGGCAAGCGACCGCGGATGAACTCGGCGTCCCCTTCATCGGCACCGACATTTCGCAAATGCGCGACGCCGAGGCCGCGGTGGCATTGGCGCTGAAGCAATACGGCCGCCTCGACATCATCGTGCAGAATGCCGGGATCTATCCCTGGCAATTGATCGAGAACACCAGCACCGACGACTGGGATCGGGTGATGGCCGTCAATCTGCGCGGCACCTTCAATGCCACCCGCGCAGCCCTGGTGCCGATGAAGGCGCAGCGCTCCGGACGCATGCTCTACACCTCCTCCATCACCGGGCCGCATGTCACCAGCCCCGGACACGGCCATTATTCGGCGACAAAGGCAGGCATCAACGGCTTCATCCGGGCAGCGGCGCTGGAATTCTCCGGCTACGGCATTACCGTCAACGGTGTCGAACCCGGCAACATCCTGACCGAAGCCATCCAGCAGCATCGCGGCGCCGCCTATATCAAGAACATGGAGGATTCGATCCCGCTCGGCCGGCTCGGCAGTCCGCGCGATGTCGCCAATGCCTTCCTGTTCCTTGCCTCGGACGACGCCAGCTACATCACCGGCACGACCATTGTCGTCGATGGCGGGCAATTGCTGCCCGAGGGCAAGGATTTCCGGATGGTGCCGCCTTGAGAACTCAGGTCTTTCGGGCGACGCGGAGAGATCAACTCAGAGGAGGCGTCAGCACGCTCGCCCGTTGTGGCCCGCCTCCTCGGATCCATGAAAAACCCGCCACGGGGGCGACCCGCGACGGGCTTTTGGAGTGGCTACATCCCGGGGGGAATCGACCGCTGATAGTATTGTGTACCGCGTGACCATTTCAGCCTATGGTGTGATCGCGGAAGACGGGGCCAGCCATCACCTGTTATTGCGCCGAAAAGCCCTCGCACCCTTGCCGAGCGACCTGGCAGCCTCGTCGGCGTCCTGCCAGCCTTTCAGCTTGATCGTCTTGCCCGTGCCCAGCACGGAGGACAAAAAGAACTGCTCGATCTCCCGGCGCAAATCCTGCGGCAAATGGTCGGCAGCGACGGGCTTGTCCGGCGCATCCTCCTTACGCGGGCAGAAAATATAACGATCGTTGCGGATGACCGCCCCATCAGGGTCTTTCTGCTTCACCCGCAATGCACCGAGCAGATCGCATTTGATGACCACGCCGGGTGCTGTCGCGGCCTGGTGGATCACCATCCCGTCGAGCGGATCACCATCCTCCCCGACGGTGGAAGGTACGAACCCCCAATCATAAGGGTATGTGTTGCCGATCGGCAGCGGCCTTGAATATTGAAAGACGCCCGTCTTGGGGTCGTAGGCGAGCTTGGCGGCTGCTCCGCGCGGCGTTTCGACGACAACGCGAAACAGCTTCCGCGACTTCGCAGGGAGTTTCAGGAAGTTTGTCATGGCTTGTGCATCCAGTGCCCAGATCGCAGTAGCACGCGCGAACAGGCAAAAGGTTCCCGCGTGGCCAACCGACGAACGGAACCTGGCGCCGATACAGATGTTCAACATAGGCGTTGAAGGGGAGAGTGCGATGGCTAAGGTTTCGCCGCATACGCTGAAAGGTATCGGCTATGTGGTCTCGATGGTAAGCGTCATTTTGCTGGCGGTGGTCAGCTGGAAAAGTGCCTCGCAAGACCCGCTGCTTGCGGCATGCCTGTTTGGCGGCGCCGCCACATCGATCGCGGGCATGTGCTGCCGCTGGACATCCTATGCTATCGAAAAGCGGCGGAACAAAATGTAGCGCCCCGGCCTTGTTCAGTCGATCTCGCGGGCAGCCTTGCCCCTGGTGGCACGCCGCACAAAACAAGGCCACTGAAATGGCTGATCAGGCGCGCCGATACGCAAACAGCATCCTGCCCAAGCTGCGCAGCCGAGCTTGGCCTTCACTCCATAACGATATCAAGCAAAGCCGCCTTCTTCGTGACGAGGGCTTTCAGATCCGCGTCAGAACGGTCGGTTCTCGTTCTCTGACGAAGCACTTCGACAAATTCGGCCATCGATAGAAAGGCACGGGGGTCATGCTCCGTGAGCATCGTATCGACCGCCTTGGCCACGTCGACGGTATCCGGTCCAACTGTCGTCTTCATTTGCCACCTCCGCGCAAGGTCGCCTTAGCGGTCAAGAAACTTCGAAGCCCCTGCTAACGTTCCCATCGGCGAAATCGCAACCTGCGAAAAGCCTGTTTACGGGAAGACGGCAGGGTCGGGAGGACGGGCGGAAGACCGCATGCATGGGAATTGAAAACGCACCTGGAAGGGCCAAATCGCATTTTCAAGACGACGCGGGATGGTGGGCGATGACGGGCTCGAACCGCCGACATCTTCGGTGTAAACGAAGCGCTCTACCAACTGAGCTAATCGCCCGCTCCGGCGCGGACCTTTAAGCGGTCGGGACCGGCTTCGCAAGGCCAAATGAACAGGTGACGCCCTGTCCGCAGGCCCGATTTGCGAACAAAACGCCGGCTGTCAAAAAACCTTCTCCAGTTTGTTGTTATGATGGTTTGGTGCGCTTGACACCCGGTGGCGAACCCCTTATCCAGCGCCCCAACGACGAACACGGCTGACACGTGCTCGTCAATGCGCGGGTGTAGCTCAGTTGGTTAGAGTGCCGGCCTGTCACGCCGGAGGTCGCGGGTTCGAGCCCCGTCACTCGCGCCATTTCCCTCAAGGATCGCAATCCTTGGCACAGGGAAATGCCGACATGAATTGTCAGAATCCACTTTCAGAAATGAAGTGCCAAGACGCGGGCTTTTGCGCCCTGCCGCTGTCGATGATCATTCGTCGCCGCCGCGCGAATCGTTGGCGGCAGACTGTTTCGCAGCCGGCTTCAAAAATTCAGCCACGCCCGCGCGGCAATCTGGCAAACGCGACGCCACTCCAATAGGCTGAAAAGCAGCTCCTGGAACGACTCGGGCTTGAGCCGCGTTTGACGTTGTGAATCCCACTTGCGGATTTGCCCACAAAGCGCTGGATTCATTTCGCAGGTAGCGGAGTTGCACTAGTAGGCTGCCTGAACGGCATGGAGGACTTATCGTGTCAATCGCACCAAACATTCCTATGCGCACATTATTCACGCTCATGTACCTGGGCGGCGCGGCGACGGTCGCTACCGCCCTTTTCCCGGCGACCGCGTCGGCCGACCGGTTGCAGCAATGCGCGCGCGAGGGCGGGCTCTGCCGTCTGCCGTACCCCGCCGAAGTGGTCTACGGCGCCCGGGGCCGCACGACCTCGCGCTATTTCGAGCGAGACGCGGTGCCGTGTTCAAATCGCGTTTTTGGCGACCCGGCGCCGGGCATCCCAAAGTCGTGTTTCATCGTGATGCGCGGCCGAGACCAGTCGGATGACAATTACGACGAACCCCGCCGCGAGAGATGGGCAGCCTGTGCCGATGAAGGCGATTACTGCGATTTCTATGGCCGCAAGGTGGTCAGGTACGGGGCACGCGGCCAATTCACGCAGGACGTGTTCCGCAACGGCGTCCAATGCGACAATGATACGTTCGGCGATCCCGCTCCCGGTCGCGAAAAGCGCTGCTACGTCAGGCAATAGCTGATCGGGCTATCGCTGGATGGACATCCAGGGCAGTTTGTCGTTTCACGGACGCGGCGAACTGCCCTGACTCTTTGTTTTGGCGCAATTCCCAGGGGAAAGCGCTACGCACTTTTCATGGGATTGCCCGGGGATTGGAACAGCCTGATGGTCCGGCTGGCCCGCGTGCCTCACCCCTTCGCCAGCAGTGCCTCGACCTCTTGCAGCGTCGGCATCGACGGCGCGGTGCCGGGTCGCGTCACCGAGATGCCGGCGACAGCGCAGGCGAAGCGCACCGCCTGCAGCGGGTCCACGCCTCGCGACAGCGCCGCGGCGAAGCCGCCGTTGAAGGCGTCGCCCGCGCCGGTGGTTTCGACCACCGGCCCGGCGCTGATGGCGGGGACATGCTCGGAGCGTCCCTTCGAGTGCAGAAGCGCGCCCTTGTCGCCGAGCGTGACGATGACCGTGCCGACGCCCTTTTCGAGCAGCTTGCCGGCAGCGGCCCGCGCCTCATCGACCGAAGAAACCTTCAGTCCGGTCAATTCCTCCGTCTCGGTCTCGTTCGGCGTGAGATAGTCGCAGAGCGCGTAGATTCGGTCGGGAAGCTTTGCCGCGGGAGCAGGGTTCAAGATGGTCGTCACCCCTGCCCCGCGCGCGATCTCCAGCGCCCGCATCGCGGCATCGATCGGCTGTTCGAGCTGGGTTACGAAGACGCCGGCACCACGAATCAAGGCGGCATTGGCCTCGATATCGGCCGGCGAGATCAGCATGGCCGCACCCGGGCTGACGATGATGGCGTTGTTGCCGCTGCCCTCCTCGACGAAGATGTAGGCAGCGCCCGTATAGCTGTCCGGCGTGTCGATGACGGCGCTTTTCACGCCGCCATCCTGCCAGGTCCGCTTGGCCATGTCGGCAAAGGCATCCACGCCAAGGCGGGTCAGGAAAGTGGTGTCGGCGCCGAGCTTGCCTGCGGCCACCGCCTGATTCGATCCCTTGCCGCCCGGGCCCAGCTTGAACGAATTGCCGAGGATAGTCTCGCCCATGCGCGGCTGGCGATCGGCGCGATAGGCGGTATCGGCGACGAAGACGCCCAATATGACGACAGGCTTTACGGCTGCCATATCACTACTCCGCATCCGGCGGTATGACGCCCTTGCGGAAGGCGAAGCAACCGTAAAAACGGCGTTCGCCGGTCTGGATGACGCAATAGGCCTGCTTGGCACGCTCGTAGAAGGCGTAGCGCTCGACCGGCAGCATCGGCCAGGACTTGCCCTCGGCGGCGTCGATTTCCTTTTGCACTTCCTTCTGCACGGACGGAATCTCGTCCGGCTTGCCGACGATTTCCATGCGCGCGGCCGCGTCGTCGACGAACGTATCCAGCGGATAAAGCGACAGCACTGCCTTCACCACTTCCGCGGCCGACGCATCGATGCGCAGCAGCCGGCCGAGTGCCGTCTGGCGCGCCACCGAATCGGAGGGGAAGTTGGTGTCGGCGATGATCAGGTCATCGCCATGGCCCATCGCCCGCAATGCCTGGAGCACGTCGGCATTGAGCAGCGGATTGATGCCTTTGAGCATGATGGTCCTCGTGAAGTCCGTTTGAGATCAGAGACGCTTGCCGGTCTCGGCATCGAAAAGATGAATCTGGTCGAGCCTGGGCTTCAGGGTCAGCGTGTCGCCGGGCTTGAAGTCGTGGCGCTCGCGAAACAGCGCCACCATCTCGCGGTCGCCAAAGCGCAGGAACACAAGCGTTTCCGAGCCGGTCGGTTCGACCACCGAAATCTTCGCCGGCACGCCATCGGGATGAATTTCCAGATGCTCCGGGCGCACGCCATAGACGACGGCCTGCCCGTCCTGCGCGGCATTGTCGGCAATCGGAAACAATGTGCCTGATATGTCGACGCCGGGCTTGCCGCCCTTGCGCACAACACCCTTGAGCAGGTTCATCGACGGCGAGCCGATGAAGCCGGCGACGAAGAGATTGGCCGGCCGGTCGAACAGCTCCAGCGGCGCGCCGACCTGCTCGATGCGTCCGTCGCGCATGACGACGATCTTGTCGGCCATGGTCATGGCCTCGATCTGGTCGTGGGTGACGTAGATCGTGGTGGTCTTCAGCCGCTGGTGCAATTCCTTGATCTCGGTGCGCATCTGCACGCGCAGCTTGGCGTCGAGGTTCGAGAGCGGCTCATCGAACAGGAACACCTGCGGATTGCGTACGATGGCGCGGCCCATCGCGACGCGCTGGCGCTGGCCGCCGGAGAGCTGCCGGGGATAGCGCTTCAGATAGGGGTTGAGGTCGAGGATGTCGGCAGCGCGCTTGACCCGCTCGGCGACCACGGCCGGATCGGTTTTCCGCAGCTTGAGGGCAAAGGCCATGTTCTGCTCGACCGTCTTGTGCGGGTAGAGCGCGTAGTTCTGGAACACCATGGCGATGTCGCGCTTTGCCGGCGGCAGATGGTTGACGACGCGGTCGCCGATGGCGATCGTGCCGCCGGAAACGGTCTCCAGCCCGGCCACCATCCTGAGCAGCGTGGACTTGCCGCAACCCGAGGGGCCGACCAGCACCACGAACTGTCCGTCAGCGATGTCGACGCTGACTTCGTGCAGAACCTTGACGGTTCCAAACGCCTTGGCCACCTTGCTGATCGCGACTTGAGCCATCTCTCCCCCATCGGCTCCAACTGGCCGTAGGCGCAGAAGCTAACCAACACGCCCTGTCAGGGCAAGTCGGTCTCTTGTAGACAAAACCGTTCTCGTTGACACGGCGTTTGGTTGCGAGAATAGTGGCAGGCGCTGGTCTAAATGTCGTTACCTGATCCGCAATCGGAACCTAAAATCGACGCAGGGTGGGGTCCTGCCTAATTCGTTTCCGAGCCGGGAGAATCGTTGGCGCTCCAACGTCCGACAGGTTGGCCACATCCATCACACCGATGTTTTGGGAGGAATTGCGATGAGAACAGGTCTTTACGAGAAACTGGTTCGTGCCGGCGCCACCAGGCGCGATATATTGAAGGGTGCGGCCAGCATGGCCGCGATCGCGGCGGCATCCGGCGCAGGGCTCGGCGCCTTGACGCGTCCGGCGTCCGCCGCAAGCGAACTGCGGTCGAAGATCCTGCAGATTCCCGGCGTTGGCAAAGGTCAGCCGACGGATGCCGATTTCCAGAAGGTCGGCGAACTCTGCCTCGAGGCGACCAAGGCCAATGTCAAGGAAGGCGAATTCGCCGGCGTCGAGCTGACCTTCATGGGCCTCAACAACCAGAACCTGCACAATGTGCTGTTCCGCGGCTTCCTGAAGCCGTGGGAGGCCTATACCGGCGCCAAGATCAGCTGGATCGACCTGGCGCAGGCCGACTACAACGCCCGGCTGCAGCAATCGATCGCCACCGGCACCGTCGACTTCGACATCATCGAAATGGGCGCGCCCTTCGAAGGCGATGTCTGCGGCAAGGGCCTGACCTCGGAGATGCCCGACTGGGTCAAGAAGCAGATCGATTTCGACGATCTGGTCAACTATCTGAAGCCGCCGGTCGGCACCTGGGACGGCAAGCAGTATCGCGTCACCATCGACGGCGACACGCACAATTTCAACTACCGCACCGACGTGTTCGCCGATGCCGACCTCGCCAAGCAGTGGAAGGATGGCGGCGGTGAAGGCGAATGGGGCGTACCGAAGACCTGGCAGCAGGTGCAGGCCGTCACCAAGTTCCTCAAGGGCAAGAAATTCAAGGGCCAGGACGTTTACGGCTATCTGGACGCGCCCAAGCCATGGGGCGGTTTCGGCTTCTACTTCCTCGGCAGCCGCGCCACCGCCTACGCCAAGCATCCCGACGACAAGGCATGGCTGTTCGACGCCGACACGATGAAGCCGCGCATCAACAATCCGGCCTGGGTGCGCGCCATCCAGGACGTGATCGACGCGCTGCCGTCGGAACCGGCGGACCAGATCAACGCCGACCCGAACACCACAGGCTTCCAGCAGTTCCTGGCCGGCACCGGTTCGATGATCCCCTGGTGGGGCGACATCGGCTCCAACGTCAAGACCAACGATTCGTCGGTCATCGGCGACGTCACCGGCTTCTCGATCCTGCCGGGCTCGGACGATGTGTACAATTCCAAGACCGGCAAATGGGAGAAGCTCGCCAGCGGGCCGAACTATTCGCCGAACTGCGCCTATCTGGGCTGGGGCGTCTATGTCATGGCCCGCGTCGACAAGGACGAGAAGAAGAAAAAGGCGGCATGGTCCGCCGCCGCCCATCTCGGCGGCAAGGACCTGTCGATCTGGACGGCGATGTATCCGTCCGGCTTCCAGCCCTACCGCAATTCGCATTTCGACATTCCGGAATGGGTGGCGGCCGGCTACGACGAGGCCTTCATCACCTCGTATCTGAAGTCGGAAGGCGACAGCTACAACCATCCGAACGCGGCGATCGAGCCGCGCATCCCCGGCATCTTCCAGTATTACAGCGCCGCCGAGGACATTCTCGCCAACACTTTCGCCGGCAAGATGAAGGCACAGGAAGGCGCCGATGCCATCGCCGCCGCTTGGGAAAAGCTCACCGACCAGATCGGTCGCGAAAAGCAGGTCAAGCTCTACAAGGCCTCGCTCGGCCTGGCCTGATCGCAGCGTGAACCCGGGGTCCGGCGACGAAAGCCGCCGGACCCTGTCTTGACCGGCACCGCCGGTCGCGAAGTGCCTACTGCAACTGGATGAGACGCTTGGCTGACCAGATTTTGCCCACCAATGATTGGCCGGCAAACGCCGTCCCATCCGACCTGATACCGCCAGGCCGCAAACGCTTGGGCTGGGCGGTGATGACCGCTGCAACGCTCGGCCTGCTGGCAACGATCCTTGTCCAGATCCTCTACAAGAGCGAGGTCGATACGATCGGCTTCGACACATGGCGTCCCGTGGTCTACGCCTATGTGCTGTGGGGCGTGGCGCTCGGCATCGGCCAGGTGCTGACGCGCGGCGAGGACGGCCAGCGCGCGCTGTTCCTGCTGCCGGCGCTGCTGTTCACCATCGCCATGGTGATCTTCCCGACACTGTTCGGCTTCTACATCGCGCTCACAGACTGGAACCTCTCCTCCTTCAGCGGCCGCAGGTTCAACGGGCTCGACAATTTCTGGCAGATGCTGGGCGATCCCTACTATCGCAACGCGCTGTTCAACATGGTGCTCTACGTGCTCGCCGTGCTGGTCGAATATGTCATAGCCTTCGGGCTGGCGCTGCTGCTCAACGCGCAGATCCGGGCGCGCAAATTCTTTCGCGTCGTCTTCCTGATGCCGCTGATGCTGTCGCCGGTCGCTGTGTCCTGGATGATCGGCAAATCGCTGATGGAGTATCGCTTCGGACCCGCGGCAACACTGGCGCGCCATCTCGGCTGGGACAATCCCGCCTTCTTCTCCGATCCCATCATCGCCCGCATATCGATCATGATACTGGATGCATGGACCTTCATCCCGTTCATGATGATCATGCTGCTCGCCGGCCTGCAGGCGATGTCGCGCGAGGTGCTGGAGGCCGCGCGCGTCGACGGCGCGACTACCTGGCAGACCTTCTGGCAGGTCACCTTCCCGCTGATGTTGCCGGTTTCGGTGACGGCGGTGATCCTGCGCATCATCTTCAAGCTGAAGCTGGCCGACATCATCATCACGGTGACTTCGGGCGGCCCCGGCGGCGCCACCGATTCCGTCTCCAGCTTCATCTATCGCGAATACCGCGACCGCTCCAATGTCGGCTACGGCACCATGCTGGCGATGGCCTATCTGGTCATCATCGTCGTGTTCGTGACCTGGCTGTTGAAACTCGCCAACCGCTTCGTGCGCAACGTCAATTGAGTGGCCGGATCATGAGCGTTCAGACCACCGAATACACCGTCTCCGAAATCCGTTCTCCGGCGAGCTTCATCACCAGCCGCGTCTTCATCTATGGCGCGCTGGTGTTCTGGGCCTTGATCTGCCTGTTTCCGATCTACTGGACGATAACGACCTCGTTCAAATCGGCGGTCGATGTCACGCAAGGCCATCTGATCCCCTTCGTCGACTTCCAGCCGGACTGGAAAGGCTGGCGTTCGCTCGGGCTGTCGCCGGATTCGATCTTCCAGACCTCCACGGTGCGCGATGAGTTCTTCAAGCGCTTCATGAACTCGGTCATCACCTCGGTCGGCGCATCGAGCCTCGCCATCGTCATCGGCAGCCTCGCCGCCTACGGCCTCACGCGCTACCGCTACAAGTTCGCCTGGTTCAAGAACGAGGACATCTCCTTCTTCTTCCTGTCGCAGTTGATCCTGCCGCCGGTGGTGCTCGCCCTGCCCTTCCTGGTGCTGTACCGCGAAGTCGGCCTGCTCGACACGCGCATCGGGCTGGTCCTGCTCTACACGCTGATGGTGCTGCCGATCGTCATCTGGATCATGCGCGACCAGTTCAACTCCATCCCGGTCGAGCTGGAAGAAGCAGCGCTCGTCGACGGCCTGTCGATCTGGGGGGCGTTCTTCCGCATCGTCATGCCGATCGCGCTGCCGGGCATGGTCGCCGCCTTCATCCTGGCGATGGTGCTGTGCTGGAACGAATATTTCTTCGCTGCCCTTCTGACCTCGACCGATGCCAAGACCATTCCTGTCATGGTGGCGAGCCAGACCGGCTCGCAAGGCATCAACTGGTGGTCGATGGCAGCCCTTGCCACCGCCGCGATCGCGCCGCTGGCGGTCATCGGCATCGCGCTGGAACGCTATCTCATCATGGGCATGACGGCGGGAGCCGTGAAGTAGGCCGCCCTGTCTTCCCTTCTCCCCTTGTGGGAGAAGGTGGCCGAGCGAAGCTCGGTCGGATGAGGGGTGTTGGCAGGATCACAACACTGAAGATATAAGCGCTTAAAATCACTCTATATTTTGACGCCGCATTTCGTCCAGCACCCCTCATCCGGCTCGGCGCTGCGCGCCGATCCACCTTCTCCCACAAAAAGGGGGAGAAGGTCGAACCGCGCTAGGCCTTCAGGATAGCGCGCAGGTGATCCATGATCATCGCGACGCCCTTGTTCCCAAGTTCCGCCGATGCATCCTTGGCGCTCGCCGTGTACCAGCCGGTATTGTCGGCGAAGCGGGCGGCGTCGACCGCCTCCGGACACAGCGCCAGCATCAGTGACGTCTCGCCGATGCCGGCATGGTCGAACGGATATTTGCCATTCATGGCGGCCGGCATCAGCGGATGGACCTGCACCCAGTTGAAGAAATTTTCACCGGCGGCATGTCCGGCATAATAGTCGGCCATGTCCTTCGAGCCCCACCAGCCCTCGCCGCGTTGCTTCTCGAGGAAGCGGAAGATCGCCTGGCGGCCGGCGGTCTTGAAGGCGAGGTCGGTCGGCATGCCGGCGGCGAAATTCTCGGTCTGGTGGTGGATGATGGCGTGGATGTTGCGGAAACCGATACGCAGCAGGCTGTAGAACAGTTCCTCGCCGAACGGCGCCAGCTGGTTGCCGCCGACCTGCACCGAGCCGGAACCTTCCGGCGGCGCCACTGCGTAGCTCGCGGCGCCGTAGTAGAAGGGGGGCAGGATGACGACATCCCTCTCCTTCTCGAACAGTTCCAGCGTCTTGATGACGGCCAGCGTATCCATGCCGACGGCCATGTGCTCGCCATGGTACTCGAGCACGCCGAGCGGCAGGGCGGCCGGCCAATTCTCGGCAATCGCCTTGCGGATCTGGTGCGGCAGCATCAGTTCATAGTGCATGATCTATTCCATATTGGTATGGCGGGCACGCATGGCCTGGGGCGAAGCACCGATCAGGGATTTGAGCTTCAGCACCATCACCTCGAACAGCAGGAACAGCGCGCCTTCGAACACCGAGCCCATCGGCAGGACCGAAGTCCTTTGCGGCCCCTGGTCATTGGCCATGGTCTGGGCCGGAATGAGCAGCGTGGCATCGGCCAACCCCGCCGCGCTGCCGCCGGCCTGGGCGGTGAGCAGCAGATTGGTCGCGCCGGCATCGCGCGCGACGCGCATCAAGGTCAGCACCGTCGAGGTTTCTCCCGGTCCCGAACTGGCCAGGAAGACGCCACCAGGCCCCAAGGGCGGCGTGGTCATGTCGCCGACCACCGAGACCGGCAGGCCGAGATGATAGAGCCGCATGGCGAAACCCTTGACCTGCAACGCCTCGCGGCCGCAGCCATAGACGACGATCTGTCTGGCTTCGGCCAGCAGCTTGCAGGCAGCGCCGATCTGGCTGTCATCCACGCGCGCCAGCACGCCGCCGAGTTCGTCGAGCGCGGTCTTGAACAGATTTTCGTCCCGGTCGCTCACGACAAACCCACCCTCGAAATCCTCCTCGGACTTTTTCACGAACACCTTGATTTCATTCATGCTAGCAACCGCGAAAATGCGTGTCCAACGCCGCGCAGCGCTTTTGCCTGGTCGCAGGCATGATAGTGTCATGTCAGATAAATCAGCTCACACAGATCAACCCCGGGAAAATTGCAGGACATGAAGACACGGCATTTCGACCGCATCGGCAATGGCGGCCTCACCTTTACGGAGCTCGGCTTCGGCACGGCACCGCTCGGCAATCTCTACCGCGCCGTTTCGGACGAGGATGCCAAGGCCACGCTCGACGCCGCCTGGGCGACAGGCTGCCGCTACTACGACACCGCGCCGCTCTACGGGCTTGGCCTGTCGGAAACACGCCTCAACCCCTTCCTGCGGGGCAAGAAGCGCGACGACTATGTGCTGTCGAGCAAGGTCGGCCGCCTCATGCGCGCCTGCCCGCCGGAGCAGCGCACGGCCATCGGCAAGTTCTTCGACACGCCATCACGCCAGGAGGTCTACGACTACAGCTATGACGGCGTCATGCGTTCGTTCGAAGCCTCGCTCGAGCGGCTCGGCGTCGACAGGATCGACATACTGTTCGTGCACGATGTCGACATCTTCACCCATGGCAGCAAGGAGGCGTCCGACCGGCGCATCGAAGAATTCATGCGCTCGGGCTACTATGGACTCCTGTCGCTGCGCGACCAGGGCGCGATCAAGGCGTTCGGCGGCGGCATCAACGAATGGCAGGTTGCCCAGACATTGGCCGAGCGCGGCGATTTCGACCTGTTCCTGCTGGCCGGGCGCTACACGCTGCTGGAACAGGAGGCGCTGACATCCTTCCTGCCCCTTTGCCAGAAGCGCGGCATCGGTATCGTCCTTGGCGGCCCTTACAATTCCGGCATCCTGGCGACAGGACCGAAGCCCGGCGCCTACTACAACTATTCCGAGGCGCCGAAGGACATTCTCGAGCGGGTCGCCGGCATCGAGGCTGTCTGCAAACGCCATGGCGTCAGGCTGATCGAGGCGGCGCTGCAGTTTCCGCTGCTGCATCCCTCGGTCGTTTCGGTGATCCCCGGAGGCCAGCGGCCGAGCGAAGTCGAAAGCAACCGGGCACTGCTCGACGCGAAACTGCCGGCAGCGCTGTGGGCCGACCTCAAGAAGGAGGGCTTGATGCGCGACGACGCGCCGACCGCATAGGAGCGTTGCCGCCTCTAATTCGGGCCAAAAAAAGAAAAGCCTGGCAAGCGCGGCTTTTCTGGTCGCGTGTACCGGCGTCGGGCACAAAAAAAGAAAAGCCTGGCAAGCGCGGCTTTTCTGGTCGCGTGTACCGGCATTGGGCACAAAAAATGAAAAGCCGGGCAAGCCCGGCTTTTCTGTCTCTGAAAAGAAAAAACGCTTAGTTGACTGCGTCCTTCAGGCCTTTGCCGGCCGAGAACTTCGGCACGGTGCGCGCCGGGATCTTCACTTCGGCGCCGGTCTGCGGGTTGCGGCCGGTCGAGGCGGCACGCTTTGACACGGTGAAATTGCCAAAGCCGACAAGCCGGACATCGCCGCCCTTCTTCAGTTCGCCGGTGATGACGGAAAATACCGCATCGACCGCCGACTGCGCGTCACCCTTCGAAATGCTCGCGGCGTCGGCGACAGCGGACACCAGTTCGTTCTTGTTCATAAAAATTCCCTTCCATGAGAACACCGGAACTAACGACTCATCCGGCAGGAAACGGACTTTAGAAAGAAGCGTTGCCGCAACCAAGTCGAAAAGCCTGGAAAAAATGGAAAAAAGCCCGGAAATCCGGGGTTTTTCACATGAAAAAGCCGGGCACGAGGCCCGGCTTTCCGTTTGTGCACTGCAACCTTAGAAGGAATCTAATGTGCAAGCGACTTTCCAGCATCGTCGGCACTGTCGGTCGTGGCCGGCGGATTGACCGGTTCGACCCATTCGATCGGCTCCGGCATACGCACCAGTGCGTGGCGCAACACCTCGCCGACGCGCGAGACCGGAATGATCTCCATGCCGTTCTTCACATTGTCCGGAATCTCCGCCAGATCCTTGGCATTGTCTTCCGGGATCAGCACCTTCTTGATGCCGCCGCGCAGAGCGGCGAGCAGCTTCTCCTTGAGGCCGCCGATCGGCAAGATGCGGCCGCGAAGCGTTATCTCGCCAGTCATCGCCACATCGGCCCGGACCGGAATGCCCGTCAGCACCGACACAATGGCTGTAGCCATGGCAGCACCCGCGGACGGACCATCCTTCGGCGTGGCGCCTTCCGGCAAGTGCACGTGGATGTCGCGCTTGTCGAACAGCGGCGGCTCGATGCCGAAATCGAGAGCTCTTGAGCGGACATAGGAGGCCGCCGCCGAGATCGATTCCTTCATCACGTCGCGCAGATTGCCGGTCACCGTCATGCGGCCCTTGCCGGGCATCATGACACCTTCGACCGTCAGCAATTCGCCGCCGACTTCCGTCCAGGCAAGACCGGTGACGACACCGACCTGATCGTCGGCCTCGACCTGACCGAAGCGATAGCGCTGGACACCGAGGTAGTCGGCGAGGTTCGCCGCCGTGATGCTCACCGTCTTCTTCTTCGTCTTCAGGATCTCGGTCACGGCCTTGCGCCCGAGCTTCATCAGCTCGCGCTCCAGGCTTCTGACACCCGCTTCACGCGTGTAGGTCTGGATGATGGCACGGATCGCATCCTCGCCGACGGAGAACTCCTTCGGCTGCAGCGCGTGATCGCGGATCACCTTCGGCATCAGGTGCCGCTTGGCGATCTCGATCTTTTCGTCCTCGGTGTAGCCGGCGATACGGATGATCTCCATGCGGTCCATCAAGGGCGCAGGGATGTTCAGCGTATTGGCCGTCGTCACGAACATCACGCTCGACAGGTCGTATTCGACCTCGAGGTAATGGTCCATGAACGTCGAGTTCTGTTCGGGATCGAGCACCTCGAGCAGCGCCGACGACGGATCACCACGGAAGTCCTGGCCCATCTTGTCGATCTCGTCGAGCAGGAAGAGCGGGTTGGACTTCTTCGCCTTCTTCATCGACTGGATGACCTTGCCGGGCATCGAACCGATATAGGTGCGCCGATGGCCACGGATCTCGGCTTCGTCACGCACGCCGCCGAGCGCCATGCGGATGAACTCGCGACCGGTCGCCTTGGCGATCGACTTGCCGAGCGAGGTCTTGCCGACGCCGGGAGGGCCGACGAGGCACAGGATCGGCCCCTTCAGCTTCTTCTGGCGGCTCTGCACGGCCAGATACTCGACGATGCGGTCCTTGACCTTGTCGAGACCGAAGTGATCGGTGTCGAGCACGTTCTGGGCGTAGGCCAGGTCCTGCTTGACCTTGGAGTTCTTGCCCCACGGGATCGACAGCAGCCAATCGAGGTAGTTTCGCACGACGGTCGATTCCGCCGACATCGGCGACATCGTCCGCAGCTTCTTCAACTCGGCTTCCGCTTTTTCGCGGGCCTCCTTGGAGAGCTTGGTCTTCTTGATGCGCGCCTCGATCTCGGCGGCCTCGTCGCGGCCGTCCTCGCCCTCGCCGAGCTCCTTCTGGATCGCCTTCATCTGCTCGTTGAGGTAGTATTCGCGCTGCGTCTTCTCCATCTGGCGCTTGACGCGCGAACGGATGCGCTTCTCCACCTGCAGGACGGAGATTTCGGCTTCCATGAAGCCCATCGCCTTTTCCAGCCGCTCCTTGACCGAGAGCGTGGCCAGCATTTCCTGCTTTTCAGGGATCTTGATGGCGAGATGCGAGGCAACCGTATCGGCGAGCTTGGAATAGTCGTCGATCTGGCTGGCGGCACCCACCACTTCAGGCGAGATCTTCTTGTTCAGCTTGACGTAGTTCTCGAAGTCAGTGACGACCGAGCGGGCCAGCGCCTCAACCTCGACCTCCTCCTCTTCCGGCTCGACCAACGCGGTGGCGCGGGCCTCGTGGAAATCGGGACGGTCGGTGAACGAAACGATCTTGGCACGCGAAGCACCTTCGACCAGGACCTTGACGGTGCCGTCGGGCAGCTTCAGCAATTGCAGCACATTGGCGAGCGTGCCGATGTCGAAGATCGCATCGGGCTCGGGATCGTCATCGGCAGCATTCATCTGGGTGGCAAGCAGGATCTGCTTTTCCTGACCCATCACCTCTTCCAGCGCCTTGATCGACTTTTCGCGCCCGACAAAGAGCGGAACGATCATGTGCGGGAACACCACGATGTCGCGCAGTGGGAGGACTGCGAAGACGCCGTCGCTGGGAGCCTTGGATATTTTGGCCATTGTCCAACCTTTCATGTCGCGGTCGCCATCAGGCCAACCGCGAATCTTATATTAACGACCGGGGATCGTTCCGCCTACCACCGTTTGTGACGGGAGTTTTACAGCACAGAAATCGGGCACCTCGGCCTTCTCGTGTTAGGTGGATGCAGGCAGGGCAAAGATCAAGAGTTAACATCGCCTGCAATCCACTCCATCACTGAGGTCGCGTTCCCTACACAGCAAAACGGCGCCGCGACGGCGCCGTTCCACAAAAATATGCGGCGACGTGCCATGTCAGGCGCTGACGTTGCCCTTCTTTTCCTTCTGTTCGGAGTAGATGTAGAGCGGCCGGGCGCTGCCGGTCACCACTTCTTCCGAAATCACCACTTCGCGCACGCCTTCGAGCGCGGGCAGTTCGAACATGGTGTCGAGCAGGATCGCTTCCATGATCGAACGCAGGCCGCGCGCGCCGGTCTTGCGCTCGATAGCGCGCTTGGCGATCGCCGACAGCGCGTTCTCGTGGAAGGTCAGGTCGACATTTTCCATCTCGAACAGCCGCTGGTACTGCTTGACCAGCGCGTTCTTCGGCTCGGTCAGGATCTGGATCAGCGCCGGCTCGTCGAGGTCCTCCAGCGTCGCCAGAACGGGCAGACGGCCGACGAATTCCGGAATGAGGCCGAACTTCAGCAGATCCTCGGGCTCGACCTGGCGGAAGATGTCACCGGTGCGGCGGTCCTCCGGCGAGGCGACCGTGGCGCCGAAACCGATCGAGGTCTTGCGGCCGCGATCCGAGATGATCTTGTCCAGGCCGGCAAAGGCGCCACCGCAGATGAACAGGATGTTGGCGGTGTCGACCTGCAGGAATTCCTGCTGCGGATGCTTGCGGCCGCCCTGCGGCGGCACGGAAGCGACGGTGCCTTCCATGATCTTCAGCAGCGCCTGCTGCACGCCCTCGCCCGACACGTCGCGGGTTATCGAGGGATTGTCGGACTTGCGCGAAATCTTGTCGATCTCGTCGATGTAGACGATGCCGCGCTGGGCCCGCTCGACATTGTAGTCGGCCGACTGCAGGAGCTTCAGGATGATGTTCTCGACGTCCTCGCCGACATAACCGGCTTCGGTCAGCGTCGTGGCGTCGGCCATGGTGAAGGGCACGTCGATGATGCGGGCCAGCGTCTGCGCGAGCAGCGTCTTGCCGCAACCGGTCGGGCCGATCAGCAGGATGTTGGATTTGGCCAGCTCGACATCGTTGTTCTTGCCGGCATGCGCGAGGCGCTTGTAGTGGTTGTGGACGGCCACCGACAGCACGCGCTTGGCGTAGGGCTGGCCGATGACATAGTCGTCGAGAACCTTGAGGATCTCCTGCGGTGTCGGCACGCCCTCGCGCGACTTCACCATCGAGGTCTTGTTCTCCTCGCGGATGATGTCCATGCAGAGTTCGACGCATTCGTCGCAGATGAAGACCGTCGGGCCGGCGATCAGCTTGCGCACCTCATGCTGGCTTTTGCCGCAAAACGAGCAATAAAGCGTGTTCTTCGAGTCACCGCTGTTGTTGCCGACCTTGCTCATTTTCCTGTCCTTTCATCGCCGCCCGCCGATGGTCTGGCTGAAAGGGCGCATACTCTATTTATCGCGGGAATCCGCCGCCGCCAGTGTCCCGGCTCCCGCAACGTATTCCGTACGAAACACAAATCAGAAAACGTGGCAATGATTCGCAGCAACCCCACACAAAGCTAAGCCGTCGAAAATCAACATAGCCTTAACGTAGGCAATCCCGACCGTCGAGGGAACAGCCAATTGTGGCCGAAATGCCGCAAGACGCGCCAAAAGCGCGTGATGGTGTCATCCAACTGCCACCAAGCCCTTATGCCACGGCGCTTTCAACCGGCTCGCGCGACGAAATGACCTTGTCGATGAGGCCGAAATCCTTGGCTTCGTCGGCGGTCATGAAATGGTCGCGGTCGAGCGTGCGTTCGATCTCCTCGTAGCTCTTGCCGGTGTGCTTGACATAGACCTCGTTGAGACGGCGCTTCAGCTTGACGATATCCATGGCATGGCGCTCGATGTCGGAGGCCTGGCCCTGGAAGCCGCCGGACGGCTGATGAACCATGATGCGGGCGTTCGGCGTGGCGAAGCGCATGTCCTTATGGCCGGCGGTCAAAAGCAGCGAGCCCATCGAGGCCGCCTGGCCGATGCAGAGCGTCGACACGGCCGGCTTGATGAACTGCATGGTGTCGTAGATCGCCATGCCCGAAGTGACCACGCCACCCGGCGAATTGATGTAGAGGTTGATTTCCTTCTTCGGATTTTCGGCTTCGAGGAACAGGAGCTGCGCGCAGACCAGCGTCGCCATGCCGTCCTCGACCGGACCGGTGATGAAAATGATGCGCTCCTTGAGGAGGCGCGAGAAGATGTCGTAGGCCCGCTCGCCGCGATTGGTCTGTTCGACCACCATCGGAACGAGGTTCATGTAGGTTTCGACGGGGTTTTTCATCAGTTATCTCTTATCTCGCGGTGGGATTCCGGCGCCGGGAATGCTGGCAGATCGGGCAGAATCGGTTCTGGATCGTTGTTCCGTAGATAGGATGCCGGCTCATCCTTGTGCAAGGCCGACCCGTCCTAGCCATCTGGGTAAGTCGAATCAAGCTTTACGGCCAAGGATTCGCATCGCTGACGCTTGCGCCGGTCCAGGGCAGACGGTACCGGCCCGCAACGTAGCAGTTTCTTAACCGCGTCACTTAACGAAATGCGCCAAAAACGCTTTTCTGGGCGGCGTCTTTCCCTACAATTCAACGTTGAACTTGTGCCTGCGGTTCAAACAGGGGGAGTGTCATGTTCAGGAGAAGCGCATCCTTCGCCATTGCCGGGCTGGCCATGCTCGGCACGACTTCGCAGACGGCGGCCGGCGGCCGCGCGGTGGAATGCTACGAACCGGTCCGCACGCCTGACCTCTACGACACGGTCTATGAAGACGTGATGGTCAGCCCGCCGGGCCAGCAGGTCGACTACACCCCGCCCATCTACGGCACACGCGAACGCGTGGTGATGACCGTTCCGGCGCAGGTGACCTACGAAATCGTGCCCGCCGTCACCCGCACCGTCTACCACACGGTGGGGGTCGACGACGGCGGCTATTCCTGGGAATGGCGCGTCATCCATGGCCGCAAGGTGCTGTGCAAGGTCTGGCACAAGGCGCGCTACGGGCGCGTCGCCGAGACGGTGGTGATCCAGCCTGAACGTACGCGGCGGGTCGTCATCCCGGCGCAATATGATCGGATCGCCGAGGAAGTCCTGGTGCAGCCGGAGCAAAGGCGCGTCATCGATGTCCCTGCCTCCTACCAGACCGTCGCGCGGCGCGTGCTGGTCCGCGAAGGGTCGTCGGGCTGGCGGCGCGTGCATATTCCGAGGCACTGCCAGGAATAGCTGCCTTCACGCCGATCACGGCCACCAAATAGTTCCTAATGATGAGAGGTTGTTGGATTTCGACCGGAACGATAGCCTGCGCCCCGGCAGCATTTCGGCGGGGCTGAGAACATGCGCGACCTGGAAGTTTCCAATCAAGAACTATCAGATCTTGCGGACGAAGCCATGGGGCTCGCCAAAAGCTATTGGGCGTCTCTTGAGGGGCGTCGGACGTACCCGTTGACCAGCGGCAAACACACGACCGAACTCTTCTCGCGACCTTGGCTCGAGAACGGTCGAGGTCGAGAAGTCTTGCAGGACTTCAAGTCGATCTCGGAGCACGTGCGACCTTCCACAGGCAGATTCTTCGGTTACGTCGTCGGCTCGGGCGAGCCGGTCGGCGCGCTGGGAGAGTTGCTCGCTGCGGCGCTCAATCAGAATGTGACCTCGTGGCGATCGGCGCCGGCGGCGACATCGATCGAACGCGCCGTTGTCGGATGGCTGGCGGAGGCTGTTGGCTGCGCCGGATTTAGCGGCAGCCTGTGCGGCGGCGGCTCGACGGCCAACCTCATGGCCTTGGCGATGGCGAGGGAAGCGAAGTTGCCCGCCAACGAAACAGGTGCACGGCCCTGCGTGGTCTATGCTTCCGAACAAGCGCACATGTCCATTCCCAAGGCCGTCGCTCTGCTCGGCATCGGCAGAAAAAACCTTCGCCTGATCCCTGTCGACGACAAATTCAGAATGCGACCGGATGCTCTCCAGGCAGCAATTGTTGCCGACCGCGAGGCCGGGAACATGCCCATCGCCATCGTGGCCACCGTCGGCACCATCGTCTCCGGCGCGATCGATCGCCTCCCCGAAATTGCGGACATCGCCGGCAGGGAAGCGCTCTGGATGCATGTCGATGGTGCCTATGGAGGACTGGCGGCCCTGGCGGTGCCGGAAAAGTTCCAGGGGTTGTCTTCAGCCGATTCGCTGTCGCTCGATGCGCATAAATGGCTCTATCAGCCACTCGATTGCGGCTGTCTGCTTTATCGCCACCCAGAGATCGCGCGAACGACCTTTTCGCACAGCGACGACTACGTCAGGATACTGAGCGATGACCCTACCGAAGCATTTGCCTTCTTCGAGGAGTCGATCGAACTCTCTCGACGCTTCCGTGCGTTGAAGCTCTGGATGTCGCTGCAGTACCACGGACGCCGCGCCTATCGCGAAGCCATCACGCGCGATCTCCGCCATGCGCAGATGCTCGCCCAGGCAATCGCGTCGCAGCCGGAGCTGGAACAGCTTGCGCCGGTATCGCTAAGCGCCGTCTGTTTCCGCCACCGCTCGAAGGACAACGAAGCCATCCTGCGCCGCGTGATCGCGCGCGGCCGGGTGTATCTGTCGAACGCGACGATCAACGGTCACTTCGCGCTACGGGCGTGTTTCGTCAATCACAGAACGACCCCAGATGATGTGCGGGCGATTGTGTCCGAAGTCATGGCCGCCGCCGACGCGCTCAATCGCTAAGCCGCCGCGAGTCTTCGACCTGGTGCGGTTCAGGCCACCTCCGCCCGGAGCCACGCCTTCAGGCCGGCGATGTCGCCATCGCCAACGGCGACGGCTACGCGCCTGCCGACCGCGGCACCGAACTTGTAGCCATGGCCAGAGCAGGCCGAGACAACAAGGCACTTGCCCTTCGCATGCGCCATGAATTTCTCATCGGCGGTGAAGGTGTAGGCGCAGGTGACCACCTCGGTCACCTCATATTCCTGGATGCGGGCGATCGGCGGCGAAAACAGGTTGCGGATCGCCTCGCCCTCGCCCGGCACAGGCTGACGGTTCCAGTCGGCGTCGCTCGTCGGCACCTTGTGCAGACCTGAGCCGAATTTCATGCCGGCACCGCCGGAGGGCGGAATGACGTAGCCATCGACAGCGCCGCCGACGTCGAGGACGACCGGTGCCGCCTCCCAGGCCGCCTTCAGCTCGGCCGGCGGTTCGACATAGGCAAGGGCTGTTCGATAGGTCTTCAGTTCGCCGCCCAGTTCCGGAAGCAGCTTCAGCACCCAGGCGCCAGCGGCGACGACGACGCGGTCGGCCTGCATGGCTTCGCCGCTTTCGAGCACGATGCGGCCAGTGTCGGAGTCGATCGCGGTCACCTTGCTGTGTTCGTAGACATTGGCGCCGTTGGTACGCAGCCAGGCGGCAAGGCCGGAAGCGATCTTGCGGCAGTGGAGCGCGCCGCCCTCCGGCGAATAATAGGCATAGCGGAACGTGCCCGGCTCGAGGAAAGGCCAGCGCGTGACCGCGGCGTCGGGTTCGAACAGTTCGAACGGAAAATTCCCCTCCTCCAGGCCCTCGCGGTATTCCTCGGCCTCGTCGCCCGGTTCGCGCGAAATGCAGACGAATCCGCGCGCATCGAGGTGGCTTTCGCCGAGATCGGCCCACATCTCGTCCCAGGCCTCATAGGCTTCGGTGATCAGCCGCCCGTAGCCGGTTCCGGTGCGGTAGGCGCGACGGATGATGCGGTGATGGTCGCCGGACGCGGCCAGCGGGTTGGGGATCGGCCCCTGCTCGACGATCGACACGCTGTGGCCGGCCTTGACCAGCGACCATGCCGTGGAGAGACCGGCAATCCCCGCGCCGACAACGATCACGTTCATCCGCTCAGACCTTCCGCGCGCATTGGCTGGCTCAATTCATTGGAGTGCGGGCGCCAACATACGGTCTGGAATGCGGCTGGCAAGCCGCGCTATGGGTCTGGCATGACCAATTCGACACTCCCCTATCTTGCCTTCGATCCAGCCACTCGCCGGCTGCGTCTCGACCCGCACGAGCCGGCTTTCTTCCTGAACCCGTATGTGGCTTACGCCGTCCTGCACGGCGTCTCGAACGCCTTCTTCTGGGAGGAATTCGGCTTCTGGTGCTTTGGCGGCTTCGACGATGTCAACCGGCTGCTGCGCGACCGCCGCTTCGGCCGCCAGAACCCGGCCGGCATTCCCGACAGCCGGGGTGTCGGCCAGGACCGCAGCCATCTCAAGGCGTTCGACGGCATTGAAGCCAACTCCATGCTCGAATTGGAACCGCCCGTGCACACGCGGCTGAGAACCTTGGTCAACCGGGCCTTCGTCTCGCGCCAGGTCGAGCGGCTGCGGCCACGGGTCGAGGCGCTCGCCAACGAATTGATCGACCGCTTTGACCCGGCCGGACCGGTCGACCTTTTGCCTGCCTTCGCTTCTCCCCTGCCGATCACCATCATCGCCGAAATGCTCGGCGTGCCGGTCAAGATGGGCCCGCAACTTCTCGACTGGTCCCATCAAATGGTCGCCATGTACATTCATGGCCGCACGCGCGAGACCGAGGAGACGGCCAACCGCGCCGCGGGTGAATTTGCCGATTTCCTGCGCGGCTACGTCACCGAGCGGCGCAACAATCCCGGCGACGACCTCCTGTCGCTGCTGATTTCGGCACAGGAGGACGGCCAGAGGCTGTCCGAGGACGAAATGGTGTCCTCGGCAATCCTGCTGCTCAATGCCGGCCATGAAGCGACCGTGCATCAGACCGGCAACGCGGTGCGCTCGATCCTGGCGCAAGGCGGCGATCCCAGCCGCTTCTTCACCTCGGCGGAAGCGACCGCCGCAACTGTCGAGGAATGCCTTCGCTTCGACGCGCCGCTGCATATGTTCACGCGCTACGCCTACCAGGAAATCGAGATTGCACCCGGCATCATCGTGCAGCCGGGCCAGACCATCGGGCTTTTGCTCGGCATGGCCAATCATGATCCGCACGCTTTTGCCGAACCGCAGGCCTTCCGGCCGGACCGGAGCGACCAGAAGAACGTGTCCTTCGGCGCCGGCATCCATTTCTGCATCGGCGCGCCGCTGGCCCGGCTCGAACTGCAGGTGTCGTTGAGGACTTTGTTCGAGCGGCACCCGCGGTTGCATCTTGCCGAAACCCCGCGCTTCCGCGACACTTACCACTTCCATGGGCTGGAAACGCTCGCCGTCGGCTTCTGAACGATCGCGGGCGAGACTGTTTTGGAGACCGGCGACGGCGTTCGCATTGGCGTAGCTGTGCGCCTGGCTGGGGACCACAGCACTCGCCCACGCCGATATCGAAGTCCAGGACGCCAATCTGCTGACGGCGCATGACAAAGCGTCGGAAGCCTGCCCCAGCCAGTTTCCGGCGAAGTGATCACAGCTTGATTACATACTCCTTGCGAGTCGTTTCAAGCACTTCCCAGCTGCCCTTGAAGCCCGGCCTCAGCACGAAACTGTCACCGGCCTTGACGGTGCGCGCTTCGCCCCCGTCTTCCGAGATCACCGAAACGCCGGACAGGATGTGGCAGAACTCCCATTCGTCATAGACGATACGCCATTTGCCGGGGGTCGCTTCCCAGATGCCCGCATAGAGGCCGCCGTCCCGCTCCTCGACGTTCCAGGTGCGGAATTTTGGATCGCCCGAGATCAGGCGATCCGGCGCGGGCGCGCCGGATTCGGGTTCGACGCTCTTGGTGTCGACCGAAAGGAAAGCGGCCATCAGCAATCAGACCTTGGCGAGTGCCTGTTCGAGGTCGGCGACGATATCAGTGACATCCTCGATGCCGATCGAAAGCCGCACGGTGTCCGGGCCGGCGCCGGCCTTGACCTTCTGCTCGTCGGAAAGCTGGCGGTGCGTGGTCGACGCCGGATGGATGACCAGCGACTTGGTGTCGCCGACATTGGCCAGGTGCGAGAACAGTTCCAGCGCCTCGACGAATTTGACCCCAGCCTCGTAGCCGCCCTTGAGGCCGAAGGTGAACACGGCGCCTGCGCCGAGCGGCGAGTATTTCTTCTGCAGCGCATTGTTCTTGTCGCTGGGCAGGCCGGGATAATTCACCCAGGCGACCTTGGGGTGGTTGGACAGCCAGCCGGCAACCGTGACCGCATTGTCGCAATGACGCTGCATGCGCAGCGGCAAGGTCTCCAGGCCGGTCAGGATAAGGAAGGCGTTGAAGGGCGAGATCGCCGGGCCGAGGTCGCGCAGGCCAAGCACGCGCGCGGCGATGGCGAAGGCGAAATTGCCGAAAGTTTCGTGCAGGACGAGGCCGCCATATTCGGGGCGCGGTTCCGACAGCATCGGATATTTGCCCGACTTCGACCAGTCGAAGGTGCCACCATCGACAATGACGCCGCCGATCGAATTGCCGTGGCCGCCGATGAACTTGGTCAGCGAATGCACGACGATATCGGCGCCGTGCTCGATCGGACGGATCAGATAGGGCGAGGCCAGCGTGTTGTCGACGATCAGCGGCAGACCGTGCCTGCGGGCGATGTCGCCGATCTTCTCGATGTCGACGAAAGTGCCGCCAGGATTGGCCAGGCTCTCGATGAAGATCGCCTTGGTCCTGTCGTCGATCTGGCTTTCGAAGGTCGAGATGTCGTTGGTGTCGGCCCAACGGACTTCCCAGCCGTAATTCTTGAAGGCATGGCCGAACTGGTTGATCGAACCGCCATAGAGCCTTGTTGCGGCGACGAAATTGTCGCCCGGCTGCATCAGATTGTGGAACACGATGACCTGCGCGGCGTGGCCGGATGCGACTGCAAGGGCAGCAGTGCCACCCTCGAGTGCCGCAACGCGCTCTTCAAGCACGGCCTGCGTCGGGTTCATGATACGGGTATAGATGTTGCCAAACGCCTTCAGGCCGAACAGGGACGCGGCGTGGTCGGCATCATCGAAGACGAAGGAGGTCGTCTGGTAGATCGGCGTGGCGCGCGCGCCGGTGGCCGGATCGGGCTTGGCGCCGGCATGGACGGCGAGCGTGTTGAAACCGGGCGTACGGGTCACTTAAAACCTCCCTCAAGAACTTCTCAGAATTCGCTGGGCATTCTTGGCGAAGCCCGGCTCGGAATGCAAAGAAGAAAATACCCTTCGGCGTGGGACCTTCGACCAAGCCGCAGGAAAATACGACGCCAGCCGGAATAATTTTGCGCTTCTCGCCCGCGGCCTATTTCTGGCGCACGCCGAAACTCTGAAACCCCTGGCGCATCAGTGGTTTTTTGGACGACAGCACGCCGGAATTGACGCCGGTCCAGCCGATCTCGCCGGAGAGCTTGCCGTATTCGATCTTCGGACAGCGGTTCATCACCACCTTGATGCCGGCCGCTTCGGCGCGAGCGGCGGCCTCGTCATGGCGCACACCGAGCTGCATCCAGACGACTTTCGGCAAGGGATCGAGCCGCAACACCTCGTCGACAATGCCCGGCACCGCGGTCGCGGCGCGGAAGATGTCGACCATATCGATCGGCTCCGGAATATCGGCCAGCCTGGCATAGGTCGTCCGGGCGAGAATTTCCTTTCCGGCCTGGCCAGGATTGACCGGAAACACCGAAAAGCCCTTGGCCAGCAGGTATTTCAGGACGAAATAGCTCGGCCTGACGTCATTGGCCGACGCGCCGACCATAGCGATGGTCTTCACCGAATTGAGGATGCCGGCGATGTAGGTGTTGTCGTAGCTATCGTGATTCATGCCTCGTCCTCATACAACGCCTCGGCGAGAAAACCATCCGGGTCGTTGCTGAAATCGCGCAACAGGCGGAAGTGGTCCGTATCACGAAAGTCGGCGGGCTCGAGCCCGAACCGGCTGATGCGGAACAGCCGCGCGCCGGGACAAGCCATCAACAATGGCGAGTGCGTCGCCATGATCACCTGCGCGGTGCCGGATTGGTCCATGCGCCGCAGCATCTTCAGCAGTTCGATCTGGCGCGACGGGGAAAGGGCGCTTTCCGGCTCGTCGAGAATGTAGATGCCTTGCCTGCGGCAGCGTTCCTCGAAGAAACGGATAAACCCCTCGCCATGCGACCAGGACAGGAAATCCGGCGGCGGTGGCTTGAACGGGTCTTCCAGAGCCGCCTGGTCGAGGTAACGAGCCACCGAATAGAAGGATTCAGCGCGAAAGAACCAGCCGGCGGTTACCTTCGGCAGCCAGTGGCCGCGCAAAGTGTCTGCCAATGCCGCGCCGCTCTTGTCGATGGCACCGGAATGGTCAACAGGCCTGTACCCCTTGCCGCCGCCGGCCTCGTCATAGCCGGCCAAAGCACCAATCGCTTCCAGCAGCGTCGATTTGCCGGTGCCGTTCTCGCCGACGATGATGGTGATCGGCGTGGTGAATTCGAGTTCGAATTCGCGGCCGCGAAACAGCGGCAGGTTCCAGGGGTACTTGTCCCAGTCGGACACTCGCTGTTTATCGAGCAGGACACGCTTGAGGTATGGCGCCTTGAGCCGCGTCAGCTGTTTGCGATAGGCCATCAAGCAGGCAGCGAAATCGTGCCGTCCGCCGCGATCGGAAAGGCCGGATTGCATGCGACTTCCCAGACATGCCCGTCCGCATCGGCGAAATAGCCGTACCAGCCACCCCAGAAGGCGCGGCCTGCCGGCTTGACGATGCGGCCGCCGGCCTTTTCCGCCGTGGCGAGCAACTCGTCGACTTCGACGTCGGAGCGGGTGTTGTAGGCGAGGTAGACGGCGGACGGCGCCTTGGCGAATACGATGCCGGAATCCGCCTCGGCGCTGGCGCGCGGGAACAGGCCGAGAATGACGCCACCCATCTGGAAGAAGGCGACACCGTCGGTGATGCCGGCATGCCGTTTCAGCCCCATGGTTTCGTAGAAGCGCACGGCGCGGTCGAGGTCATCCGTTGCAATCGTGACGATGGAGATGCGCGGCTCCACGGCTACTCGTCCGTCCATTCCGGCTTGCGCTTGCCGATGAAGGCTCCGATGCCTTCTTCCGCGTCGCGCGCCAGCATGTTCTCGACCATGACGCGGCCGGTACAGGCATAGGCGTCCGCCAGGCCCATTTCGGCCTGCGCGTAAAAGGCCTCCTTGCCGGTCTTGACCACCAAAGATGATTTGGAAGCAATGGTTTGCGCGTATTTGCTGACGATCTGATTCAGGTATTCGCGCGGCACGACACGGTTGACCAGGCCGAATTCCTTGGCGGTTGCCGCGTCGATCGTCTCGCCGGTCAACAGCATCTCCATCGCCTGCTTGCGCGAGACGTTGCGCGACAGAGCCACCATAGGCGTCGAGCAGAACAGGCCGATATTGACGCCCGGTGTGCAGAAGGTCGCCTCATTCGAGGCGATCGCCAGGTCGCAACTGGCGACAAGCTGCAGGCCGGCGGCGGTCGCCAGGCCGTCGACTTCGGCGATGACCGGCACGGGATGGCGCACGATAGCCTGCATCAGTTGGGCGCAAGCGGCGAATGTCTCTTCGAAGAAAGCCTTGCCGCGATCGGCATCGGCGCGGCGCGCAGTCATTTCCTTGAGATCATGGCCGGCGCAGAACACCTTTCCGGCCGCCGACAGGATGATGACACGAACCGCCTTGTCGGCCTTGGCGCGGTCGAGTTCGGCCGTCAGCGCCGCCATCACCACGAGCGACAAAGCGTTGGCTGGCGGATTGGCGAGCGTGAGGCGCAGCACGCCCTTGTCCAGCCTGGTCGTGACCGGCCCTTCGACAGCGACAGGCTTGATGGCAAGGATTTCGGCCATGGCTAAGGTCTCCGCGATTCCGGTCGGGCTTATGGACTATCTAATATCGGATTGGCCTTCGTCCAACACCCATCGCTTACGCCAGAAGGCCGAAGGTGTTGCCAGCAATGCCTTGCCGCGCTCATACAGGCTTGGCGTAAAAGCGAGAGACCGACATGCCTGCCCAGACCAATCTCAAGCCGGTGCTGACCGCAGCTCAAGTCAATGTGCTGATGGAAACCGTCTATCCTCAGCTCAACGACCAGTTCAAATATTATGAGGCCATCGACGTTTTCCCAGGCGGCTGCACCGTACGGCTCAATGCCGGCGAGCGGCATTTGCGTCCCGGCGGCACGGTATCCGGTCCGTCGCTGTTCACGCTGGCCGACATTGGCGGCTATGTATGCGTGCTTTCCCATGCCGGGCCGGATGCGCTGTCGGTTACGATCAACCTCGACATCAACTTCGTGCGCAAGGCCGAGGCCGGGCCGATCGATGGCCATTGCCGGATCCTAAAGCTCGGAAAGAGCCTGATGGTGTTCGACATCGACATCGTCGCCGGCCCGGAGGGACAAACAATCGCGCACGCCACGGGCACCTATTCGATCCCGCCGAAGCGCACCGGCGATGTGGTAAAATAATACCTTTTTACTATGCCATTGTTTTTACTGCTGTTTCTTCGCTAGATGGCTTTTTGATCGACTTGACGCGCAATTCCCCCTCACCTATAAGCCGTCACGAAGCAGCGGCCCGCAAAGGCCGCCGTTTTGTTATTGGCGGCGGGCAAGCGCCTCATCGCCAATCCAAGCAACAAGAAACGCCTTCTCTTTGAAGGTCAAAACCGAGAGCAGAAAACATGACAACCTTTTCGCAGAAGCCTGCGGATGTGGTGAAGAAGTGGATCCTGATCGACGCCGAGGGTCTCGTCGTCGGCCGTCTCGCCACTGTCATCGCCAATCATCTTCGCGGCAAGCACAAGCCGACCTTCACCCCGCATGTCGACGACGGCGACAATGTCATCGTCATCAATGCCGACAAGGTGGTGTTCACCGGCAAGAAGTTCACCGACAAGGTCTATTACTGGCACACCGGCCACCCCGGTGGCATCAAGGAGCGCACCGCGCGCCAGCTGCTCGAGGGCCGTTTCCCCGAGCGTGTCGTCGAGAAGGCCGTTGAGCGCATGGTCCCGCGTGGTCCGCTCGGCCGTCGCCAGATGAAGAACCTGCGCGTCTATGCAGGCGCCGAGCATCCGCATGTCGCCCAGCAGCCAGAAGTCCTCGACGTGGCCAAGCTGAATTCCAAGAACAAGAAGGTCGCATAAGATGGCTGAGCTTTCCTCGCTCGCAGAACTGGGCGCCGCCACGGGCAACACCAATACCCAGCCGGCAGCCCCCGTCCACGTCCAGAAGCTCGACAAGTCGGGCCGCGCCTATGCCACCGGCAAGCGCAAGAACGCCATTGCGCGCGTCTGGGTGAAGCCGGGTTCCGGCAAGATCGTCGTCAACGACAAGGAATTCGCGACCTATTTCGCGCGTCCGGTCCTGCAGATGATCCTCAACCAGCCGATCATCGCTTCCAACCGTTCGGGCCAGTACGACATCGTCGCCACCGTCGTCGGCGGCGGCCTCTCCGGCCAGGCCGGTGCGGTGCGTCACGGCATCTCCAAGGCGCTGACCTACTACGAGCCGGCGCTGCGCGCCGTGCTCAAGAAGGGCGGCTTCCTGACCCGCGACAGCCGCGTCGTCGAGCGCAAGAAGTACGGCAAGGCGAAGGCCCGCCGCAGCTTCCAGTTCTCGAAGCGCTAAGCGCTCCGCAGTTTGGACAATCGAAAAGGCCGCCTCCGGGCGGCCTTTTTGCGTTGCGCATCCCTATCCTGCGGAATGGTCCGCGTTGCGGATGAACAGGGAACGCGCAGAGCGCCGCGCCGGCCACCGCAAGCGCCGAGGCGAGGAAGGCAATCTGCATGCCCTGGATCGTGCCCAACCCCAAAGGCGGAGCCGAACAGCGCGACACCAATCGCCCCACCTGACTGGCGCACGGTATTGAGCACGCCCGAGGCTGTTCCCGACATCGCCGTCGGCACGGACGACAGCAGCGCCGTGGTCATGGCGGGCACGGCGAGACCAATGGCGACCGGCAGGGACAGCAGCCCTCACAGACGGCGCCGGTCAGCGAAAACAGCGTCAGCACGACAAGCCCTTGCCCAGTCCAGTCGATCGGCGGCTTCCCGGCAATTCGCGCCGCCTCATGCCCCCTCCCCAATAGCATATGACAACACTGTAGCCGTCCGGGCGCGGCATTCGATAGATGCAAGCCGTGTTGCACATCCGGAAAATGTCAGGCTCGGCAAATTTGCTGAGGCCCGTCGCGCGCGGCGCGGCACCATGCTACGAAACGGGACCGGCCTTTTCGGTCCAAAGGATATTTGGATAGGTAGTTCTTAGGGAAGGTCGCAGATGTCACCCGAACCGATCAAATTCACCGACGGCGCGGCTTACGAGCGCTTCATGGCTCCCTGGAGCCGATCCGCCGGGGCTTTGTTCCTCGACTGGCTGGCGCCGGGCTCCGGACGGGCCTGGGTTGATGTCGGTGCCGGCAACGGCGCGTTCACTGAGCTCATTCTAGCGAAGTCCGCCCCTTCGTCCGTTTGCGCGATCGATCCCTCCGACGCACAGATTGCGACTGCTCGGCAAAAAATCTCGGCAAAGCAGGTCGAGCTGTTGATTGGCGATGCGATGGCCCTTCCCTACGACGCCAACCGCTTCGACGTCGCTGTGATGGCGCTGGTGCTGTTCTTCGTCCCCGACCCGCGCAAGGGCGCCTCGGAAATGCTCCGCGTCACCAAGCCCGGCGGCATTGTCGCGTCCTACACCTGGGACGTCATGCGCGGCGGCACCCCTACGCAGCATTTGTGGGAGGAGATGGACGCGATGGGCAAACCGGCCGCACGTCCGCCGAGCGCGGAGGTCTCGCGTTTCGCGGCGCTGAAGGCGCTTTGGGCGGAGCTCGGCATCCGCGATGTCGAGACGCGCGAGCTTGTCGTCGAGCGCGCCTTCGCTGACTTCGACGATTATTGGCTATCCATGGTCGTGAGCAGCCCGAGCGGAATCGTCGGGAAGCTGTCGGATGCGGAGAGCGCGGAGCTGAAACGCCGACTAAAGGACAGACTGCCGGCAAGCGCCACGGGAGCGATCACGGTTCACGCCTGGTCGACGGCGATCAAGGGGCGAAAGGCCGCTTAATGCGCGGCGCCTTACGTCGCCGCTTTCTTCTTCCTTCTTCGCCTTCGGCTTGCCGGCTTCGATGCGACCGGCGCTTCCAGCGTGCCCTAGATCGAGGACAGGCGGCCGGACGTGAACGTGTAGATGCCCGCACGCCGGCCGGTCGTCCAGGTGACCACAGCGACGCGCCGGCCGGCACCGTCACAGGAGAGATTGACGTTCGAGGGCGCGCCGATGCCGCGCACCACGTCGCATTCGATGTGGCCGAGCCCGACCGTGCCGCCCATGGCCGCGGGCGCCGTCGTCGATGTAAACGACCGCTAATTCCGCCGCTGCCACCGGCCCCGTTCGTCGGCCTGCCAATAGGTGAACCTCAAATCCGCGCGTCTTGCAATCCGTCCAGGTGCTGCGGGCCAAGGCAAGTGCGTCCGGATCGCCGCCGTTGAACAGCAGCACCATGCGCTCGTAGCTCTGGCTCAATTGATGCTGGCGGTCGCGGCAGGCTCGAGGCGTTCGCCCGTCCCGGCATAAGGCACGCGATAGCCGTTCGCCGCCAGCCAGGCGATGGCCGCTTTCGGTTCGTCGGTCTGGATGATGGTGGCGCCACGATCGGCCCAGAAGCCCCAGGCTTCGCGTGGCAGGCTGGCCTGGACCGCCAATTCGTCGCCACGGCCGCCAGCGAGGAAGCCACCCGGCTTGTTGACGATGGCATAGGTGTCGGCCCAGATGTGCCAGTTGCCCCGCACCGCGGCCGCGCGCATGCGGGTGCTGAACAGCGGTCCACCGGTTTCGGTCAGCGTCTCGGCGCCGGCCCGCCAGTTGATCAGCTCGATCGCGCGCGGCGAGAAGGCGTGGTCGACCGTCCCGGCGAAACCGGCGTCATGGACCGCGTCATCGGCGATGATCGGCATGAACTGGACGCCGCCGCCGATCGCGGCCATGGCCGCCTTCACCGTGGCAATCCTGGTCTGGTTCCAGAGATTCTCCTTGACGATGACCTGGTCGGCCATGCCGAGATCGCGCGCCACCGCGATCATGCCCGGGAGGTCACCGACTTCGAGCTTGTTGTCGAGATTGATGAGGATCCTGTCCCTGGCCGCCAGCAGCATCTCGCGCAGCGTCGAAACCCTCTCGTCGGTGACGGCGCGGGTGCCCTCGATCACCAAGCGGCAGGTCTTCAGTTCGGCCAGCGTGTATTTCGCCACCTCGCCCCTGCAGGTCGTGGTGCGCTCGAGCCAGCTGTCATGCATGACGACGAACTCACCGTCCTTCGAGCGCCTGATGTCGACCTCGACAATCTCGGCGCCCATGGCGATCGAGCCCTCGACGGCGGCGAGCGAATTTTCCGCATAGAGCGTCTTGCCGGCCTGCATGCTGCCGGCGCGGTGCGCGGCGATCATGACGTGGTCGCGCCACTGGTTGGCATGCTCGAAGCGGTCGAGAATCTGCCTGGCGCGGGTTTCGCTGGCCAACGCCTGACCAGAGGAAGCCGCAAGTGCCGCGGAAAGCAGAAGACTCAGACAGATGGTCCGCATCCAGAATCGCTCCTTGCCGGATCGAAGCCGGGATAGGCGATGCCCGTGACATCTGGGTGAACGAAGCCGGCTAGCAGATTCTCAGGAAAGGTGGCGTCAGATGCGTTTCGAGAGCCGGCGGAACCTTGTCATCGCCGGAATTTCGATGAAGCGCCAAGTGATCCACGATGCGGCGATGGTGGCGACGAGCATGACGACGATTGCCACCGTTCCGGCCCAGCCGGTGCCGAAGCCCGTCGCCGGCGACCCGCGCAGCATGATGTCGCCGACGAGGCCGAGGCCAAGCTTGTGCTCGACGAGCCCGGCAACGTTGATCAGGCGCGCCTGCACGAAGATGTGGACCATGTAGATGGAATAGGACAGCGCGCCGAGCGTCAGCATGAACGGCGCCCGCAGCAAGGCGGAAATCCAGCCGCCCTCATGGGCAAAGAGAAACAGCGCCAGCGCGAACACCAGGGGTGCCGCGATGCCGAAATCATTGCTGCCCGCCAGTGAGACGAAAAGCACGATGACCGCCACCATGACGATTTCGGCAAGGGTCCAGCTCAGCCGCGGGCCGCTTCTGGCGAGGAGCTGTCGCGCCCCTGCAATGGAATCATGCTGAAACCAGGCCAGTAAGGCCCCGAGCGAGAAGCCGTAGAGGCAGCGGATGAAGCCGAAATCGTAGGATACATCCATATGATGTATGGAGAAGCCAAGCAGAAAAAGCGGCGCGGTGATGGCGGCGGCGACAAGCCATATCCAGGCACGCGCGCCGGCGATGAAGACCACGCCGGCGAACAGCAGGTAGGCGAAGAACTCCGCCGAAATGCTCCAGCTTGGCGCATTCCAGGTCAGGTGATCCTCGAAGCCCATCCCTTGCAGCAGGAGCAGATTGGCAAGCAGGCTCTTCAAATCGAAACCGCCGGTGAAGGGGGCAGCGCCGGTGCCATGCAGTTGCGGCAGCATCAGGCGCAGCAGTTCGAAGCCCGCAAAGGCGGCGAGCATGATGAGATGCAGCGGATAGATGCGGCCGAACCGCACCAGCGCGAACCGGGCGACCTCTGCCGGCTGGCCCAGCCGATCGGCATAGCTGCCGGCGATGACAAAGCCGGAAAGGACGAAGAAGAAATCGACGAAAAGATAGGACGAACCGATGAAGGCGCTCTGCGAGATCGCGGAAGCGGTCGGGAAATGAAACAGCGCCACAAGCAGCGCGCAGATGCCGCGCCACGAATCGAGAACCTGGAAGCGCTCGCCGGCTATCGTACCGGCATGGGTCGACACCACGGCATCGGACGGATTAAGAAACGCGGCCTGCGTCATGATGATACAAATCCTGTCTTGCCGTGGCACCCGGGCGGCGCCGTTTCGTCTCCCCAGGCCGTGACTGGCATCTTCCATGCCGGTTCTGTAGTTGTTGCACCCGATGAAAACGAGGACCAGTAATGGCGACCAAGAACATCGACCATGCCTTCACCGCCCGCTCCAAAACGGGTGGCGCCCTTGAGCCGACCTATTCCGGCGCGCTGTCGTTCATGCGGCGCAAATACACCAAGGACGTGAAGGGCGCGGACGCAGTGGTATGGGGCATTCCCTTCGACGCCGCCGTCACCAACCGGCCCGGCGCCCGTTTCGGGCCGCAGGCGATTCGCCGCGCATCGGCGATCCTCGACAATGACCCGCAATATCCATTTTCGCGCGATCTGTTCGAACATCTCGCGGTCGTCGATTACGGCGACTGCCTGCTCGACTCCGGCAATCACCAGAAAACGCCGGGCACGATCGAGCGCGAAGCGGCGAAGATCCTGAAATCAGGCGCCTTTCTTTTGACGCTGGGCGGCGACCATTTCGTCACCTGGCCGCTCCTCAAGGCACATGCCGCCATCCACGGACCGCTCGCTTTGGTGCAGTTCGACGCGCATCAGGATACCTGGGAGGATGACGGCAAACGCATCGACCACGGATCCTTTGTCGGCCGTGCGGTCAAGGAAGGCATCATCGATCCGGACCGTTCAATCCAGATCGGCATCCGCACCCACGCCCCTGATACGTTCGGCATCAAGATCCTCTACGGCCACGAAATCGAGGAGATGCGCGCCTCCGACATCGCCTACGCCATCGTCGACCGCACCGGCGGCAAGAAGACCTACCTCACCTTCGACATCGACTGCCTCGACCCGGCCTATGCGCCCGGAACCGGCACGCCGGTGGCCGGCGGACCGTCCTCGGCGAAGATCCTGTCGACGCTGCGCCAGCTCAACCAGGTCGATATTGTCGGCGCCGATGTCGTGGAGGTTGCGCCGGCCTACGATCACGCCGATATAACGGCGATCGCCGGCTCGATGGTGGCCATGCAGTATCTCGGCCTGCTGGCCGAACGAAAGGCACGGCAGGATGAGATGAACAACGGCAATCACAACGGTGCCGCGGTGAATCACGGTAACGGCATATAGTCTCGGAATATCAGGGAATTTGATCAGGTCATGAAACCGAAAATCTTCATCGACGGCGAGCACGGTACCACCGGCCTCCAGATCCGGGCGCTGCTTGCCGAGCGAGGCGACCTGGAGATCATTTCAATCCCCACCGAGCGCCGCAAGGAAACGGCGGCGCGCGCCGAATTCCTCAATGCCGCCGATATCGCGATCCTGTGCCTGCCGGACGATGCGGCGAAGGAGAGCGTCTCGCTGATCGCCAACGACACCACCAAGGTCATCGATGCGTCGACCGCGCATCGTGTCGCCGAAGGCTGGGCCTATGGCTTCGCCGAGATGGACAAGGATCAGGCGAAAACCATCGCCACGGCCAAGCGCGTCGCCAATCCCGGCTGCTGGCCGCAGGGACCGATCGCCACGCTGAGGCCACTGGTCACATCAGGCCTGCTGCCGGCGGATTTCCCCATCACCGTCAACGGCATTTCCGGCTATTCGGGCGGCGGACGCCCGATGATCGAGGACTATGTCGCCAAGGGCGAGGACGCCTCGGAGTTCCAGCCCTATGGCCTGACCCTGCAGCACAAACACGTGCCGGAACTGCGGGCCTATGCAAAACTATCACATGACCCGATCATGCAGCCGGCGGTCGGCAATTTCGCCCAAGGCATGATCACAGTGGTGCCGCTGCAACTGGGCGGCCTCGAGCATGTGCCGACAGGCGCGGAGCTTCATGCCGCCATTGCCGACCATTTCGCCGCCATCAAGGGCGGCGTGGTCGAGGTGGCGCCGTATGCACATCTGGAGCGCATGCCGGAGATCGATCCCGAGATATACAACGGCACCAACCGCATGAAGGTCTACGTCTTTGCCAACGACAAACGCGCGCAGGCGCTGCTGCTGGCGGTCTATGACAATCTCGGCAAGGGTGCCTCGGGTGCAGCCGTCCAGAACATGGACCTGATGCTCGGCCTTTGATGGACGCACCAGCCTTTCCGGCGCGCTGGAAAGTCAGCGCGCCGGACCTCATTGCCGAAACCTTTTCGAGCCGTATCTGGAAGGTTGTTCGCGACGACGGCTCGCCGGCCGTCGTCAAGGCGCTCAAGCCTTTCGACGATGTCGCCGACGAGCTGCGCGGCGAGCATTTCCTCGCCTGGCGGCGCGGCGAAGGCGCGGTGCGCCTGCTTGGCCGCGACGGCCACCGCATATTGCTCGAATATGGCGGCGACACCCTGCTTACGCGGGTTCTCGATGAACAGGGCGACAATGCCGCGACCGCGATCGCGGCCGAGGTGATGACGAAACTGTTTTCACCATCGCAACACCCTTACCCGCCCGAGTTGCAGCCGCTCAGGGAGAGGTACGCCAGCCTGTTCAGGAAAGCCGCAACCGACAAAGACGCGGGTCATGCCAGCATCTATGTCGAGGCTGCGTCGACCGCCGGACGGCTGCTGGATAATCCGCACGATATCAGGCCCTTGCATGGCGATCTCCACCACGACAACATCCTGCACGGGCCGCGCGGCTGGCTGGTGATCGATCCGAAAGGTGTGCTCGGCGATCCCGGCTTCGACGCCGCCAACATGTTCTACAACCCGCTCGACCGGGACGATCTTTGCCTCGATCCGGAGCGGATCGCGCATATGGCCGAAGTCTTTGCCAGGACACTGGGCCGGGCACCGCCAGCCATCCTCGACCACGCCATCGCCTGTGGTTGCCTGTCGGCCGCGTGGCACCGCGAGGACGACAATGCGGTCGAGGAGAACCGCGAACTGTCGATCGCCGGGACGCTCCGGGCAGTGCGGCTCACCTTCTGAGCGCCGCAGTCACATAGCGTTAGACGTAGCGAGGCAGTTCGACTGCAAAGTAGACTATTGCAGCTGCCAAGAGACCAAAGAGAATGTATCTGCGTTTCATCGGTGGCCGTGTCGGCAGTGGATAGGCGCCCTTGGTGCCGCGCCAATGCGCGGCGGCAAAGCCCAGCACGATCAGTGCAAAAGCTTGATGGGTCAGTGCCATATGCAGCGGCACCTGCATCAGCAGCGTACCGACGCCGATCGAGGCCTGCACCAGCACCAGCACAAACAACAGCGTCGCGCGGCGGGCATGGGTCGAGCCGGGCAGCCGACGACGCGTGGCGATCATGTGCCAGAGCGCGACGGTGAAGACCGTATAGGCGCCGAGCCTATGGATGAACTGCACCGTCTTCGGGCTCTCGAAGAAATTGCGCCACGCCGGCTCGAGGATCAGCAAATCACCCGGGATGATCTTGCCGTCCATCAGCGGCCAGGTGTTGTAGCTCAGGCCGGCGTCGAGCCCGGCGACCAGGCCGCCGAGATAGATCTGGATTAGCGCCAGAAGCACGATGAAGCCGGCCAGACGCTGCGTCGAGCGATCGGCGGCGGGCTCCGAATGCGGCGCCAGGCCACGCGCGACGACCATGGTGGCGGTAAAGATCAGCGCCGCCAGCGTCAGGTGCGTCGCCAGCCGATACTGGCTCACGGACACACGGTCGACCAGGCCTGAGGCCACCATCCACCAGCCGATAGCGCCCTGCAGGCCGCCGAGAAGCAGAATGCCGACCAACTTTGGCCCCAGGCCGCGCTCGATACGGCGGCTCCCCCAGAAGAGCAGCAGCGGCAAGGCGAAAACCAAGCCGACGCTGCGCGCCAAGAGACGGTGCGCCCACTCCCACCAGAAGATCGACTTGAACGCCTCGATGCTCATGCCCTTGTTGAGCTCGGTGTATTGCGGGATCTGCTGGTAGCGCTGGAATTCCTCCTGCCACTCGGCGTCGTTGAGCGGCGGGATGATACCGTGGATCGGTTGCCATTCGGTGATCGACAGGCCGGACTCCGTAAGCCGCGTGGCGCCGCCGACCACCACCAGGGCAAACAGCACCAGAAGCACGACATAAAGCCAGCCACGCACAAGCGCGCGGTTGTGCAGGTCGCGGTCGCGGGCGACGTATGGCGCGGCGGCTGATACGGCAGCCATGATCTTGTCCCGTCCGGTTGAGGTGGCGGATTGGTGAACCATCGCATTCGTGCTGGCAAGACCATGCAGCGCGGCACGCCGTCGCGCCCGATGTCGCGGGTTGCGCCTGTCCGGCGTTCGGCCTAAGCGGTAGCGATCAACGAGGCCGAGCCATGCCCATTCGCCTGAAAAAGCTGATCGGAATGTTCCTGCTGGTGGCACTGGTCATCATCTATGCCCTGGTCGCATCGATCGTTGCCGTCGCCCGTCTGTCGGAATCGGGCGCGCTGGTGCACTTCCTGTTCTTCCTGTTCAGCGGCCTGCTCTGGGTGCTGCCGGCGATGGGCATCATCAAGTGGTTGATGCTGGAACCGCGGGCGAAGCGCTGAAACGGGCTGGCTCGGTTTGCAGAGGCATAGACGGCTGGATCAACGCGCACGGCGGATTGACGACAAACCCCGGTCAGACGGTGACGACCATCTTGCCGGCATTGGCGAGCGGCGTCGTCACGCCCGACAGCATGGTGCGGATATGGGCGAGGTTCTGGTACCGGCCATTGATCGAAATGCGCGGCAAGGCATGCAGGAAGCCGGCATGTTCGGCGCGCAGCACGCCATGGCGGGTCGTCACGGCGGAGACATAGCCGGCGTCGCGGGCAAAGCCGACTTCTCGGCAGCCGACCGCGCTTGCATAGCCATAGGGATAGGCGAAATGGAGTGGTTCGCTGCCAAGCTCTGCTCGCAACATGTCCTTCACAGCGTCGATCTCGCGCCGCGCATCGGCCTCGGAGAGCCGCTTCAGATTGCTGTGATTGATCGTATGGGCGCCGATCGTGACCAGCGGATGCGCGGCGACGGTGCGGATCTCATCCCAGTTCATCAGCGTCCGCAGGCGCGAGGCATCCGCGTCGACGCCATTTGAGCTGGCGAGATCGCGCAGCACGGTGCGCAGATCTTCCTCGCGAACCTCGGTGGCGAGGTAGGCGTGCAACCGGGTTATGGCCTGGCTTTTCCGGGACGAGGTCGCGCAATCGATCACCGCCGGACCATTCGAGGTCGACAAAGTCAGGCGGTCGGACGCGTTGACGATATCCTCGGCCACATCCCACCACAGATCGGCGGTGCCGTCGATCAGCCCTGGCGCCACATAGATGGTCACCGGCGCGCCGTGCTTCTCCAGCACCGGCAGGGCCTCGGTCATGTTGTCGCGATAGGCATCGTCGGCGGTGATGGTGGCGAACCGGCCGCCCTTGCCGCCTGCCTTGATGCGCTCCACGGCCTCGTCCATCGAGACGAAAACATAGCCGTCCGCCTTCATGTCGGCGATCACGGCGTCGAGGAAACTGGGCGCGATGTTGAGGTGCCGGTTGACGCTGTCGGGCTTTTCCGGTGTCGCCGTCACGCGGTGCAGCATCAGGATGGCGCCGATGCCGCCGACAAACGGCCTGGCCAGCGGTGCGAGGCCGGTATAACGGGCGACGTTGAGCGCCAGCTTCCGGATTGCCTCCCCACCGTCGATCATTCATTCACCTTTTGCGCCTAGGCTGATCCAAGCACGGAATACGCCTGAGCGCGCCCCAAATCGGGATCAATACGCCTTAAGGATTGAGGTATGGTTGACGCAATGGCGTCATTTGACGGCAATCGGCTCGCGGCGACCGAGGCTTCGCCACGCGCCCTGCCGAAGGACGCCGCCGGGCCATCGGTCTCCGTTGCAGCAGCCGACGGGCTCGCGGCCTATGCAGGGTTCTGCCGCTCGGCGATTTATGCGCCGGCACAGGGCGCGACATGGATCCTGAACTGGGCCGCGCAGTTCGAGCCCGATCTGTTGGTGGCGACGCTCACTCTTGGAGGCAGGCCGGTTTTCGCGCTGGCGCTGGAAGTTGTCAGCCAGGGGCCGTTCCGGGTCGCCCGTTTCATGGGTGGCCGCCATGCCAATGGCAATTTCTCGGCCGCTGACCCGCAATGGCTGGCCAGGGCGGAGAGCGCGGCCGTCGGATCAGTGTTTCGGGCCATCGCCAAGGCTCGGCCCGACATCGATCTCATCGCGCTGGAACGATTGCTGCCCGATCTCGATGGCATCGCCAATCCGCTCGCATCGCTCGATCATTTCGCCAGCCCCAATCTTTCGCTGGCCATCGACCTTGGCGGGGGCTTCGAGGCGCTGCTGCTGCGCGCTAGCGGCAAGCGCAAACGCAAGAAACATCGGTCGCAGATGCGCAAATTCGACGCCGTCGGCAGCCATCGGCGCATCGAGGCGCGCAGCCCCGACGAGGTGGAGCGATTGCTCGACGCCTTCTTCGAGATGAAGGAGCTCCGCTTTCGCAGGATGGGCATTGCCAATGTCTTCGGCGGCGACCAGACGCGCGCCTTCTTCCGGGCGCTGTTCACGCAGGCCCTGGCCGAGGACACGCCCTCGTTCGTGCTGCATGGCTTGGAGGTTGCCGGCAAGCTGCGCGCCATCACTGGATCGAGCCGCTGCGGCAAGCGCCTGATCTGCGAGTTCGGCGCGATCGCCGAGGACGATCTCTCGCACAGCAGTCCCGGCGATTTCCTGTTCTTCGACAACATCCAGGAAGCCTGCGAGACGGGTTTCGCCGTCTATGATTTCTCCGTCGGCGACGAACCCTACAAGCGGCAGTGGTGCGATGTCGAAACCAGGCATTTCGAGGTGCTGGTCCCACTGACGCTGAAGGGCCGCGCGCTGGCGCAGACGCTTCGCCAGGGCGCGCGGTTGAAGGCTTTCGTCAAGAACAGCCCGACGATCTGGAAACTGACCAAGATGCTGCGCCGCAAGGCAGCCGGACAGGCAGCGCAAGCCGCCACGGACGACGAAAACTAGCCGTCAGAAATTGAGAGCCTCGCGAAGCGCCGGACCCGCCCTGACGCGCAGATCGAGATCGGCCTCGATATGGTCGATATGATGCAGCATCAGCTGGCTGGCCCGTTCGCAATCGCTGCTCTCCAGCGCTCCGACAATTTCCGTGTGCTCGCTGTGCCCGCAGGCTGACACGCCAGACCGCCCGTAAAGCGCGATGACAAGCGAGGAGCGCGCGACCAGTTCCTCCATGAAGCGCTGCAGGATGCCGTTGCCGGCGACCGAAGCAAGCAGCAGATGGAAATCGCCGGACGCCTTGATCTCGGAACGCCGCGCGGTCGGACCGCGTTCGGCAATGAAGCGGCCCTCCTCGTCGAGTTGCGCCCTGAAGGCCGCGATGTCGGCGGCGGTGACGCGCCCGCAGGCGGCAACGGCAATGCCGGGCTCGATCAGCCGGCGCGAGGCGAACACCTGGCGGGCCTCCTCGGGCGAGGGGTTGGCGACGAACGCGCCGCGGTTGCGCTCCGTGCGCACCAGGCCTTCGAAGGACAACATCTGCAGGGCCGCGCGCGCCACGGTGCGCGAGACATCGAACAGCGTGCCAACCTCGCCCTCGGACAGCTTGGTGCCCGGCGCCAGCCGGCGGTCGACGATGGCGTCGCGCAGATTGTCGCGGATCGCCTGTGCGCGATCCTGATTGGCGCTGTCGGTGGAATAGATTTGATCGGCAATATTCATGGCGATGATGTTCCCGCACCCTTCTAACGCGACTCGCCGTCTGCGCACGAGAGGCAAAGTGAACACAAAGCCGGAAAAGATTGCATACGATTTTTGTGCAGATCGCGCACAATAGCCCATAATTTGTGCAATGCACAAGACAGCCCGCCAGACAGGCAACCGCAGGCAGGCCTGATTTTCCAGACAATTCAAATGCTTGGCCAGTCACCCCGATATTGGCACGCATGATGCATTGGTTAATGCGACCAAACGGGGAAGCCTGAATGTCCAAAGCCGCCGAGATCGACATCGTGTCCGTTTCGAAAGTCTATGGAACGACGACCGCCGTCGAGGATATCAGCCTGAAGATACCGGCGGGCACCTATTGCTGCCTGCTCGGCCCCTCCGGCTGCGGCAAGACCTCGACGCTGCGCATGATCGCCGGCCACGAAAGCATCTCGTCCGGCGATATCAGGCTCGGCAACGCCGTCGTTACCGACCTGCCGCCGGCCAAGCGCGGCACGGCGATGATGTTCCAGTCCTATGCGCTGTTTCCGCATCTCGACCTCATCGACAATGTCGCCTTCAGCTTGAAGATGAAGCGCGTCGACAAGGAAAAGCGCCGCGCCAAGGCGCTCGACATGCTGAAGCTGATGCAGATGGAGGCCTATGCGACGCGCCGCCCGGCGCAGCTTTCCGGCGGCCAGCAGCAGCGCGTCGCGCTCGCCCGCGCCCTGATCACCGATCCGGAAGCACTGCTGCTCGACGAGCCGCTTTCGGCGCTCGATCCGTTCCTGAAGATCCGCATGCGCGCCGAGCTGAAGAGATTGCAGATGTCGCTCGGCATCACCTTCGTGCACGTCACCCACAGCCAGGAGGAGGCGATGGCGCTTGCCGACCTGATCGTGGTGATGAATGACGGCCGTATCGAACAGGCGGCGCCGCCGCGCGACGTGTTCGAGCGGCCGGCCACGGCCTTCGTCGCGCGCTTCATGGGCGACCACAACGTCATCTCCGGCCGGGTCACCGGCAGCCGAGACGGCATGGTCGTCTTCGACGTCAATGGTGGCGGCACGCTCGCCGCCAGCGGCAAGCCGCAGCAGGCGGGCGCCTCGATCGACATCGCCATCCGCACCGACCATGTGCGCATCGGCGCGGCACCCGCGCCCGGGCTCGGCTTCACCGGCATCGTCGCCAACATCGAATATCGCGGCGCCACCGTGAAGCTCTCCGCCACCGGTGCCGGCATCGACGATTTCACCGTCATCATCGACGATTCCGAGTTCTTCGCCAGACCCGTCGCCATTGGCGACGCCGTACCGCTCGCCTGGGATGCCGAGGATGCGATCGTCCTCGGCCGCCTTCATTCATGACATCAACCAAGCAAAACAAGACAGGGGAATAGACATGACAGACACAATGCAACCCAAGACTGGCATCTCGCGCCGCTCGCTGCTCAAGACGGGTGCGGCCGCCGTCGGCCTCGCCGCCGGATCGGGCGTCATCACCGGCTTCCCGACCATCTGGGCGCAGTCCAACATCACGCTGCGGCAGTTCGGCACCGGCGTGTCGAACCTCAACGCCATCGCCGACAAGTGCAAGGCCGACCTCGGCATCACACTGGAGATGACGGCGACCGATTCCGACGCCGCCGCCCAGCGCGCCGTGACCCAGCCCGACAGCTACGACATCGCCGATATCGAATACTGGATCTGCAAGAAGGTGTTCCCCACCGGCGTGCTGCAGCCGATGGATGTCAGCAAGCTGAAATATTACGACGAGCTGGTGCCGCTGTTCAAAACCGGCAAGCTCACCCCCGACAGCGTGATCGCGCAGGGCACCGCGCCGCACACGGTGGGTTATGTCGAGGCGCAGGACTCCAAGACCTTCGCCAAGGCGCCGACCAACTGGTTCACCATGGTGCCGACCATCTACAACGCCGACACGCTGGGCATCCGTCCCGACCTCGTCGGCCGCGACATCACCAGCTGGGCCGACATCATGGACCCGGCCTTCAAGGGCAAGACAGCCATCCTCAACATCCCGTCCATCGGCATCATGGATGCCGCCATGATCATGGAAGCCAGCGGCAACATCAAATATGCCGACAAGGGCAACATGACCAAGGACGAGATCGACAAGACGATCGACTTCCTGATCAAGGCCAAGCAGGGCGGCCAGTTCCGCGCCTTCTGGAAGTCCTTCGACGAGAGCGTCAACCTGATGGCGTCGGGCGAAGTCGTCATCCAGTCCATGTGGTCGCCGGCAGTGGCCGCCGTGCGCTCCAAGGGCATCGCCTGCCGCTTCCAGCCACTCAAGGAAGGCTACCGCTCATGGGGCGGCGGTCTCGGCCTTGCCGCCCACCTCAAGGGCGCCGAACTCGACGCCGCCTATGAATACATCAACTGGTACACGTCGGGCTGGGTCGGCGGCTACCTCAACCGCCAGGGTTACTACTCGGCCAACATGGTCTCGGCCAAGAAGTTCATGACCGAGGACGAGTGGGGCTACTGGATCGAGGGCAAGCCGGCCAAGGGCGAGATCAAGGCGCCCGACGGCACCGTCATGGAAAAGGCCGGCGCCGTGCGCGATGGCGGCTCCTTCGAAGAGCGCATGGGCAAGGTCGCCTGCTGGAACTCGGTGATGGACGAGGACCGCTACATGGTGAAGCGCTGGAACGAGTTCATCGCGGCGTAAGGCTGCGCCTCTCCTCTTCCCCTTCTCCTGCTGGAGAAGGGGAAGGCAGCTCCGCCCGGACAGCACCCGCACCGAGAGCCTAGATGACAGTCGCCCTCGAACGTCCCACCATAGCCGCCAGTCCCATCAGGCGTCGCCGTCGCTTTTCGCTCGGCGCCGTCACGCCCTATCTGCAGTCGGCTCCGCTGGCGCTGATCCTCGGCGCGTTCCTGCTTTTGCCCATCATCATGATCGTCGTCGTGTCCTTCTGGGATTACGACTTCGCCGCCATGTATCCGGATTTCCTGACAACCAACTATTCCGACGTGCTGGGCTCCTGGGTCACCTGGAAGACCTATCTCAATACCATCAAATTCGCGGCCATCGTCTGGGCGCTGACCTTGTTCATCGGCTTCTGGGTCGCCTATTTCCTCGCCTTCCACATTCGCACCACCGCCATGCAGATGGTGCTGTTCCTGGTCTGCACCGTGCCGTTCCTGACCTCCAACATCATCCGCATGATCTCGTGGATCCCGGTGCTCGGCCGCAATGGGCTGATCAACTCGACGCTGGTGCATATGGGCCTGGTGCCAAAACCCATCGAATGGCTGCTCTATTCCGAATTCGCGGTCGTGCTCGCCATGGTGCACCTCTACACGCTGTTCATGGTGACGCCGATCTTCAATACGCTGATGCGCATCGACCGCTCACTGGTCGAGGCCGCCCGCGACGCAGGCGCCTCCGGCTGGCAGGTGCTCTGGAACGTCATCATTCCTCTGGCCAAGCCCGGCATGGCGATCGGCACCATCTTCGTCGTCACGCTGGTGATGGCCGATTTCTCCACCGTGCAGGTGATGTCGGGCGGCCAGAGCGCGTCCGTGGCGCTGATGATGAAGAACCAGATGTCGCTGCTGCAATATCCGGCCGCCGCTGCCAACGCCGTGGTGCTTTTGGTGCTAGTGCTCTTGATGGTCGCCGGCATCCTGCGCATCGTCGATATCCGCCGGGAGCTTTGACGTGAGCCACGAGAAACGCACCCTCGAATTTTATGTGCTGGCGGCCTTCTTCGCGCTGTTCGTGCTGTTCCTCTACGGCCCGCTGTCGGCGATCCTGATCCTGTCGTTCCAGGGCGAGACCGGGGGCCTCACCTTCCCGCTCAACGGCGTGTCGCTGCACTGGTTCGCTAATCTGTTCGAGCGCCAGTCGGTCGGCGATTTCGGCGGCAGCTTCAAGCGCTCGCTGGTGCTGGGGCTGATGGTGATGGTCGTCACCGTCATCGTGTCGCTGCTGGCGGGCCTTGCCTTCCGCCGCAAGTTTCGCGGTGCCACCGCCCTGTTCTATTTGGCGGTCGCCAGTCTCGTCGTGCCCTCCATCATCATCTCGCTGGGCATCGGCGTCGTCTTCCAGCAGGTCGGCTTGCGCCCAGCCTGGTATACCTCGGCCTTCGGCGCGCAGCTGACCTGGACCTTGCCGTTCGGCGTGCTCATCATGTTCGCCGTCTTCAACCGCTTCTCGCCGGCCTATGAGGAGGCCGCGCGCGATCTCGGCGCCACCTCCTGGCAGACCTTCGTCCATGTCGTGCTGCCGATGATCACGCCGAGCCTGATCGGCGTCGGCCTGTTCGGCTTCACGCTCTCTTACGATGAGTTCGCGCGCACGCTGATGACATCGGGAACCTTCAACACGCTGCCGCTCGAGATCTATGGCATGACCACCAATGTCACGACGCCGGTGCTCTACGCGTTGGGCACGGTGACCACCGTGTTCTCCTTCCTGGTGATCCTGGCGACGCTGGGCGCCATCCTCTATGTCGGCCGCCGCCGGGCGAGAGCATGACCGTGCAGATCCTGGTAGTGAACCCCAACACGACGGCGAGCATGACCGAGACCATCGCGGCCGCCGCGCGCGGCGTCGCTGGCGTCCGGACTGAAGTCGTCGCCGTCACCTCGTCCACGGGGCCAGCCTCGATCGAAGGCTATTATGACGAGGCGATGGCCGTGCCGGGTCTTTTGATGGAGATCGCCGCCGGCGAACGCCGCGGCGTGCAGGCGGCGATCATCGCCTGTTTCGACGACACCGGCCTCGACGCCGCGCGGGCCATGGCCGCCATTCCCGTCATCGGCATCTGCGAGGCGGCACTCAGCATGGCCTCCTTCATCGCCCAGCGCTTCACCGTCGTAACCACCACCGAACGCTCGCGCGTGCCGGTGGAGGGGCTGGTGCAACGCTACGGCATGGCCGGACGGGCGCGTGTGCGCGCCGCCGACATTTCGGTGCTGGCGCTCGAGGATCCGGCATCGGGAGCAGTTGGCAAGCTGCGCGACGAGATCGCCCGGGCCGTGGAGCAGGATCGTGCCGAGGCGATCGTGCTTGGCTGCGCCGGCATGGCGGACCTTGCGCACCAGTTGCAGGCGGATTTCGGACTGCCTGTCATCGACGGTGTCGGCGCCGCGATCAAGCAGGCCGAAGCGCTCATTGCGCTCGGCCTTTCGACATCGAAGCGCGGCGCCTATGCCAGCCCGCTGGCCAAGCCCTATCGCGGTATGCTGAAATCGTTCTCGCCCGGAGCTGTCGCCGCGGAGTGAGCACCATGAATCGAACCGTCCGCACGCTGTCGCTGGGGGAATTGACCGACCTCATCGACTGGGCGGCTGCGGAGGGCTGGAATCCCGGCCTGGAAGACGCGGCGATGTTCCAGGCGGCGGACCCGGAGGGTTTCATCGGTGCCTTTGTCAGGGATGAAATGGTCGCCGCGATCTCGGCGGTGGCCTATGGACAGGATTTCGGTTTCATCGGCCTTTACATCTGCCGCCCGGACATGCGCGGCAACGGCCACGGCAAGGCGGTGTGGACCGCGGGCATGGACAGGCTGGCCGGGCGCACCATCGGCCTCGATGGCGTCGAGGAGCAGCAGGCCAACTACCGCAGCAAGGGGTTCGAGCCGGTCTACGAGACCATCCGCTACAGCGGACGACCCGCGGCCCTGCCCGTCCGCGCCGAGCGGCCTAGCATGGCGAGTGCGCAACCGACGCCCGACATCATCGCCTATGATGCCCTTTGCTTTCCCGCGCCCCGGCGGTCCTTCCTGCAGCGATGGCTGCAACCGCCACATCATCATGCCGTAACGGCGATCACGTCGCGGGGAACGGCTGGCTATGCGGTGGCGCGAGCCTGCCGCAGCGGCTTCAAGATCGGCCCACTTTTCGCCGACGACGAGCAGACCGCGCTTGAATTGCTCGGGGAGCTGGCGGGCGCGTGTAAGGGTGGCGAATTGAACATCGACGTGCCGGCCACCCAGGTGGATTTCATCGCGGCGCTCGAGGCGGCGGGCTTCACACCGACCTTCAGCACCACCCGCATGTACAAGGGCGCGCCGCCGAAGCTCGATGCCAAGAGGGTATTCGGCGTGACGACGCTGGAGCTGGGATAGGTGGCGCGCGCCGCTGAACGCGGTTTTTTCAGGCCGCGGAGCGCCGTCCCGGAGTGCCCGGCGGCTCGTGGCCAATCGGCGTCACCAGCGTCAGGTCGGGGTAACCGCTCTCGATCAGATTGACCGCGGCCTTGGTGACCTCGTCGTCCGGTTCGAGCATGGACAGGAACACCTCTGTGGCATCGGCCCCGAGACGGCTGATGCCTTGCGCGTCGGCCGGCCCGCATTCGACCACCACCAGATCATAGGCGGTGGTCAGTGACTGCATGATGATCGGCAGCCGGTCGGCGGCGCGCATGGCGCGGACCGGATCGGCGGTGCCGACCGGGATAACGTGGCAGTCCGAATAGAGATCGGCATGGATGACGTCGCTGAACTGCGCCTGCGAGGCGAGCAGATCGGTGATCCCCGGGAAAAGCCCGCTGTCCAGCATCGGCCGCGAGGCGGCACCAGAGGCGGTGAGGTCGAGCAGCAGGACGCGCAGGCCAGCGTCGGACACCTCGCGCGCCACGAGGATCGCCGACGCGGCTGCCTCGTCGCCTTCGGGCGAAACGAATATGGCGCGGGCGGCCCCGCTGGCGATCAGCTTTTCCGCGGCCTTCTCGATGTCGATTTCACCCAGCACCGAGCGCGGCCGCTGGACCTCTACAACCGGCTCCGGCTCGGTGACCGATTCGACTTCGGCGACAGGCTCGGCCTTGACGGCAGGCTCGGGCTCGGCAAAGGGCCGCGGTTGCGCCACTATCTCCGGGTCCGCAGCCGCCTCGGACCATTGCGCCTCGGCGCCAGGATTGGCGAACCCGCCGGCGACAGCCGGCTCCAGGCGGGCAGATGGCTCAGGGGCGTCCGGCTGCTGGCGCGCCGTTGCCGGCATAGCCACTTCGTCGATCGGCGCAAAACGGGTGCCTGGAGCCGGGCGCATGGCGCGGCCCGAGAAGAGTTCGCGCAACAGCGTGAATATGGCCGCCAGCAGAAGCGAAGCCGCCGCAGCTGCCCCAACGATCGGCCCAATTTTGGGGAAGTATGGCTCGGAGGGCACCGAAGCCGGTGAGGCGATGCGGGCGTCGACCGGCACATAATTGCGGTCCTGACGCGAAGCTGCCTCGCGGTAATTGGTCAGATAGAGCTCGAGCTGCTGGCGCTTGGCGGCGGCGTCGCGCTGCAGCGCGTCGAGATCGACCTGCTGTTCGCCGGCCTGCGCCGAAGCCGCCTTCAGTTGGTTGACGTCGGAGACGAGCTGGCTTTCGCGCGCCCTGGCGGCGTCGGCCTGCATCACCAGGCCCTTCATGATCTTCTGGGCTTCGCTGCGGATCTGCGCGTCGAGATCGGCGAGCTGTGACTTTGCGGCGCGAACGCGCGGGTGGTTGTCGAGCATCGTCGTCGACAGGTCGGCGATGGTGGCGCGCAGCTCGGCCTGACGCTCCCGCAAACGCTGGATCAGGTCGGACGACAGCACTTCCGGCAGCGAATCCAGCGAGCCGCCATTCTGCAGCGCCTTGCGCACGCTGTCGGCGGTGCCTTCGGCCGCGGCGCGGTTGGCCCGCACCCGCGACAATTCGGTCGACAGTTCGGCCAGCTGCTGGGTTGCCAGGGTGGCATTGTTGCCGCCCATCAGCAGGTCGGACTGCGCGCGGTAGGCTGCGACCTTGGCCTCGGCATCCCTGACCTGCTTCGACAGGTCGGCGATCTCGGGCGCCAGAAAATCAGCCGCGGCAGTGTTCGATTCACTCTTGGCCGCGCCCTGCCCCGCAATATAGGCAGCGGCAATGGCATCTGGGATGGCGGCGGCGAGCTTGGGATCCTCCGAGGAGAACTCGATGGCGATGATGCGGGTCTTTTCAACGCCGAAGACGTTGAGCTTCTCGCGCATCTTCTTCAACACGCGTTCGTCGGCCGGAACATCCATCGGGTCGTTCTTCAGCCCAAGCAGGATCAGCACGCGGCTGACCGCCGACATGTTGATCGTTTCGTCGAACTCACGCAGCCGCGCCAGACCGAGTTTCTGCGCCACCTGCTTGAGGATTTCGTTGGACGAAATGATCTGGACCTGGGTGGCGACGCCTTGTTCGTCGAGGATCGGCTTGTCGCCATCATTGTTGCTGCCGGCCGGACGGGTGTAGACGGATTCGCGCGGGGCGATTTCCACCTGCGTCTGGGCCTTGTAATGCTTGGTCGCGAACGAAGCGAACGCAAACGCCAGACCGGTCACCACCAGAACGAAGAGCAATATGCGCAGCCAGTTCCTCGCCAGGCTGGCGAAGAGCTGCCTGAGGTCAACGTCGACATCTGCGGCCGCGGACTGAACGGACATGCATCCCTACTCCGAAACTGGGTCGGGATGCACCGTAAACAACTATGGTAACTCAGCCGTTAAGATCGCGGTAATACTCCATTAGGAATACTGGCCGCGCCCCAAGAAAAACGATAAAAATGGCAAAACCCCTGCTTCGTGCAGCGCTATCGGCCGGCTCCTTTACCGGCCATTAACCCTAACAGGATGATAACGGACCCGATCCCAGATGTTTGCTGCGATGCCGCAGCGGCCAGTCGAAGGTACGTATCCGGTCATGAAAAGCACTGCTTCTCTCTTTCACGCTCTGCTTGCCGTATCGATGCTTGCCGGCTGCTCCAGCTACCGCCCGACGCCGGCTGCCTTCCACGAGGTCCTCGACCAGCCTTACCGTCTCGGCGCCGGCGACCGTGTCCGCGTCACCGTGTTCGAGCAGGATGGCCTGACCAACACCTACAGCGTCGACCAGTCCGGCTACCTCTCCTTCCCGCTCGTCGGCGCCATTCCGGCGCGTGGCCACACCGCGCAGCAGATGGAAAAGGAGATCGCCGACAAATTGCGGCAAGGCTATCTGCGCGACCCCGACGTCTCGGTCGAGATCGATCGCTACCGGCCGATCTTCGTCATGGGCGAAGTGGGTGCCGCCGGTCAGTATTCCTATGTGCCCGGCTTGACCGTGCAGAAGGCCATCGCCATTGCCGGCGGTTTCTCGCCACGCGCCAACCAGGAAAGCGTCGACATCACCCGCGACATCAACGGCAAGGTGATGACCGGCCGCGTGGTGACATCCGATCCGCTGCTGCCTGGAGATACCGTCTACGTCCGCGAACGCCTGTTCTGACAGACACCACGTGGCGGACAAGCTCAGGATCGTCCACTGCTTTCGTTCACCGGTCGGAGGAATTTTCCGCCATGTGCGCGACCTGACCGAAGCGCAGGTCGCCGCCGGCCATGTGGTCGGCATCGTCTGCGATTCGACCACGGGCGGCGAATTCGAGGAGCGCCTGTTCGAGCAGATGAAGGACATGCTGGCGCTCGGCATCCATCGCACGCCAATGCAGCGCCATGTCGGCCCGGGGGATCTCGCCTCGGCCCGGCGCACCTACAGGATCATCAAGGAATTGCGGCCGGACGTGTTGCATGGACACGGCGCCAAGGGTGGCGCCTATGCCCGTCTGTTCGGCTCATTGTTGCGGGTATCAAGGTCTCGCGTAGCCCGCCTTTATTCGCCGCATGGCGGCTCTCTCCACTATGACGAAACGACAGCCACGGGGAAGCTGTTCTTCGCGCTGGAGCGCTCCATGGCGCACTTCACCGATTGCCTGCTGTTCGTCTCGGACTACGAGCGGCGAACCTATCGCAGGAAGGTGGGCGAGCCGCCGATCCCTAACACGCTGGTCTACAACGGACTGCGCGCCACCGAATTCGAGCCGGTACTCATCGGACCCGATGCGGCGGATCTACTCTATATCGGCATGATGCGCGACCTGAAGGGGCCCGACATCTTCATCGACGCCCTGGCCGCCGCCGGCCCGCGGCTTGGCCGCGCGCTGAGCGCGGTGATGGTCGGCGACGGCGACGACCTGCCGCGCTACCACGCGCAGGTAAAGCGCCTGGGACTTCAAGGCCATGTCCGCTTCCTGTCGCCAATGCCGGCCAGGGAAGCCTTCGGACTTGCCGAACTCGTCGTCGTTCCATCCCGCGCGGAAGCCATGCCCTATATCGTGCTGGAAACACTTGCCGCGGCAAGACCGATGATCGCCACCTCCGTCGGCGGCATACCGGAGATCTTCGGTTCCGGCTCCCCTGCCCTGATCCGCCCCGATCCGGCCGAACTGGCCGGCAAGATGAGCGAGGCGCTGGCCGACCTTGCCGCCTATGGCGCCCTGATGCCCGATGGCCCCGGCCTCAGGGCGCGCTTTGGCGCCGACGTAATGGCCGCCGAAATCGAGAAGGCCTATTTCGCCGCGCTCGGCAGGTAACGCCTGACCCTTTCCAAAGCCACGCGTTGTTTCAAGGGTTTCTTAGCTCTCTTTTGCTATTCACCCTGGGGAAGCTTGCGGACTGTTCCATGAATGAGATCGATCCCGCGCACCGCTTTTCACCCGAAGCGGTGCGTAAATTTGACGGCTCGACTGATGGCGATGCGCCCGGCGGCATGAACGACGTGGCCCGGCAGGTCGCGTCGCAATACCGGCGCGATACGATGTCGCCGATCATGGTCAGCGGCGTCCTGCGCATGGTTGAATTCGGGGTGCTGTTCCTCTCGGGGCTCTGCGTCTATTTCTACTTTGTCGGGTTCTTCAACTATCTCGCCTGGCAATATCCGGTGACGATCGCCGCCGCGTCGTTCCTCGCCGTGGTGCTGCTCGACGTCACCGACTGCTACCAGGTGGTTTCGCTGATGCGGCCGATCGCCAATTTCGGCCGCATCCTGCTGGTCTGGGCCGGCGCCTTCGCGCTGATGGCGTTGACAGCGTTCGCCATGAAGATGTCGGAAGATTATTCGCGGCTTTTGTTCGGCACCTGGTTCGTCGTCGGTTTCGTCCTCCTGTTCGGCCTCAGGCTGGTCATGTCGAGACTGATCCGGCGCTGGGCACGCGATGGCCGCATGGAGCGGCGCGCCGTCATCGTCGGCGGCGGCAAGGCGGCGGAAATCCTGATCCGCTCTGTCGAAAAGCAGCCTTACAACGATATCCGCATCTGCGGCATCTTCGATGACCGCTCCGACAAGCGCTCGCCGCCGATCGTTGCCGGCTATCCCAAGCTCGGCACAATTTCGGAATTGATCGAGTTCGCCCGCATCGCCCGTATCGACATGCTGATCGTGTCGCTGCCGCTGACCGCCGAAACGCGCGTGCTGCAACTGTTGAAGAAGCTGTGGGTGCTGCCGGTCGACATCCGGCTTTCGGCGCATTCCAACGCGCTGCAGTTCCGTCCGCGCGCCTATTCCTTCATCGGCTCGGTGCCGATGCTCGACATTTTCGACAAGCCAATCAACGATTGGGATTCGGTCGCCAAGCGCACCTTCGACATCGTTTTCTCGCTGATCGGAATCATCGTCTTCTCGCCGGTGATGCTGGCGACCGCGATCGCCATCAAGCTCGACAGCAAGGGACCGGTGCTGTTCAAGCAAAAGCGCCACGGCTTCAACAATGAGATCATCGAGGTCTACAAGTTCCGCTCGATGTACACGGATCGGTCGGATCCGACCGCCAAGCAGACCGTGACCAAGAACGATCCGCGCGTCACCCGTGTCGGCCGCTTCATCCGCAAGACCTCGATCGACGAACTGCCGCAGTTCGTCAATTCGCTGCTGGGCTCGCTGTCGCTGATCGGCCCGCGCCCGCATGCGATCGCCGCGCAGTCGCACAACCTTCTCTACAACGAGGTGGTCGACGGCTATTTCGCTCGCCACAAGGTCAAGCCCGGCGTCACCGGCTGGGCGCAGATCAACGGCTGGCGCGGCGAGATGGACACCAATGAGAAGATCCGCATGCGGACGGAGTACGACCTCTACTATATCGAGAACTGGTCGCTGCTGTTCGATCTCAGAATCCTGTTCCTGACGCCGATCCGGCTGCTCAACACGGAAAACGCCTATTGAGCGCGATTTCCCATGAACTGCCGCAAGCCGCGGTCAACGCCAAGCTGACCGCACTGATTTCCTCCAGTGCGGTGGTGGTCGGCATCCTTCTGTCCGGCTTCGTCATCAGCGAGCCGGCGCCTTACGAAATCTACATGGCCGGGCTGATCGCCATCTGGGCGCTCTTCGGCCTGCGGATTTCTCGCGCGGCCATGCCGCTGCTGGTGCTGCTGGTGACGATGAACATCGGCGGCATGATCTCGATGACGCAGATGGCGGACCTCGCCTTCACGCCGCTCTATCTCTCCGTGTCATTGTTTCTCGCCTTCAGCGCGGTGTTCTTCGCGTCGGTGACAGCCACGCAACCAGGCCTCTACCGGCTGATCTTCAATGCCTATGTCGTCTCGGCGGTGGCGACCTCGCTGCTCGGCATAGCCGGCTATTTCCATGCCTTCCCCGGCGCGGAGATGTTCACCAAATACGACCGCGCCGCCGGCGCCTTCCAGGACCCGAACGTCTTCGGGCCGTTCCTGGTGCTGCCCGGCATCTATCTGCTCTATCTGATCCTGACAGGTTCGGTCGCGCGCATGCCGCTGCTGGCGGTGCCGCTGCTGATCATCGCATTGGGCATCTTCTTCTCCTTCTCGCGCGGCGCGTGGGGCATGTTCGCCGTGTCGGCGGTACTGCTCACCGGCTGCCTGTTCCTGCAGAGCGCCAGCGGCAAATTCCGGCTGCGCGTGGTGATCATGACCATCGCCGCGCTGTCAATGCTGACGATCACCATCATCGTCATCCTGCAATTGCCCGGCGTGGCGGAGATGTTCTCCAGCCGCGCGCATCTCGAACAGAGCTATGACACCGCGCGCCTCGGCCGCTTCGCCCGCTACGCAATCGGCTTCCAGATGGCGATGGAGCGTCCGTTCGGCATCGGGCCGCTGGTCTTCGGCAAGATGTTCGGCGAGGACACGCACGACATCTGGCTGAAAATGCTGATGGACTATGGCTGGCTTGGCTTCGTGTCGTTCCTGACGCTCGTCGTCTGGACCATGGTGGCCGGGTTCCGCATCCTCCTGCGCGACCGGCCGTGGCAGCCCTATCTGTTGTGCGCCTATGTCGCCTTCATCGGCAATATCGGCCTCGGCACCTTCATCGACATCGACCACTGGCGCCACATGTATCTGTTGCTCGGGCTGGTGTGGGGCGCCATCGCCCTGGAGTACCGCCATCAGCGGCTGTCGCGGCCGGCATTTCCAGGTGCGCCGGCGATCGCATCCACGCAGGCGCGATAAACGCCGAATTTCGGTTGACCCGGGCAGGGTTATCACGATACATCGCGCTCGGTCCGGAGTGTAGCGCAGCCCGGTAGCGCACTTGACTGGGGGTCAAGGGGTCGTCGGTTCGAATCCGGCCACTCCGACCATTTTAAGACAAGGACTTGCCCCCAAAAGTCCACCTTCATTTTCCATCTCTAGGGTAACGCAGGGAGTACCACTCTCCCTTTCGGTGACGTCCAGCGAGCCGGCGGCGCATCGTTCGCATCTGCCCGTCGATCGGGACTTCTTATCCCGTTTGGATTCGGCACCGGTGCCTCTCGGACGTCTCGCGGCGGTGGATCGACATGTTCAAGCTCCGAGGGCGCTTGATTGTCGCGATGAGGGATTGGTGTCTTCTTGGGGTCGGGCTCCTTCGGAGGAGGATCTTTGATTTTGTTCCGCATATCCAGTTTCCTCCAACCCCTGCCGGCCTCAGGATTAGCCACGGCGCTGCAACAGGGAAAACCGAATCGTCAGCCTCTTGTTCCGTTGTGCCCGTTAAAAACCCGCCACCGTGAGGCAGCGGGTGCTGGCGCGGAATGAGGCTGCGGAAATGACGCCGAAATTCGTCAGCGCACCTTGCGCTTGAGACACTACATCTTTCGGCGGGTAGTGAGCGGACGCTTCGGGTCAGCCAGCACAGCGCTCTCGAGCCCGACTGGTCAGGCCCAGCGGCACCGCTGCTAGTATGTGCGCCCTTGTCGGTCATTGCCCACCACCTTCCGACAGGGTGCCGGCGGACCGATCGCAAAACTTCACCAATATCGCGTCGTACGCTCGGCCAGAGCCGGGCGGAGCTTTACCCAGAGCCGCCTGGGCTCAGGGAGCAGGTGCGCCTTCGTGGATAGATTTCCGGACCTCGGAGCGGAACTCAGGGGTATCGTGTTCCCCATGAACAGACACAGCGTGTTGTACCGCAGCCTCGATCAGTTCGTCCTCCCGATCTGCGGAGATTGCAACGGTGCATTTCATTTCGCTCGGGAATTCTCGGCAGTCAATGTATTTGCGTGCCATAGGTTCCTCCTCGAAATCTCGCTCTTTTCGGCGACCAAACAGCATACTCCTGCCCGCTGACGCAAACAATCTACGTCTATCGGGGGTAGTCTCTCAGTTTGAAATTATTGCGGACAAGGGCGCCAGTTCAATCGAGCTTCTGTATGCGCCCCTTTTCGAGGCGGAACACCCCGCTGTTCCCGCCTTGGCGCTCGAAATCGCTCTGAAGTTCATCCCATGTGCCAAGATACTGGCTGCAATCGGCGCAGCTGATCGGCGTTGAAGGTTGAGCGTCTGTTGGAATCTGCAGACGGATGATGCCGCAATAGGGGCACTCCAATAGATGGTCCAGATACTCGCCGGCCATGATCACTTTCAGCACCCCGCCCGGAACTATCGGGCGAGCAAGCCGCGAACGCAAGGGCTGCAGTACAAAACTACAAGCCGGCGCTCCCTGCCTTCTTCAAGGCGCGGGCGTGGAAAAGAAGCGAAGAACAGTTAGGCCCCAGCAGTCGCACCAGGTCTAGCGCCTGCTCCTCTGATATCCCGGTTTCGATCACCAGGGCTTTTGCGACCTGAGCTTGCCTGATTGAATTGGGATTGGTTTCCGCCACGTCTTGCGCTCCCTGGTGAGGCGGGAGCGCAATGCGGTCTCTCAGCCGGGCGCGCCTTTTGCCAGTTGCACCCGATGTCACCCAAACTAGCGTAGAGATTCGATTAGGCAACTCTATCGGGCGAGGTCGTCAGATTTTCGGCCATGCGGAGCATCGCTCGATCGCTATTGGCAGACATCAATCCATTCGGCGCCGGTAAGGTCGACCATGCGCTGCGGTGCAATCCGTACCGCGGCATTGGTGGCGCCCGCGGCGGGCACCACCTCTTGGAATTCCCGCAGCGAGACGTCGCAATAGATCGGCAGCGGTGCCGGCAGGCCGAACGGGCAGACGCCGCCGACAGGATGGCTCGTGGCGGCAACCACTTCGTCCGCGTCCAGCATGCGCGGCTTGCCGCCGAACTGGTCCTTGAACTTGCGATTGTCCAACCTGGCGATGCCGCTGGTCACCACCAGCATGGTGCGCTCGCCGACGCGTAGGCAGATCGTCTTGGCGATCTGCGCCGGCAGGACGCCGTGCGCCTCCGCCGCCAGCGTCACCGTCGCCGAGCTTGTTTGCGTGACGATGACCTCGATGTCAGGCGCATGAGCGGCGAAGAAGGCACGAACGGAGTCCAGGCTCATAGCGAAAAAACCACAGTTCACCTCGATACACGGCAGACGCGATCGGCGCGGATTTGGATGCCGCAGGAATAAACACGCGCGACCTGTAAATCGGCAAGCCCGGCCTGCTGGAGAACGCCGTGGCATCAACAAGAAACCCGCCAGGCGGGCCTTGGCGGGTTCTTTTTTGCATGGCTGGGCCTGGCCTATGCCAGGGGTCGGCCTTGCGGGGCCGGTTTCGGCGCGGCGGCAACGATGAGGGCGTCCTGAGGCAGGCGAAGCGCGGACGCAATACGACGCAGCTTCGACGCATCGGCCGCCCGGCCGTTCTCGATGTCCTCGATCTCGCCGACCGATAGGCCGCAAGTCAGGGAAAGCTCTTCCACACTGTATCCGCGGGTTTCCCGCATGGCTCTGAGGGTGGTGTAATTCGGCCCGATCTCACCGGCTAACGGTTCGGAGAGGGCATGGCTTTTTGCATTGTTGGGCATTGGCAACTCCGCTGGCTGAAAGAGTTTGATCAAAAATGGAGCGTTGCCTGAGACGAGCAGGAACATGCCCGCTCGCCAGCGATTTGCCAAGAGCCAAACAGGCCGTCACGCTATCGTGAACCGGACCCGCGAGGCGGCGCACGCACATCGCGCCATCAAGTTCTTTTGAACGGCCCGGTACCTTTTTGCCCGGAGGTTTAGGCCCACCTGTTCGTTGTTCTGATGCGCCGGCGTGAAAACCATCCGGTTCCAGCCGGCCCGTTCCCAGAAGGATCCCCGTTATGAACTTCAAGACTTCCCTCCTCGTGCTCGGCACGATTTCCAGCCTTTTCACCGCCGGAGCGGCGACCGCCGAGGCGGCTGACACGCTGCGCGTGCGCGGCACGGTGGTCAGTTTCGAGCCGTCGCTGCTGACCGTCAAAACCCGTCAGGGCGACACCTCCGCGATCGAGCTCAATACCGGGTGGAAGATTTCCGGCGTCGCCAGCGCCTCGCAAAGGGACATCAAGCAGGGCGATTTCCTCGGCATCGCCTCCGTCTCGAAGGCGGATGGCGGCAGCGGCGCGCTGGAGGTGGTGATTTTCCCAGCCGCCCTGAAGGGGACTGGCGAAGGCGACCGTCCCTGGGATCTGCACCCGAACAGCCGCATGACCAACGGCACAGTGGCCGACGTAACCGACATCAGCGGGCGCGCCGTGACGCTGACCTACGACAACGGGCAGACCAAGAAGATTTCGATCCCCGACGGCACGCCCGTCGTGACCTTCGCCCCGGCCACGCCGGCCGATCTCAAGCCGGGCGCGACGGTCTTCGCCACCGCCCAGCGCGAGGCTGACGGGACGCTGAGTTCCAGCCGCGTCGTGGTGGGAAACAATGGCGTGATCCCGCCGATGTAGCCACAATCAGCGGCAAGAGCCGGCTTTTCGGCCCTCACAATAAAGTGTCGGGAAGCCGGTTCCCCAGAAACACGCCGGAAACACAATTCTACAATCGGGAAATACTGACGAAAAAAAACAGGAGCGTAATTCCATTCGCGGCGATCGGGCCATCGACCCGATTTTAAGATCTGCCGGCGAAAGAAGGAAACGATCCATGAAGAAGTCCCTCCTCTCGGCCCTCGGGCTTGCAGTTGCACTTGCTTTCACGGCGCCGGTCATCGGTGCGACGAGCGCCGATGCGGCCCCGATGGCAAAGCATCATCGTCATCATCGCGTCCATCATCACCATGTTCGTCATCACCGCGTTCACCACTACGTTCATCACCGCCACCACATGAAGAAGGCCTACTAAATACAGACTGCCAACGAGACGACCGGCCTTGGTTTCTTGTTCAAGGCTGGTCTTCTCCTGGTCATGCGATGCCAGGCTGGACACCAGGCCTTCGCGAACAGGGCCGGGCATCCCGATGATGGCAAGGCCCGATATCTCCTGGATGGACAGCACCGCTCTGCCTGTCGCGCGATGGCAGCTCACGCTTCGCCAACACTTGTCTTATGACCGAGAGCGCCCTTAGCGCCGGCTGAACAGCAGGCTGGCGACCAGACCAAGCACCACAAGCCCAACCGCGGCGGCCGCTGCCGGATGGTCACGAGCCGATTTCTCGACCACCCTGCCCTGTTTGCGGATTGCCGGCATCGCATCGCGCAGGCGTCCCGCGAGATCCGAATATGTGTCGAGCGCGGCATCGCGGCCATCTTCATAGTAGGCGCCACCCCGCTTTGACACCGCCTTGCGCAACGCCACGAGTTCTCTCGAAAGGGCCGCGACCTGCTTTTCGAGGTCGATGTCCGAAAGGGTCGAAAAAGATGCCATCATGCGTTTCCTTGTCTTGCCATGCGACGTCGTCTTGCTGAACGACGTCTTGCAGAAGGAAACGTAACGCCTCACCCCAAGGCGGGTTCCGGTTTCGAGGCTTCAGAGCGCTTCGCGCGGTCAGCGCACCTGGTCAAGCAGGCGCTTGCATTCCAGGAGGTCGAACAGCGCCTCCTGCAGCAGCGCGCGATTGTCGCGCGACAGTTTCGACGAGTCCGGCTGAACCGGACCTTCCTCATCGCTCTTGCCCAGACCGAAAAAGCGACGGCTCGGCTTGACCCTTGGCTGACCAACCAACTCGTCATCGCCGCCGCGCGGCTGCGCCGCCGGCGTCAGCGGCACCTGATCGGCCTGCTTTCGTTGCGAGATCGCCTCGACGGCGGCCATGTCGCCATTGCCGATTGCAACCAGGAAATGATTGCCGTTCTCGCGCAGCAACTTCTGCACGCCCTTGATCGTGTAGCCCTGGTCGTAGAGCATGTGGCGGATGCCCTTGATCAGTTCGACATCCTGCGGCCGGTAATAGCGACGGCCGCCGCCGCGCTTCATCGGCTTGATCTGGTTGAAGCGTGTCTCCCAGAAGCGCAGCACATGTTGTGGCAGGTCGAGATCTTCGGCGACCTCGCTGATGGTACGGAAGGCGTCAGGGCTCTTGTCCATGGGCGAAATCCTCACGCTGGAGCGTGATCCGGAACGGTCTTCAGCGAGATCAGTCTCAACAAAGAGACGCTCATTCCATTTGCGCGGAATGGATCATACGCCGAACACCAATCCGGCCATGCTGCCGAATCGGGCCTTATTTCAGCGGTTTGTGAAGCAATATTCAAGCCCGGCGTGATCGCGGGGCCGGTTTTCAACCGTACAATGAAGGCTATTTGCCGCCCTTTGCCTTGCTGTTCTGGTGAGAGCGCAAGATGCGGTTCTTCAGCACGTTGGACGATTTGAACGTCATCACCCGGCGCGGCAGGATCGGCACCTCTTCGCCGGTCTTGGGATTGCGCCCGATGCGCTCGTTCTTGGAGCGGACATGGAACGTCGCGAAAGACGACAACTTGACCGTCTCGCCACGCACAATGGCTTCGCAGATTTCGTCCAGCACGGCTTCGACCAGTTCGGCGGATTCAGTGCGCGACAGGCCGACCTTTCGGTAGACGGCCTCCGCCAGGTCGGCACGCGTAAGTGTCTTTCCCCCCATGCGACCGTCCCATCAGTTCAAAACGTAAAATCGGCACAACAACGGTAGAGCCTAAGTAATTGATCCGGCAAGGTCAAGGACCGAAACCGAGCCGTTCGGCACTTACCAGCGAACCAGAACGGCGCCCCAGGTGAAGCCGCCGCCCATCGCTTCCAGGAGGACGAGGTCGCCCTTCTTGATGCGGCCATCGGCAACGGCCACCGACAGCGCCAGCGGCACGGAAGCAGCCGAGGTGTTACCGTGCAGATCGACCGTAACCACCACCTTTTGCTCTGCTATCCCGAGCTTCTTGGCGGATGCGTCAATAATTCGTTTATTGGCCTGGTGCGGCACGAACCAGTCGAGATCGTCGGCCGATATGCCGGCGGCGGAGAAGGTTGCCTCGATGACGTCGGTGATCATGCCGACCGCATGCTTGAAGACTTCGCGACCTTCCATCCTGAGGTGACCGACCGTTCCCGTGGTCGACGGTCCGCCGTCGACGAAAAGCTTGTCCTTGTGCACGCCGTCGGAGCGCAGGCTGGCCGCGAGGACGCCGTGGTCGGCAATCGTGCCGGCCCCCTCGCCCGCCTCCAGGACAAGTGCCCCCGCGCCATCGCCGAACAGCACGCAGGTCGAGCGGTCGCTCCAGTCGAGGATGCGTGAGAACGTTTCCGAGCCGATCACCAGCACACGTTTGGCAAGCCCCCCACGGATGTAGAGGTCGGCTGTCGTGACCGCATAGACGAAGCCCGAACACACCGCCTGCATGTCGAAGGCGAAGCCGTGATGCATGCCGAGCCGGTTCTGGATCTCGACCGCTGTGGCCGGGAATGTGTTGTTGGGCGTCGACGTTGCCAGCACGATCAGGTCGATGTCATCAGGCGTCAGTCCGGCATTGGCAAGGGCGGCACGTGCCGCGGCCTCTCCCAGGGAAGCCGTCGTCTCGTCGTCGGCCGCGATATGACGCTGGCGGATGCCGGTACGCTGGGCGATCCACTCGTCCGAGGTTTCAACCATGCCCTCGAAATCGGCATTCTTCATGATGCGGCGGGGCAGCGCGGCGCCCATGCCGCGCACGACTGATCTGATCAAAGTTCTTTCCTATTCCTTCGCGTCGGTAACGACGTCGGATTTCCGGGATGACAGGGCACGCGGGTTGCGTGCATGAAACAGGTCCAGGTCGGCTTCGATGCGGTCGAGCAGATTGTTGCGCACCATGTCATAGCCGAGCTCGATCGCCGCGGCGAACCCGTCCGAATCTGCACCGCCATGGCTTTTGACGACAATGCCGCTCAGCCCCAGGAAGACGCCGCCATTGGAGCGGCCGACATCCATCTTTTCGCGCAGGCGATCGAAGGCGCCCTTGGCGAAGACATAGCCGATCTTGGCCATCAGGGTGCGGCTCATCGCGGCGCGCAGATACCCCGCGATCTGGCGAGCGGTGCCTTCCGCGGTCTTCAGTGCGATGTTGCCGGCGAAGCCCTCCGTGACGACCACGTCGACCGTACCCTTGCCGATATCGTCGCCTTCGACGAAGCCGTGATAGTTCATCGAGGCCATGTTGGCCTCGCGCAGCATGCGCCCTGCCTCCTTGACCTCTTCCTGGCCCTTGATCTCTTCGACGCCGACATTGAGCAGGCCGACGGTGGGCCGGGCAATGCCGAAAACGGCGCGCGCCATGCCGGTGCCGAGAATGGCAAAATCAATGAGCTGTTGCGCATCGGCGCCAATGGTGGCGCCGACGTCCAGAACCACGCTTTCGCCGCGCAATGTCGGCCACAATGCCGCGATCGCCGGGCGATCGATGGTGGCCATGGTGCGCAGGCAGAATTTCGACATCGCCATCAGCGCGCCGGTGTTGCCGGCGGAGATGCAAGCGTCAGCGGCACCTGACTTGACCGCTTCGACCGCCTTCCACATCGACGACTTCCAGCGGCCATGGCGCAACGCCTGGCTGGGCTTGTCGTCCATCCTGACCGCGATCTCGCAATGGAAGAATTCGCTCACCTCGGCCAATTTGGGGAACTTGGCCAGTTCGGGGCGCACAAGTTCCTCACGCCCGTAGATGACGAAGCGGATGTCGGGACGGCGAGTCGCGACCGTCATGAGCGCCGGAATGACCACGGCTGGTCCGTGATCGCCGCCCATGGCATCGATGGAAATCCTGATCACGCGGTATTCATCTCACGGTTAGGCGGCAGTCGCTTAGCGATCGCAAAGGTTCGGCGAAAATAGCGGTTTTGGCTTTTCGCACAACCGACTTTTCCATCGCGGGCGAGGTTTTCAGGATTTTCCCAGCAAGGATCGCAGTTTTTGCTGAAATTCATTCTCCGCCGCTTCGGTATCGCCGCCGGCATCCAGCGACGCGCCCGGCTTGCGCGGATAAGGGTCGATGGCCAGTCCGAAGAACTGTTCGGCTAGCGCCCCGACATCGATGGTGTCGCCGGAGAATGTTTCGGGGCTGTCGGGCCCGTCCGCATCGAGCAGGATCTCGCCACCGCCCTCGAACCCCTGCCGCCCAAGCTTGGAATCCTCGGGCAACAGCAGTGCCTCGACCGGCTCGTCGATATGCGCCTGGACGGGGTCGAGCGTGACGATGCAGGCCTGCGTGATATCGGCCTCGACACGGCCACTGACCTTGACGCCATTGCGCTTCCAGGAAACGACAAGGAGTTCGGCGCGATAGGCTTCGACCGACAGCAGCCCGTGCTCCTCGGCGAGCGCGGCGCGCTGGGCGGCGTCGGCCTCGATCACCACCGGCAGGCCCTTCTGCGGCAGCCGGGCGACATTGGCGAAAAAGGAAACTGGGCTTCGCGGATCAGCATGTTTCATCAAGCACCTCCCTTGGCGAGCGGAAACACCGCCGCGCCGGAAACGATCGATTCGGACGGCTGCGCGGCCAGCTGCCGGCAGGCGTCGGCGACATAGTCGGCCAATTGCGGCGCCTCCGGCCACGTGCCGGCATCGGGCCGGACATTGCGTGCAAGTGCCGCGGTCAGGCCGTCGCGATCGTTTCTTTCCAGCGCATCATCATAGGCGGCGGTGCGGCCATAGAACATCTTCGCCAGTTTCTTCATGCGCTTGGGCACGCCGACATCGCCAATGCCCAGTTCCCGCAGCGAATGATCGACGTCGAGAAAGAACTCGTCGATCAGCACCTGGGCGATCTCCTGCGCCACGCCGTCTTCGCCGCGCAAGCGATGCTGGAACAGGAACATATGCAGCGAAAGCATCTCGAAACGGCCGAGCGGCGTGTCCGGCACATTCCAGTGGGAATAAAATACGGTCTGCCGCGCCGCCGCCACGATTTGTGCGTAAAGCGCGTCCGTTATGGCGCGGTTGGCGTGGCGTTCGCGACCAAAAAGGCGCTGGAACATGGGGATGGTCTCCCGGGGACCGTTTGTTGAATTGGCCTTGTTGCATCGGCAGGCAAGCTGGTTTACCGGTTTTGCGGCCCAGCGCAAGTTGCGGCGATATAATGGAGAATTGTTGTTGCGCGCGCTGAATTTCAAGTCGACCTTCTCGTCCAGGCCTGCCGGCGCGATCTCGCTGCTGCTGGTCGTTTCGGCGCTTTCGGCGTGTCACACCAACAAGATGATCGGCGACCTCAATCCGAGCGAGACATTCACGCAAGGTTACGTCTACGACCAGCAGGCCGTCGATTCGGTGCCAGTCGGTTCCAGCCGTGAGCAGGTGCTTCTGGCGCTTGGCACGCCGTCGACCACGGCGACTTTCGACAACGAGGCATTTTATTACATTTCGCAGACGCGCAAGCGCTATGTCGCCTTCGATAAGCCCAGGCTCGTCGACCAGAAAGTTCTGGCGGTCTATTTCGGCGCCGATGGCCGCGTCACCCAGATCGCCAATTACGGCATGAAGGACGGCAAGATTTTCGACTTCATCTCGCGCACCACGCCAACTGGCGGCAAGGACCAGAACTTCCTCAGCCAGATCATCAACGGCGCCAGCAAGCTGGCCCCCGGCATCCCCGGCGGCGGCACTCCCTGATCATCAGACCCTGCTTCCCCTTGAGAAGCAGCACCATCTCAGGCGACCAAAAACCCGTGGGAGCGATCCCACGGGTTTTTGTTTGGCCAAGGCGAGCCACGCTGGCGAGGACGGGGCTAGCCGGCGTCAAATCGAGCGGATCTTCGGGTTTGAAGTGGCGGTGGAACCTGACGGAGCCAAACAAAAACCCGCAGGGATCGCTCCCCGCGGGTTTCTATCTGACGGCCAGGGTCAGCCGTGCGCGAGCACGGCCAGAAGCAGGAGCGCCACGATGTTGGTGATCTTGATCGCCGGATTGACCGCGGGGCCGGCGGTGTCCTTGTAGGGATCACCGACCGTATCGCCGGTCACCGAAGCCTTGTGCGCCTCGGTACCCTTGAGATGCTTGACGCCGTCCTTGTCGACAAAGCCGTCCTCGAACGACTTTTTCGCGTTGTCCCAGGCACCACCGCCCGAAGTCATCGAGATGGCGACGAACAGGCCGTTGACGATGACGCCGAGCAGCGAGGCGCCGAGGGCGGCGAAAGCCGAGGCCTTCGACCCCGAGATCAAGAGCACGCCGAAATAGACGACGAGCGGCGCCAGCACCGGCAGCAGCGACGGGATGATCATTTCCCGGATCGCCGCCTTGGTCAGAAGGTCGACGGCACGCGCGTAGTTCGGCTTGGAGGTGCCGGCCATGATGCCGGGATCCTCGCGGAACTGCTTGCGCACCTCCTCGACGATGGCACCCGCAGCGCGGCCGACGGCCGTCATGGCGATGCCGCCGAACAGGTAGGGAATCAGGCCGCCGAAGATCAGGCCGGCGACGACGTAGGGGTTGGAGAGATCGAAGGAAATCTCGCCCATGCCCTGGAAGTAGGGATATTTGTCGCCGTTGGCGGCAAAGAACTTCAGGTCGTTCGAGTAGGCGGCGAACAGCACCAATGCACCAAGACCTGCCGAGCCGATGGCATAGCCCTTGGTCACGGCCTTCGTGGTGTTGCCGACAGCGTCGAGCGCATCGGTGGAGTGGCGCACTTCCTTGGGCAGACCGGCCATTTCGGCAATGCCGCCGGCATTGTCGGTGACCGGGCCGAAGGCGTCGAGCGCAACGATCATGCCGGCAAGGCCGAGCATGGTGGTGACGGCGATCGCCGTGCCGTAGAGGCCGGCGAGCTGGTAGGTCGAGATGATGCCGCCGACGATGACGATGGCCGGTAACGCCGTCGATTCCAGCGAGACCGCGAGGCCCTGGATGACGTTGGTGCCGTGGCCGGTGACCGACGCCTGGGCGATCGAGTTCACCGGGCGCTTGTTGGTGCCGGTGTAGTATTCGGTGATCACCACGATCAAACCCGTCACCGCAAGGCCGATCAGGCCGCAGATGAAGAGGTTCTTGCCGGTGATGACCATGCCGGCGACCGTGCCGATCTCGCCCCAGCCAAGGCATACCGAGGTGGCGACGCCGAGGCCGGCGATCGACAACAGACCGGTGACGATCAGGCCCTTGTAGAGCGCACCCATGATCGAACCGTTGGCCCCGAGCTTGACGAAGAAGGTGCCGACGATCGAGGTCAGGATGCAGGCGCCGCATATGGCGAGCGGATAGAGCATCGCGGCGCCGAGAACGGCGGTGCCGCCGAAGAAGATGGCACCGAGAACCATGGTGGCGACGACCGTCACCGCATAGGTCTCGAACAGGTCGGCGGCCATGCCGGCACAGTCGCCGACATTGTCGCCGACATTGTCGGCGATGGTGGCCGGGTTGCGCGGATCGTCCTCGGGAATGCCGGCTTCGACCTTGCCGACCAGATCGCCGCCGACATCGGCGCCCTTGGTGAAGATACCGCCGCCGAGACGGGCGAAGATGGAGATCAGCGAGGCACCGAAGCCGAGCGAGACCAGTGAGTCGATAACGATGCGGTCATTGGGCTGCAGGCCCATGGGACCGGTCAGGATGAGGTAGTAGATCGAGACGCCGAGCAGCGCCAGGCCCGCCACCAGCATGCCGGTGATGGCGCCCGACTTGAAGGCGATGTCGAGACCGGCGGCCAGACTGTTGGAGGCCGCCTGTGCAGTGCGCACGTTGGCACGCACGGAAACATGCATGCCGATGAAGCCGGCAGCGCCCGACAGGACGGCGCCGATCAGGAAGCCGATCGCGGCGGTGATTGAAAGCAGCCACCAGGCGAGCAAGAGCACGACCACGCCGACGGTGGCGATGGTCGTGTACTGGCGCGCCAGATAGGCTTGCGCGCCTTCGCGGATAGCGGCGGAGATTTCCTGCATGCGTGCGTTGCCCTGGTCGGACGCAAGGACCGAACGTGTCGCCCAGATAGCGTACAGGACAGAAAGCAAGCCGCAGGCGATGACGGCGGAAATAATGGTCATTGCCGATTTTTCCTCGATTGTTGGCCCAAATGAACCCCTCCCTGGGCCGATGAGATAAAGATGGAATCCCGCGTACGGAATCCGCCTCTTCGCATCGGTGTATGCGAAACAGTGCCGCGAACGTCAAGATATTGTTCAGTTTTTGCCCGGCTTTCGCCCAAAAGACAAAAGTCGCGACGACCCTGCCTGGCGTGGCCCTCATTTAGATCGATTGAAATGACGCAAGGGGATCGTGCCGACAAAGCCATCAGCTTCCAAAGGACTACTCCGCCTCGCGCCCCATGCGCCGCGCCGCATAGCGCTCGATCGCCGACAATCCGTCGTAGATCAGCACGGCAAGCGCCGCCACGATCAGGCCGCCCTGCAGGATGAAAGCAAGGTTGTTGGACAGAAGGCCAGCAATGATCACCTCGCCCAGCGTCTTGGCGGCAACCGTCGAGCCTATGGTGGCGGTGGCCAGGCTGATCACCACCGAGAGCCTGATGCCGCCCAGGATGATCGGCGCGCTGAGCGGCAGCTCGACCTTGGTGAGCCTTTGCCAGCCGGTCATGCCCGCGCCGCGCGCCGCCTCGACGACATTGGCCGGCAGCGTCGTCAGCCCGGTCAGAGCATTCTCGAAGATCGGCAGCAGGCCATAGAGAAACAGAGCGATCAGCGTCGGCTTCTCGCCGAAGCCGACAGCCGGCACGGCGAGCGCCAGCACCGCCACCGGCGGGAAGGTCTGGCCGATATTGACCAGGCTGCGCGACAGCGGCAGGAATTCGGCGCCAGCCGGCCTGGTGACAAGGATGGCCAGTGCCACCGCAACGATGGTCGCCGCGACGGTGGCGATCAGCACGATGCGCAGATGCAGCAGCGTCAGCGTCAGCAGGCTGCCCTGATTGTAGATCACCGGCGCGTTGTTCTCGGTCAGCGGCTTGAGCAGGGGCTCAAACCAGTCCGGACTGGTGACGAACGCCACAAGCAACACCACCAGTGCAAGCCTGAGCAGCAAAGGCAGCCAGGCTTTCATGCCGGCCTCGCCGCCCGCTTGACCAGCCCATCCACCGTAACGCGGCCGAGCGGCTTGCCGTCGGCGCCTTTGACCGGCAGAGCTGGCCGGCCTGTCCACAGGAGTTCAGCCAACGCATCGCGCTGGCTGGCATCGCCGGGGATGGCTTCGCCCTCGGCGGCGCCGATCTCCACCGCGTCACGCACCCGTCCCAGCGACAGCAGCCTGAACGGCCTTTCGCTGGCGCCGACCAGGGTCTCGACGAAGCTGCTGGCCGGGTTTGCCAGGATCTCAGCGGGTTTGGCGTACTGCACGAGCTTGCCGGCATCCATGACGGCGATCTTGTCGCCCATGTGCACGGCCTCTTCCATGTCGTGGGTGACGAGGATGATGGTGGTGCCGAAGCGCTTCTGGATCGCCAGCAGATCTTCCTGCGCCTTGGTGCGGATGATCGGATCGAGCGCGCCGAACGGCTCGTCCATCAACAGCACGTTGGGTTCGGCGGCGAGCGCGCGGGCCACTCCGACCCGCTGCTGCTGGCCACCGGACAGTTCGTGCGGATAGCGCGGTCCGAATTCCTGGGGGTCGAGCTGGTAGAGTGTCATCAGCTCATCGACGCGCGCCTTGATGCGATCCTTGTCCCAGCCAAGCAGCACCGGCACAGTGGCGATGTTCTGCGCCACGGTGCGATGTGGAAACAGGCCGTGGCCCTGGATGGCATAGCCGATGCTTCGGCGCAGTTCGTAGCTCGGCACCGAACGATTGTCGGCGCCGTCTAGCTTGATGATGCCAGCGGTCGGTTCGACCAGCCGGTTGATCATGCGCAGCAGCGTCGTCTTGCCCGAGCCCGAGGTGCCGACAATGACGGCGATGGTACGTGGTTCGATGACCATCGAGACGTCGTCGACGACGGTGGTCGTGTCATAGCGCTTGGTGATGCCTTCGATCTCGATCATGCCGTGTCAACCCTGCGCTTGGTGGCGGTCATTTCGATCATTGCGTCGAGGATGATGGCGGCAGCGAAAGCGAGCGCCACGGTCGGCACCGCGCCGAGCAGCACCAGGTCCATCGCGGTCTGGCCAACGCCCTGGAAGACGAAGACGCCAAAGCCGCCGCCACCGATCAGCGCTGCGATGGTGGCAAGGCCGATGTTTTGCACCAGCACGATACGGATGCCGGTGAGGATCACCGGAAAGGCCAGTGGGAATTCGACGCCGAACAGGCGCTGGCGGTCGGTCATGCCCATGCCGCGCGCCGCGTCGTTGGCGGCGCGCGGCAC